>JBNJEU010000016.1:0-36251 GCA_051746205.1 Pseudomonadota bacterium
CAAAGGGAGTCGAGGGAGGAGTGAGCCCTCGCTACGTTGCTCGGGATCGAGCGGCAGGTCATGAAAACTACTTGGTCAGGATCAGCTTGTTCTGACTGGTCAGGCGGAGGATGTAGACCTGATCCCCCAGGCGGATCCGGAGCCGGCCTGTTTCGTCCAGGAGTTCGCGGGCGTCCATCTCGCGCACGGTGGGCTTCGAATCGTTCATCGCAGGGCTCTCCCGTGACCGTGTGGTGTCATTGGATGAGGATTCTAACGAGAACGATTCGCATTCGCAACAGTTGGATTGAAAAAAGACCGGTCCGTTTGTCCCCGGCTCGATGGCAAACGATCGCGCCGAGGGATCGGCCCAGTCCTCTGTGTGGACGCTCCGTGGCCCGGAGGGCTAGCGCAGCATCCCGCGCAGCAGCAGGAGACCACCCAGAACGGCGCTACCCCAGCCGATCAGCGGTACCTCCAACCATGCCGGGCCGAGGCGCGGGTCGCCGAGGCCGAGGGTCGCCAGCAGGACGCCGGCCAGCAGCAGGCCGATCCCGGCAGTGGTCAGGCGCTGGCGCCGCTGGTCCTGGTGCTGGCGTTCCTCCAGCCGCTCCAGGCGCGCCTCGATGGCGGGACCGTGATCGGGCTCGGCCAGCCGGGTCAGGGCCCGCTCGGCCAGCCCGGGGAGGGAGGGCAGCATCTCCAGGGTGTGCGGCGCCTCGTGGCGGAGATTGCGGATGAAGGCGCGCGGGCCTACCTGCTGTTTCATCCAGTCCTCGAGGAACGGCTTGGCCGTGCGCCAGAGGTCGAGGTCGGGGTAGAGCTGGCGGCCCAGCCCCTCGATGTTCAGCAGGGTCTTCTGCAGCAGCACCAGCTGCGGTTGCACCTCCATGTGGAAGCGCCGCGCCACCTGGAACAGCCGCAGCAGCAGGTGGCCGAAGGAGATCTCCTTCAACGGGCGCTCGAAGATGGGCTCGCAGACGGTGCGGATGGCCGCCTCGAATTCGTCGATGCGGGTGTCCTCCGGTACCCAGAGCGATTCGACGTGGAGTTCGGCCACCCGGCGGTAGTCGCGGTTGAAGAAGGCGACGAAGTTCTCCGCCAGGTAGCGCTGGTCCTCGGGGTTGAGGCTGCCCATGATGCCGAAATCCACCGCCAGATAGCGCCCGTCGCGGGCGACGAAGATGTTGCCCGGGTGCATGTCGGCGTGGAAGAAGTTGTGCTTGAACGCCTGGGTGAAGAAGATCTCCACCCCCTGCTCGGCCAGCATGCGCAGGTCGATGCCGGCCTCGCGGATGGTGTCGACGTGGTTCACCGGGAAGCCGTCGATGCGTTCCATGACCATGACGCTGGCACGGGTATGGGTCCAGTAGACCGCCGGGATGTAGAGTTGCCCGGAGCCTTCGAAGTTGCGCCGCAGGATGGAGGCGTTGGCCGCCTCGCGCATCAGATCGAGTTCGTCGTAGATGGTCTTCTCGAACTCGCCGACCACCTCCACCGGGCGCAGTCGTCGGCCCTCGGACCAGTAGCGCTCGACCACCCGGGCGAGGATGTACATCAGCGCGACGTCCTGGCGGATGGTCTCGTCGATCCCGGGGCGCACCACCTTGACCACCACCTCCTGGTCATCCGGACGGCCGTGTTCCGGATCGGCGGCCAGCCGGGCTGTGTGGACCTGTGCGATGGAGGCGGACGCCAGCGGCTCGGCGTCGAAGCGCAGGAAGAGTTCGTCGACGGGCCGATCGAAGGCGGCCTCGATGATCCCGCGGGCGTCGTCGCTGGCGAAGGGTGGCACGCGGTCCTGCAGCCGCGCCAGTTCCTCGGCGATATCGGGCGGCAGCAGGTCGCGGCGGGTGGAGAGGATCTGGCCGAGCTTGACGAACACCGGGCCCAGATCCTCCAACGACTTGCGCAGCCGCTCACCACGCGGGCGTCCGGAGTGGAGCCAGTAGCCGGGTGTGACGTAACGCAGAAAGGCGAGCCGTCGCAGTACCGGCAGGGTGTAGAGGAGTTCGTCGAGGCCGTGACGGGCCAGCACCCAGCCGATGCGGACCAGTCGCGGCCAGCTGCGCACGTTCAGGTTCATGTCCCGGCCCCGCCCCGGTCTTCCAGCAACCGGATCCGGGCCTCCATGCGGGCGACGTCGTCGCGCAGGGTGGCGATGTCCTCGCGCCGGGCGGCCACCGCCGGCGCGGAGGGGAGCCAGCGGCGCTCCTCACGGAGGTATTCGCCGGTGGTGGCCAGCCCATTGCCGAACAGCCGCCCTGCCCAGTGGCCGAGATCGCGTGCCAGTCCGCCCAGGCGATGGGCGGTCGCATCCCCCAGCAACCGCGAGGCATGCTCCTCCCAGTCGATGTCCAGCTGGTCGAAGAAACGCTGGAAGGACTGGGCCACCTCCACTCGCCCGCTGATGCGCACATCGCCCCGGCGCACCGTGCCCTGGTCGCCAAGACCCAGACGCAGCAGCGAGAACGGGGCGCCATGGATGGTGGCGTCCGCCTCGCCGTCCCAGGCCGGGGCGATGGTCAGGCGGCCGGCCACCGGGATCACCGCCAGCGAGGCCCCGAGGCCGGTGAGTTCCACCGCCAGAACGCGGCCGTCCAGACGCCGCAGGTGGCCCTCGGCCTCGGGGTCCAGCGCCAGCGCAGCGTTCACCGCCCGCTCCAGGCCGGCGGCCGTGGTCTGGATCAGTTCCTGCATCCCGCCTCCTGCATCAGCGTGGTCAGGTCCTTCCGGGATTCGTCATCCGCCGCGCGGACCACGATGGTCCCGGCGAGCTTGTCGTGGAATCCCTGGTGGCGTCGGTCCCACAGTGCCCAGAGGAAACCGAGGTAGAGCGGCAGGGCGGAGAGGAAGTAGCCGATGTAGCGCAACACCGCTTGCTTGATCGTCAGTGGACGGTCGTTGGCCAGCGGCACGACGCGGATCTCCAGCAGCATCTTGCCGGGTGTGGCACCGAAGCGCAGCCAGAAGAAGACCACCGCCAGCGCTGGCAGCAGGTCGATGAAGAAGCGGCGCGACCAGCCGGTGAACGCCCCCTGAACACCACCGGCGGCGACGATGGCCAGGGGCGCGAAGACCACCAGGGCGATGAGCAGGTCGATCCCGAACGCCAGGGCGCGGTCGCTGAAAGCGGCGTACGACCGCGTCGGCGCCTGCGGCTTCGCCGGCGGTTCCACCGGGACGGTGTTGTTCCAGCCACTGTCGGCGGGGGCGTGCGCCGTGGGTTCCATGCTAGACCTTTGTGCCGATGTGCAGGGCGACGATCCCGCCGCTCAGGTTGTGCCAGGTGACCTGCTCGAAGCCGGCGGCCTCGAACATGCCGCCGAGGGTCTCCTGAGCCGGGTGCATGCGGATGGACTCGGCGAGGTAGCGGTAGCTGTCGGCGTCGTTGGCCACCAGCTTGCCCATCAGCGGCAGGGCACCGAACGAATAGGCGTCGTAGATCGGCTTCAGACCCGGCATCACCGGGTGGGAGAACTCCAGCACCAGCAGCTTGCCGCCGGGCTTCAGCACCCGATGGATGGAGGCCAGCGCGGCCTCTTTGTCGGTGACGTTGCGCAAGCCGAAGGCCATGGTCACCCGGTCGAAGTGGTGGTCGGGGAAGGGCAGCGCCTCGGCGTCGGCCTGGATGTAGTCGACGTTGCCGACCACGCCGGCATTGACCAGCCGTTCGCGGCCGCATTCCAGCATCTCGGCGTTGATGTCGGAGAGCACCACCTCGCCCTCGGGGCCGACCCGCCGGGCAAAGGCCTCGGCCAGATCGCCGGTGCCGCCGGCCAGATCCAGTACGCGCTGGCCGCGACGGACCCCGGCGCGCTCGATGGTGAAGCGCTTCCAGACCCGGTGGACCCCCATGGACATCAGGTCGTTCATCACGTCGTACTTCCGGGCCACCGACGAGAAGACGCCGGCGACCCGATGGCGCTTCTCGCCCTTCGGCACCTGCTGGTAGCCGAAGTGGGTGGTGTCCCGGGAACCGGAATCCTGGCTCATGGTGTCTCTCCTCGCGGCGCGGGTTCAGTGGGTGCGGTAGGGGGCGTTGGCGTCGACGGCATTGGGCACCTCGCCGGTCCCCGGCGCGGCCGTATCGCTGTCGGAGTCGCGACCGAGCCCTGCGGCCTCGAGCTGCGCCAGGTACTTCCGCCACAGGTCGTCCTGGTTGACTCCGTACGTGTAGAGCAGGTCCCAGGAGTAGATCCCGGAGTCGTGACCGTCGTCGAAGTAGAGCTGGATGGCGTAGTTGCCCACCGGCTCGAGCCGGCTGATGTTCACTGCGCGTTTGCCGCTCTGCAGGGTCTCCTGCCCGGGGCCGTGGCCCTGAACCTCCGCCGACGGCGAGAAGACGCGCAGGAACTCGCACGGGAAGTGGAAGCGGCTGCCGTCGTCGAAGGCGATCTCCAGCTCCCGGGACTTCTGGTGCAGGCGGATGTCGGTCGGTTTCGGTTGGCTCATGGCGTCCCTCCGTTCAGAGGATGTAGCGGCTGAGATCGCGGTCCCGGACGAGCTCGCCCAGGTGTTCGTCCACGTAGTCGCGGTCGATGGTGACCGGTTCGCCGGAGCGGTCCGGCGCCTCGTAGGAGAGGGTCTCCAGCAGGCGTTCCATCACGGTGTGCAGGCGGCGGGCGCCGATGTTCTCGGTGCCCTCGTTGACCTCGAAGGCGACCTCGGCGATGCGACGGATGCCGTCGTCGCTGAAGTGCAGGTCGACGCCCTCGGTGGCCAGCAGTGCCTGGTACTGGGTGGTCAGCGCCGCGCGCGGTTCGGTGAGGATGCGGACAAAATCCTCCACCTCCAGGGCATCGAGCTCAACCCGGATGGGCAGCCGCCCCTGCAGTTCGGGGATCAGGTCCGAGGGCTTGCTCAGGTGAAAGGCGCCGGAGGCGATGAACAGGATGTGATCGGTGTGGACCACGCCCTGGCGGGTGGAGACGGCACAGCCCTCCACCAGCGGCAGGAGATCCCGCTGCACGCCTTCGCGGGAGACCTCGCCGCTGTTCTGGTCGTGGCCCTTGCAGACCTTGTCCATCTCGTCGAGGAAGACGATGCCGTTCTGCTGCACCGCGTCCAGCGCCTCCTGCTTGATCTCCTCCTCGTTGATCAGCTTCGCCGCCTCCTCGTCGGCGAGGGCGCGCTTCGCCTCGCGGATGGTCATCTTGCGGGTCTGGCGCTTGCCGCCGCCGCCGATGTTCTTGAACATCGACTGCAACTGGCTGGTCATTTCCTCCATGCCGGGCGGTGTCATCAGCTCGACGTTCATGCCGGCGTCGATCTCCACCTCGATCTCGCGCTCGTCCAGCTCGCCCTCGCGCAGCTTCTTGCGGAACTTCTGACGGGTGTCCGACTGGCGGTCGTCGTCGCCGTAGTCACCGCGCGCCGGTGGCAGGAGGATGTCGAGGATGCGTTCCTCGGCAGCATCCTCGGCCGGCTGGCGAACACGGTCCATGGCCGCTTCACGGATGATGGTCACGGCATTTTCCGCCAGATCACGGATGATCGATTCGACATCGCGGCCGACATACCCGACTTCCGTGAACTTTGACGCCTCGACCTTGACGAACGGTGCGTTGGCCAGCTTCGCCAGTCGCCGCGCGATCTCGGTCTTGCCGACGCCGGTGGGGCCGATCATGAGGATGTTCTTCGGTGTGATCTCCGGGCGCAGCGCTTCGGCGACGCGGGTGCGGCGCCAGCGGTTGCGCAGGGCGATGGCCACGGAGCGCTTGGCGTCGCCCTGGCCGATGATGTGCTGGTCCAGCTCGCCGACGATCTCCCGGGGGGTCATCATCGAACGGCTGTCGATGGCGTGGCTGGCGGTCTCGTCGGTCACTTCGCTTCGAGCTCCTCGATGGTGAGCTGGTGGTTGGTGTAGACGCAGATGTCGGCGGCGATCCCCATGGCCGCTTCGACGACCTCGCGGGCCTCCAGTTCCGAATGGCGCATCAGCCCCTGTGCGGCGGCCTGGGCGAAGGAGCCGCCGGAGCCGATGGCGATGAGGTCCTCTTCCGGCTCGATGACGTCGCCGTTGCCGGAGATCATCAGCATCGCCTCGGCGTCGGCGACGATGAGCAGGGCCTCCAGTCGCCGCATCGAACGGTCGGTGCGCCAGTCCTTGGCCAGCTCCACGGCGGCGCGCACCAGCTGGCCGCGGTACTCCTCCAGTTTGCCCTCGAAGCGCTCGAACAGGGTGAAGGCGTCGGCGGTGCCGCCGGCGAAACCAGCCAGCACGCCGTCGCGGTAGAGGCGGCGGACCTTGCGGGCGTTGCCCTTCATGACCGTCGAGCCGAGGGTGACCTGGCCATCGCCGGCCATGGCCACACGGCCGTTGCGGCGGGCGCAGAGGATGGTGGTGCCGCGGTATTGCTCCAAGGGTCGCTTCTCTGTGTTGCGGGCCTGATGTTCCGGATTGTACACCACCACGACGCTGGACTCAGGGGGTGGGTTTTCGTTTTCCCGATGGCCGGGGCGGAGCCGGGGGAGGGAGTCCCTGTTCGGGGCCGGCGCGGGGCCCGAATGAATGGACCCGGCCCCGTCGACCGGTGTTACCCTTGGCTCGAATCCAGCACTGAACCACGAGGACCCCATGAGCCAGGAACTCCCCGAGATCCAACTCGACCGTGACAACCTCTACCGCGAGGAGAGCTTCACCGATCGCCAGATGGGCACGCTCCAGCGGTTGACGCCGGTTACCGCCAGCGGCGAGGACGACCCGAGTCGCGACGTGCTCTTTACCGGCGCCACCCAGCTCATGACGCCCATGGGCGCCCTGCCGCTGAACTTCGAGATCGAGGCGACCACCCTGGAGGAGGCTCTGGACGGCTACAATGCCGCCGCCCAGCAGGCGATGGTCAAGACCCTCGAAGAGCTACAGGAGATGCAGCGTGAGCAGGCTGGTGGCCTGGTCGTCCCCGGTCAGGATGGCGGCCCCTCCGCCGGTGGCATGGGCGGCGGGGGAGGGTTCGGCGGCTTCCAGATGCCCTGAGGCCGGGCGTCGGGAGGGTTGGCCGAAGGCCCCGTTTCCCGGTAGAGTCTTGATTCGAAACAGCGTGGAGAGGGGCGCATGCGGCGTAGAAGTCTGCTCAAGGCGTTGCCGGTGGTGGCCGGAGCCACCGCGGCCTTCCAGTGGTGGCCCGGTGACCGGGAGGGCTCGTCCGTAGACGGGGCGCCGAACGAGTCCGGCCGGATCCCCGATGCGGGTCAGGCGGCGGAGGCGGCCGACGCCCGGGTGCTGGTGGAGCCTAACGCGCCGCCGGCGCGGAGTGCGGACCGTCAGCGCTATCTCGAACGGATCCGCGCCTTCGACGAGGACCACCGCGAGGACATCCATCTGGAACCCGCCGACCGGGACCGGCTGGCGCGCGTGGTCGCGCGGCTGGAGCGGGTCATCGATTTTGTCGGCTACGGCAATTTCAACCTGATCTCCTTCGACGGGATGCTCCGTTTTGCCCGTAACCACGACGCCATCGGGGCCTTCAGCCGGGACGAGCTGGATTTCATCGAGCGGATCTTTGCGGCCGACGCCCGCCGCTACGGCTTCTTCGGCGAGAAGGTGATCGCCGATCTCACGGCTCGCTTCCCGGAGAAGGACGCCCGCAAGATCCCCGGCTCGGGTCATTATCTGCTTCACGGCGAGGGCGAGGCGATGTTTCGCAAACTGCGCCGGACCGTGGGGGACGAGCTGGTGCTGACCTCCGGAATTCGCTCGGTGGTCAAGCAGACGCACCTCTTCCTGGCCAAGGCCGTGGAAACCGGCGGCAACCTCTCCCGGGCCTCGCGCTCACTGGCGCCACCCGGCTATTCCTATCACGGGGTCGGCGACTTCGATGTGGGCAAGGCCGGTTTCGGCCGGCGCAATTTCACCGCCGAATTCGCCGAGACCGATGTCTTCCGGCGCCTGGCCGATCTCGGCCTGGTGGAGATCCGCTATCCCGATCGGAATCCGTATGGGGTCCGTTTCGAACCCTGGCACATCAAGGTTGTCTAGGCGGTCGGCCACGGGGCTGCTGCTGGTCCTGCTCCTCTGGGGTGCGGGGGAGGGCGCGGCGCGGGATTTCAGCGTCCAGCACCTGGACTCCGGGGTGCCCGGGCCGACGCTGCTGGTCATCGGCGGGATCCAGGGAGACGAACCCGGCGGCTTCAACGCCGCGGCCCTGCTGTCCACCCGCTATACCATCACCCGGGGCTCCGTCTGGGTCGTCCCCAATCTCAACTTTGCGAGCATCCTGCGCCGTTCCCGGGGCGTCCACGGCGACATGAACCGCAAGTTCGCCGATCTGCCCCCCTCCGATCCCGAGTACGAGGCAGTCCAGCGGGTCAAGGAGCTGATCCGGGACGACGCGGTGGATGTGGTTCTGAACCTCCACGACGGCTCCGGTTTCTACCGTCGTTCGTACATCAGCGAGAGCCAGTCGCCGTGGCGCTGGGGCCAGTCGGTGATCATCGATCAGGCGCGTATGGACGCGCCCCGATTCGGCAACCTGAAGGGGGTGGCGGCTCGCGTCGCCGCGCGCGTCAACATGCGCATACCCGACAACGAGCACTTCTACGCGGTGAAGAACACCCGAACCGGCGAGGGGAACGCGGAGATGGCGCGTACGCTGACGTGGTATGCCGTGCGCAGCGGCAAGCCGGCCTTCGGTGTGGAGGCGAGCAAGAGCTTCGGCACGCTCCGGCGTACCGATTTCCACCTCAAGGTCCTGGAAGGGTTCATGGAACACATGGGGATCGGCTACGAACGGCCTTTTCCCCGGACCCTTGCCGGGGTGGAGGAGGCCATCAAGGGTGACATGGAGGTGGCTCTGTACGATCGCCGGATCCGGTTGGAGCTGGCCAATGCGCGCAGTGCGCTGGGCTATGTCCCGTTGAAGGCCGGCGGGGATCTGGAGTTCGCGGCGGATTCACCACTGGTCACAGTGCTCCGGCGTGGCGATCACTACGTGGTCCGGCATGGCAACCGGGAGCTGACCCGGCTCCATCCGCAGTACTTCGAGTACGATCGGGGGCCCGAGGGGGTCGTCATGGAGGTTGACGGGGATCGGATCGATGCCGATTTCGGCACGGTGGTCACCGTCGGGGAGAGTTTCCGGGTGGAACCGCGCGAGGGTTACCGGGTCAACGTCATCGGCTATCACAGTGATGACACCGATCAGGCCGGCCACCGGATCCGGCGGGAGGACATCCTCCCGCGCTTCTCGCTGGATCGGGACGCAAGGACCTTCCGGGTGGAGGTCTACCGGGACGACGCCTTTACCGGCATGGCCCTGGTCCGCTTTGATGGAGCCGACGAACGTCCACGGCGTGCGCCCCTGCGCGCCGGGGTCGACGCGGCCGAGGACGACGGCACCGGGCGCTGAACGCCCCCGGCATCGCCCCGCTCCGGCGGCCCTATTCCGAATCGTAGCCCAGGTTCGGCCCGAGCCACTTCTCGGCGGCCTGCACCGAGATCCCCTTGCGCTTGGCGTAGTCCTCGACCTGATCGCGGTTGATGTTCCCCACCGCGAAGTAGCGTGACTCCGGATGCGCGAAGTAGAAGCCGGAGACCGACGCCGTCGGTACCATCGCCCGTGATTCGGTGAGCTCGATGCCGGTGCGGTCCTTGACTTCCAGCCAGTCCCAGAGCAGGTCCTTCTCGGTGTGCTCCGGGCAGGCCGGGTAGCCCGGTGCCGGGCGGATGCCGGTATAGGCCTCCTGGATGAGGTCGTCGTTGGACAGGCCCTCGTCGGGGACGTAGCCCCAGATCTCCCGGCGCACCTTCTGATGCATCAGCTCGGCGAAGGCCTCCGCCAGACGATCCGCCAGCGCCTTCAGCATGATGGCGTGGTAGTCGTCGTGGTCGGCCTCGAAGCGGGCGATGTGTTCGTCGATGCCGATCCCGGCGGTGACTGCAAAGCCGCCGATGTAGTCCCGCTTGCCTGAACTCTTCGGGGCGACGAAGTCCGCCAGGCTGTAGTTCGGCTTCATCTTCGGCTTCTCGGTCTGCTGACGCAGGAAGTGGAAGGTCTGCTCGACCTTCTCGCCGTTCTGGTCGTAGACCTCGATGTCCTCGGTGCCGTCGACGCGATTGGCTGGCCGGATGCCGACCACGGCGCTCGCCTTCAACCACTTCTCGTCGATGATCTGCTGGAGCATCTTCTCGGCGTCGGCGAACAGCTTGCGCGCCTCCTCGCCCTTCTCGGCATCATCGAGGATCTTCGGATAGGAGCCCTTGAGCTGCCAGGAGTGGAAGAAGGGCGTCCAGTCGATGTACTCGCGGATCTCGTCCAGCGGGAAGTCGTCGAAGGTCACGGTGCCCAGCTCCGCCGGCTTCGGCGGTTCGTAGGCCGACCAGTCCGGCTTGAAGGCGTTCTCGCGCGCCTTCTCCAGCGGCACCCACTTGATCTTGGCCTGACGCCCGGCGTGCTGTTCGCGCGCCTTCTCGTAGTCGGCCTTGATCTCCGCCTTGTAGGCGTCGGCGTCCTTGCCCAGCAGCTTGCCGGCGACGCCGACGGCACGCGAGGCGTCCTTCACGTAGACCGAGACGCCGTGGTAGTTCGGGTCGATCTTCACCGCCGTGTGGGCGCGGGAGGTGGTCGCACCACCGATCATCACCGGGATGTCGAAGCCCTGGCGCTCCATCTCCTTGGCGATGTGGACCATTTCGTCCAGGGAGGGGGTGATCAGGCCCGACAGGCCGATGATGTCGACCTCGTGCTCCTTCGCCGCGTCGAGGATGTCCTGACACGGCTGCATGACGCCGATGTCCACCACTTCGAAGCTGTTGCACTGGAGCACCACCGAGACGATGTTCTTGCCGATGTCGTGGACGTCGCCCTTCACCGTGGCCATCAGGATCTTGCCGGCGCTGGAGCCGCCCTGCTTCTCCGCCTCGATGTAGGGGAACAGGTAGGCCACCGCCTTCTTCATGACGCGGGCCGACTTCACCACCTGCGGCAGGAACATCTTGCCCTCGCCGAACAGGTCGCCGACCACGTTCATGCCGTCCATCAGCGGCCCTTCGATGACGTTCAGCGGCGAGGGGAACTGCTGGCGGCACTCTTCGGTGTCCTCGTCGACGTAGGCGTCGATGCCCTTGACCAGGGCGTGCTCCAGCCGCTTGTCCACCGGCCAGGTGCGCCATTCCAGATCCTCTTCCTTGGCGCCACCCCCCCCTTCGAAGCGGTTGGCGGCGTCCAGCAGGCGCTCGGTGGCGTCGTCGCGGCGGTTGAGGACGACGTCCTCGACCAGTTCGCGCAGATCCTCGGGGATGTCATCGTAGACCGCCAGCTGGGCCGGGTTGACGATGCCCATGTCCATGCCGGCCCTGGTGGCGTGGTAGAGGAACACGGCGTGGATCGCCTCGCGCACGCCGTCGTTGCCGCGGAACGAGAAGGAGATGTTGGAGACGCCGCCGGTGATGTGCACCTCCGGCATCTTCTGGCGGATCTCGCGGCACGCCTCGATGAAGTCGACGCCGTAGTTGTTGTGCTCCTCGATGCCGGTGGCCACGGCGAAGATGTTCGGGTCGAAGACGATGTCCTCACCGGGGAAGCCGACCTGTTCGGTGAGCACCTTGTAGGCGCGTTCGCAGATCTCGACCTTGCGCTCCTTGGTATCGGCCTGGCCCTCCTCGTCGAACGCCATGACGGTCACGGCGGCACCGAGGCGGCGCAGCATCCGCGCCTGATTGATGAAATTCTCCTCGCCCTCCTTCATGGAGATGGAGTTCACCAGGCCCTTGCCCTGCAACCGCTTGAGGCCGGCGACGACGATGTTCCACTTGGAGGAGTCGACCATGATCGGAACCCGGGCGATGTCCGGTTCCGAGGCGACCAGGTTGAGGAAGTCGATCATTGCCTGCTCGCCGTCGAGCATGCCCTCGTCCATGTTGACGTCGATGACCTGGGCGCCGCCGTCCACCTGATTGCGGGCGACCTCCAGGGCGGTGTCGTAATCCTCTTCCTTGATCAGGCGCTTGAAGCGGGCAGAGCCGGTGACGTTGGTGCGCTCGCCGATGTTGACGAAGCCCAGCTCCGGGCCGACGTTGCACGGCTCCAGACCGGCGAGGCGCATGCGCGGCGGCCGCTCCGGGATGGTGCGCGGCTGCGCGGCCTCGACCGCCTCGGTGATGGCGCGGATGTGGTCCGGCGTGGTGCCGCAGCAGCCGCCGATGATGTTGAGGAAGCCCGACTCCGCCCATTCGCGGATGTGGCCGGCCATCTCGTCGGCCTCCTGCTCGTATTCACCGAACTCGTTGGGCAGCCCGGCGTTGGGATGCGCGGAGACACGGAAGGCCGACTTCTCGGACAGCTCCTCGATGTGCTGGCGCAGCTCGGCGGCGCCCAGGGCGCAGTTGAAGCCGATGGAGAGCGGCTCGGCGTGGGACAGCGAGTTGTAGAACGCCTCCACGGTCTGACCGGAGAGGGTGCGGCCGGAGGCGTCGGTGATGGTGCCGGAGATCATGATCGGCAGCTCGACACCGTGTTCGTCGCAGTACTCCTTCACCGCGTAGACCGCCGCCTTGGCGTTCAGGGTGTCGAAGATGGTCTCGATGAGCACGGCGTCGACACCGCCCTCGTGCAGCCCCTTCACCGCGTCCTTGTAGGAGGCCGCGAGGTCGTCGAAAGTGACGTTGCGGTAGCCCGGCTGGTTCACGTCCGGCGAGATGGTCGCCGTGCGGTTGGTCGGACCGAGGACGCCGGTGACGAAGCGCGGCTTGTCCGGGGTCTGCTCGGTCATGGCGTCGGCGGCCTCGCGGGCGACCTTCGCCGACTCGTAGTTGAGCTCGTAGACCCAGTTCTCCATCTGGTAGTCGGCCTGGGCGATGGAGGTGGAGCTGAAGGTGTTGGTCTCGATGATGTCGGCACCGGCCTTCAGGTATTCGGTGTGGGTCTCGCGCAGGATGTCGGGCTGCGAGAGCGCCAGGACGTCGTTGTTCCCCTTGATGTCGCAGGGGTGGTCCTTCAGGCGATCGCCGCGGAAATCGGCTTCTTCCAGCTGATAGGTCTGGATGAGCGAACCCATGGCCCCGTCGAGGACCAGGATCCGGTTTTCGAGTTCTTTTTCCAGGCGCTGCTGGCGTTCGTTTTTCATGGCCATTCGTCTCCCGGGCAGTCTGGCGGACCACCGTTGTGGATAGATGGATTTGCGTACACTCGGTGGGATGATGCGGTACGTGTGAATAGCGCCAGTGTATCAGAATCATACCGCTTTTGCAGACGGGGCCGGGCCGGCGACCCTCTGCCATGGCCGTGGAACCGCGTTTGAGGGTAGGATCGATGCCATGACCGAGACCCGTGACACCGCTGCCACAGTGAAGCCGCCGAAGGCGCTGCTGCGCCCGGTGGGCCGTGCCATCACCGACTTCGACATGATCCGCGACGGCGACCGCGTACTGGTGGCCGTCTCCGGCGGCAAGGATTCCCTCTCCTTGCTGCACGTGCTCCGCCATCTGGCCCGCTACGCTCCGGTTCGGTTCACGATCGGCGCGGTCACCGTGGACCCGGAAGTGGAAGGCTTCGACCCCGGGGCGCTGCGCGCCTACATGACGGCGCTGGGGGTCGACTACCACTATCGGGAGCAGCCCATCATGGAGGAGGCGAAGGCGCGGATGCGCGGCGATTCCTTCTGCGCCTACTGCGCCCGGATGAAGCGCGGGATCATGTACACCACGGCGCGGGAGGCCGGTTACAACGTCCTCGCGCTGGGCCAGCACCTCGACGATCTCGCCGAGAGCTTCCTGATGTCCGCCTTCCACGGGGGGCAGCTGCGCACCATGAAGGCGCACTATCGCAACAACGACGGTGATCTGCGGATCATCCGGCCACTCGCCTATGCGCGTGAACGCCAGATGGCCGACTTCGCCGAGGCGTCCGGGTTACCGGTGATCCCCGACTCCTGTCCGGCCTGTTTCGATGCGCCCACCGAGCGCGAGCACATGAAACGGGTGCTGGCCGGGGAAGAGGGGCGTTACCCGCACCTGTTCCGCAATCTGGAACGGACCCTGAGACCCCTGATGACGGAGGGGGGGATCCCCGGCGAGGACCAGAGGGGGTCGACGGGAGCGCCGGATTAGCCGTCGGAGCCGTCGGCGCACGGACCGTCCGTGAACCGGCGGCCGCGAAGCCAGGCCACCACCACCGGAACCGACAGTGCCGCACCGATGGCGGCGGACAGCGCGGTGAAGGTCGAAGTGGGCAGGCCGAAGACCACCAGTTGATAGAGTAGCCAGACCCCCAGCGTGGCGCCGGCCCAGACCAGGGCCGCCGCCGTGGCCCAGCGCGGCGCCCAGTGCAGACAGGCCAGGGTCGCCGCTCCGGCGGCCAGGTTGAAGCCGCCGGCAATCAGGATCAGGTCGAAGCTGCCGCGCAGGATGATTTCTGCCAGCACGGTGAGGACGCCTGGCACGAGCAGCAGGAAGGTCACAGGGGGCCCTCCCGCGGCGCCTCGCCCTTCCGATCGGGATCGACCGGCTCAGGGTGCCCGGTGGGTTCACTGTCGGGCAGTTCCAGCGGGATGCGCACATGCCCTTCGGGGAGTTCATCGTTGGTTGGCTGGGTTTCGCGGCCAAGGCCGAGAACGAAGAGCAGCAGGAGGGCCACGGCGATCAGCAGGCCGAGCACCAGGATGGAACTGGTCGCCCAGCGCCCACCGCCGCCATTCGGTTGTCGTGGCGTCAGGTCCCAGTCGCGGCGCTGATTGCGTTTGCGTCTACCCGGCATCGTCATCTCTCTCCTGAACTCTGGCTCGTTGTTTGTACCGCTTCGGCGCTCCGGGGGGGCGGGTCCGGTAGAGCCGGTGGGTCCACATGTACTGACTCGGGTCGGGGCGGATCAGCGCCTCCAGCGCCGCGTTCATCGCGCGGGCGTCGGCGGCCCCGTCGTCGCCGGGAAAGTCCGCCAGCGGCGGATCGACGCGCACCCGATAGACATGCCGTTCCGGATCATAACAGGCCAGGCAGGGAATGGCCGCCGCCCCGGCCGCGCGAGTGAGTCGACCGAGGCTGGTCAGGGTCGCCTTCGGGGTGGCGAAGAACGGGGCGAAGGTCCAGTCGGCGGTTTCTCGCTTGCCGAGGTCTTCGTCGGGGAGGTAGTAAAAGGCGCTGCCGGCGCGGAGGTCGCGCAGGATCGGGCGCATTCCGGTATCGCGGTGATGGATCCGACCGAGGAAACGGGTCCGCCCCCGGGCCACCAGCCAGTCGAAGATCGGGTGGTTCATGGGTCGGATCAGGCCGCTGGCGGGGATCCGCCGGGTGATGGCGATGCCGGCCGCCTCCAGCGCGGCGGTATGGCCGGTGAACAGGATCACTGGGCGCCCCTCCTCGCGGGCGGCGGTGACGTGTTCCCAGCCCTCCACCCGGATGCGCCGGTCCAGCCAGAAGCCGGGGGCGAACCAGAACAGGGCGTAGTCCATGGAGCACATGGCGAGCAGTCGGAAGCAGCGGTGAATGGTCGCCTCGCGCTCCTCGACCCGCCAGTTCGGGAAGGCGAGGTCGAGATTGATGCGCACGTAGTGCAACCGCTTGGGTTTGCGCCGCATGAGCCAGATCAGGATCACCCGGGTCAGCTGCCAGCGCAGGCGGCGCGGCAGCAGGCCCAGCAGGATCAGCAGACCGAGTCCCAGCCAGAAGGGCCAGTGGCGCGGCCCCAGCCAGCGCCAGCGGAAACGCGGGGCGTAGCCCGGAGCGGACGGGCGCGTCATGGCGGGGGCTTACCTCGTCTCGCTGAGCAGGCGCCGGATCAGGTCCTCGGACCGGCCCAGGTAGGCGGTGCCGAACAGGTTCAGGTGGTTGAGGACGTGATAGAGGTTGTAGAGGTCGCGACGCGTGGTATAGCCCGGATCCCGCGGCCAGGCGGCATCGTAGGCCGCGTAGAAGTCGCGCGGGAAGCCGCCGAACAGTTCGGTCATGGCCAGGTCGGCCTCGCGGTCGCCGTAGTAGACCGCCGGATCGAAGATGACCGGGTCTCCCTCGCTGGTGACGTCCCAGTTGCCCGACCAGAGGTCGCCGTGGAGCAGCGAGGGCACGGGCTGGTAGTCGCGGAAGAAGGCGTCCAGGTGCTCCATCAGCATGTTCCCCGCGCTCTCCAGTCGCGTGCCATAGCCATTGCGCGCGGCCAGACGGAGCTGGAAGCCGAGGCGCTGCTCGCGCCAGAAGGCGATCCAGTCACTGCTCCGGTCGTTGGGCTGCGGAGTGTTGCCGATGGTGTTGTCGCGATGCCAGCCGAAGCGTTCGCTGGTCCGTCCGTGCATCGCTGCCAGGTCCTGACCCAGTCGGCGGGCAGCGGCGGTGTCGGTGCGACCGCCGAGAGTCAGGTATTCCATCACCAGAAAAGCCTGACCCTCGGCTTCCCCCCAGACCAGCGGGTGTGGACAGCGGACCGCCTCGGCGGCGGCGATTTCGGCGAGCCCCTCCGCCTCGGCGGCGAACATCTCCAGCTCTTCGGCCCGGTTGAGCTTGACGAAATACTGGCGGCCGGTCTGGTCCTCCACGCGCACGGCGGCGCTGATGCAGCCACCGCCGAGACTGCGCTGCTCCGCCAGGCGGAAGGGCTCGCCGGTGGCCTCTTCGATCTTCTCGGCGATGGGGGTCCAGACGCTCATTGATCTCTCCTTCTTGGAACCCGCCATGGTAATGCAACCAGCGCCTGTCGGGGAGGGGTGGTGCTACCATGGCCGCATGTCGGAGATGAGACCCATCCTGCGCGTCGCCGTTCCGTCGCCGCTGCGGCGACTGTTCGACTATCGGGCCCCCGCCGGCGCCACCGGGAAGGTGGCGCCGGGCCAGCGGGTGCGGGTGCCGTTCGGCCGTCAGCGTCTGGTGGCGGTGATCGTCGAGGTCGCCGCGACCACCGACGTTCCGGCCGCGCGTCTGCGCGAGGCCAGCGAGCTGGTCGATGAAACGCCGGTACTGGGCCGGGATGTGCTCGCGTTGCTGCGCTGGGCCGCGGAGTACTACCACCACCCGCCCGGAGAGGTCTTCGCCGCGGCTCTGCCTGCCGCGTTGCGCGAAGGGCGACCCAACCGCAGCGGCGGACCGCGCTACCTGCGCCTCACCGCCGAGGGCGAGGCGGTGGACCCGGAACGCCTCGGCCGTGCCCCGGTGCAACAGGCCATTCTGCGTGAACTCCGGGCCGCAGGTGGCCCCCTGCCGGTGGAGGCGCTGGCCGAGCGCCACCCGCGCTGGCAGCCCAGCAGCCGCCGACTGCGCGAGCACGGCTGGGTCGAGGAGGTGGTCGGTTCCTGTCTGGAGCCGGTGGCCGCCCCGACGCCGGGGCCGCAACTCGCCGGGTCCCAGGCGGAGGCGGTGGCGACCGTCCGCGACACACTGGGCCGGTTCGCGGCCTTCCTCCTGTACGGGGTCACCGGTTCCGGCAAGACGGAGGTCTATCTCCAGGCAATGGAGACGGCGCTGGCCGCCGGTGGGCAGGTGCTGGTGCTGGTGCCGGAGATCGGTCTGACTCCGCAGCTGCTGGACCGCTTCCGCCGCCTCGGGGTGCCGCTGGCGGTGCTCCATTCCGGCCTCACCGATGCCCAGCGCCTGTGCGCCTGGCATGCCGGCTGGAGTGGCGAAGCGCGGGTGGTGGTCGGGACCCGCTCGGCGATCTTCACCCCTCTGCCCGACCTGGCGCTGATCGTCGTCGACGAGGAGCACGACACCTCGTACAAGCAGCAGGAGGGGTTTCGCTACTCCGCCCGCGATCTCGCGGTGCTGCGCGCCCACCACGGCGCCGTCCCGGTGGTGCTGGGTACGGCGACGCCGTCACTGGAGAGCCTGGTGAATGTCGAGCAGGGGCGCTATCAACGCCTGTCGCTGCCGGAGCGCGCCGGGGGCGCGGAGGAACCGCCCATCGACCTGCTCGACCTGCGCGGCCAGCGGCTGGACGAGGGGCTCGGCGAGTCGCTGATCCACGCCATCGACCGCGAAGTGGCCGCCGGTGGCCAGGTGCTGCTCTTCCTCAATCGGCGCGGTTTCGCGCCGACCCTGCTCTGCCACGACTGCGGTTTTGTCATCCACTGCTCTCGCTGCGACGCGCACATGACCTTCCACCAGGGACAGAGCGTGCTGCGCTGCCACCACTGCGGCAACGAGCAGCGGGTACCGCCGGCCTGTCCCGGTTGCGGCAGTCTCGACCTGCGGGCGCTGGGGATGGGGACCGAGCGGGTGGAACAGGCACTGACCCGCCTGTTCCCCGATGTGGCCACGGTGCGCATGGACCGCGATTCCACCCGCGCCCGGGGGCGGATGGAGGCGCTGCTGGAACAGGCCCACAGCGGCTCGGCGCGGATCCTGCTGGGGACGCAGATGCTGGCCAAGGGCCACCATTTCCCCGGCGTGACGCTGGTGGGGATCCTCGACGCCGATCAGGGGCTCCATTCTCCCGATTTCCGCGCCCCGGAGCGGCTGGCGCAGCTGGTCATCCAGGTTGCCGGGCGGGCCGGGCGTGCCGAGCGGCCCGGGCGGGTGCTGATCCAGACCCACCACCCGGACCATCCGCTGCTGCGCCGGCTGGTCGAGGGGGGCTACGATGCCAGCGCCCGAACCGCGCTGGAGGAACGCCGTCTGGCCCAGCTGCCGCCGTTCAGCCAGATGGCGCTGCTGCGCGCCGAGGCGCCCGGTGCCGAGGCTCCGCACACCTTCCTGAGTGCCGCCGCCGAACTCTGTGCCCGGGAGTCCTCGACGGTGATGGCGCTGGGGCCCGTGCCGGCGCCCATGGAGCGCCGTGCCGGGCGCTATCGAGCCCAGCTGCTGCTGCAGGCCGACCGGCGCGCCGACCTCCACCGCCTGCTGGCGGCCTGGCTGCCGATGGTGGCGGACCTGACCGAGGCGCGCCGGGTGCGCTGGTCGCTGGATGTCGACCCGGTGGACCTGAGCTGAGCCCGGCTTCCCGGCACGGGATGGTCGCCAACGGGAGATGGGTTAGAATGCGTGGATCGACCGGTCAGCAGGATTGTTCATGAAGGCGCATCTCAACGAGTGTTTCGAGCAGGCCGTGGCGGCGCTGCGCGTGGACGGCACCCTCCCCGCCGAGGGTCCCGGTTTTGCCGTGGAACGCACCCGCGATCCGAGCCACGGCGATTTTGCCTGCAATGTCGCCATGGTGATGGCCAGACCCGCCGGGGTGAAGCCGCGCGATCTGGCCGGGCTGGTGGTGGAGCGACTGCCCGAGTCGCCCCACGTCGAGCGGGTCGAGATCGCCGGCCCGGGCTTTATCAATGTCTTCCTGGGGGCGGCGGCCTATCGCGAGGTGGTCCGCGCCGTCCACGAGGCCGGAGAGGCGTACGGCCACTCCACGGTGGGCGCCGGTCGCCGGGTCCAGGTGGAGTTCGTCTCGGCCAACCCCACCGGCCCGCTGCACGTGGGCCACGGTCGGGGCGCCGCCTACGGGGCGGCGGTGGCCGACCTGCTGGCGGCGACGGGGTTCCGGGTGCACCGGGAATACTACGTCAACGACGCCGGCCGCCAGATGGACATCCTGGCCGCCTCGGTCTGGTTGCGTTATCTGGAACTCCACGGTGAACGGGTGCGCTTCCCCGACAACGGCTATCGCGGCGATTACGTCCTGGACATCGCCAGGGGGTTGCATGCCGAGGTCGGCAACACCCTGGTGCAGCCGGCGGCCCGCGTGAGCGACGGCCTGCCTCCGGACGCGGAGCAGGGCGGTGACAAGGAGGCGCACATCGACGCGCTGGTGGAACGGGCCCGGGAGCTGCTCGGCGAGGGCGGCTACGACCAGGTCTTCCGCGCGGGGCTCGACGGCATCCTCGCGGACATCCGCGAGGACCTGGAGGCCTTCGGCGTGGTCCACGACCACTGGTTCTCCGAGCGCGGCCTCACCGAGACCGGGGCGGTGGATCGCGCCCTGGACCGGCTGCGCGACGCCGGCCACCTCTACGAGGCGGAGGGCGCCACCTGGTTCCGCTCCAGCGCGTTCGGCGACACCAAGGATCGCGTGGTGATCCGGGAGAACGGTCAGCGCACCTACTTCGCCTCCGATATCGCCTACCACATGGCCAAGCTGGACGCCGGGTACGACTGGGTCATCGACGTCTGGGGTGCCGACCACCACGGTTATGTGCCCCGGGTGCGCGCGGCGCTGGAGGCCATGGGCGAGCCGGTGGAGCGGCTGGATGTCCTGCTGGTCCAGTTCGCGGTGCTGTGGCGCCACGGCGAGAAGGTGCCGATGTCCACTCGTGCCGGTGAGTTCGTGACCCTGCGTGAGCTGCGCGAGGAGGTGGGCAACGATGCCGCGCGCTTCTTCTACGTCATGCGCCGGGGCGAGCAGCATCTCGATTTCGACCTCGATCTGGCGAAGTCGCGCAGCAGCGAGAATCCGGTCTACTACATCCAGTACGCCCATGCGCGGGTGTGCAGCCTGCTCGGCCAGCTCGACGAGCGTGGCTGGAGCCACGATATCGAGCGGGGGCTGGCGAACATGGACCAGCTGACCGCCGACCACGAGGTGGCATTGATGAGCAGCCTCGGACGCTTCCCCGAGGTCATCGAGTTGGCGGCGCTGAGTCACGAACCGCACCAGGTCGGCCACTACCTGCGTGAACTCGCCAACGAATTCCACACCTGGTACAACGCCCACCCCATCCTGGTGGAGGATGACGCCCTGCGCGACGCGCGCCTGGCACTGGCTCTGGCAGTGCGCCGGATCATCCGCAATGGTCTCGGCATCCTCGGCGTCAACGCACCGGAGTCCATGTAATGGCGGCGCAGGGAAACAGGAGCAAGGGCAAGCAGGAGGGAGCGCCGGGCTGGGCCTGGTTGGTGGTCGGCCTGCTGGTGGGGTTGTTCATCGCCTTCCTCATGGGTCTGCAGGGTGAGCGCGAGGAAAGCGATCCCGCGCAGGAGCGCGCCGAGTCCAGGGGGCCCGATCCGCTGGAGGAGGAGCGAGGCGAGCCGCATTTCGATTTCTACTCCATCCTGCCGGAGATGGAAGTGCCGGTGCCCGAACCCGAGGTCGAGGATGAAGTGCGCCTTGAGCGCGAACGTCGTGAGCGGGAGAGCGAGACCGAGCAGGATGAGCGGGAGATGGAGCCGGATACCGCCTACGCCCTTCAGATGGGCTCTTTCCGGCGAATTGAAGAGGCCGAAAGCTATCGGGCCGAGTTGACCATGCTCGGTCTCGAACCCCATATCCAGACCGTGACCATCGATAACGAGGACTGGTATCGGGTACGGATCGGGCCGATCCGCGAGCTCGATGAACTCGAGCAGGTGCGAGGCCGGCTGGAAGAGAACGAGATCGACGCCATCCTGCTCAAACTCCGCGATCAGGGCTGAACGCACCGGAGGCGGCAAGCCCGTGCGTGCGAAGCCGGTCCCCGGGAATGGGAAAGTGCCCGTCGCGCCGAGGTGCCCATGATCGTTCTTGCCGTCTTCGCCCTGCTGGTGCTCGGCCTGGTCTTCCTGCCCCAGTACTGGGTTCGACACATCATGCGCCGCTACAGTCGGCCGGTCCCCGATCTGCCGGGGACCGGCGGTGAACTCGCCGAGCATCTGGTGGAACGTTTCGGCCTCGACGGGGTGGTGGTCGAGACCACCGAGGCCGGTGACCACTACGATCCGGAGGCGCGCGCCATTCGCCTGAGCCCCGACAATCACGCCGGCCGGTCCATCACGGCCGTGGCGGTCGCGACCCATGAGTTCGGCCACGCCCTGCAGCACCATCAGGGCTACCGGCCGCTGTTCTGGCGCGGTCGGCTGGCGGTGCTGGCCCAGCGGGCCCAGCGTGTCGGTGCCGGGGCGATGATGGCGCTGCCCCTGGTCGCCGGCGTCACGCGCTCGCCGGCCCTGGTGGGGCTGGCCGGGATCCTGGGAGTGGTGAGCCTCGGCATGGCGGTGGTGGTTCACTTCGTGACCCTGCCGGTGGAGACCGATGCAAGCTTCAAGCGGGCGCTGCCGATCCTGCGCGAGGGGAGCTACATTCGACCGACCGAGGAGCGCGGCGCGCGGCGGGTGTTGCGCGCGGCGGCGTTCACCTATGTGGCCGCAGCGCTTGGCAGCCTGCTGAACCTGGCCCGCTGGATGACCCTGCTGCGCGGCGGACGGCTGTTCTAGCCTTTCTTCGCCCGGCGAGCGCGTGGATGGGCGCGGTCGTAGACCTCGGCCAGGTGCTGGAAATCCAGGTGGGTATAGACCTGCGTGGTGGCGATGTCGGCGTGGCCGAGCAGGTCCTGAATGGCCCGCAGGTCGCCGCTGGATTCCAGCAGATGGCTGGCAAAAGCGTGGCGCAGCATGTGTGGGTGGACTCGCGGCAGGCCCAATCGGGTGGCGCGCTGGCGCAGTCGTTGCTGTACGGAGCGGGCGGTCAGGGCACCGCCGTGACGGGCGACGAACAGTGCGGTCTCGTCGGCGCTGGCGAGTTCCGGGCGCACCCGCAGCCAGTTCTCCAGTGCCGCCAGGGCGGGCCGGCCCACGGGCAGGTCGCGAGCCTTGGCACCCTTGCCGATCACCCGCACACGTCCCTGCCGGCGGTCGACCTGATTCACCGTCAGACCGACGGTCTCGGCCAGTCGCAGGCCGGAGGAATACATCAGCTCGAACAGGGCGTGATCGCGGATGACCAGCGGGTCGTCGGGGTCCTCGCTGGCGACATCGCCGTCGAGCAGCCGCTGCATGGCGTCGACATCGAGGCTGCGTGGAAGCCGCTGGCCGGCGCGCGGCGCCTGGATCCCGGTGGCCGGGTTGCGGGTTGCCCGACCCTCGCGCTGGAGGTAGCCGAAGAAGGTGCGGATGGCGGAGAGCTCGCGAGCCAGGCTGCGACCACCGAGCCCGGCGCGGTGGCGGCGGGCGACATAGGCACGCACCCGGTGGCTGTCCAGCTCGTCCCAGCGTTTCAGCCCCTGTTCGTCGGCGAACTCCAGCAGTCGGTCCAGGTCGCGTCGATAGGCGGTGACGGTGGCCGGTGAGAGGCGACGCTCCAGCTCCAGGTGGCCGAGGAAGGCCCGGACATCGGTGTGCAGGATCGAGTCGCCGGACTCCGCAGCGGTCATGGGTTCAAGTGGTGTGGCGCTGGTCGTCGCCGCTCTGTACGGCGCGCCCCGCTTCGAGGTGGGCGCGTAACGCGCAGGAGGCGGCCTCGGCCAGCTGTTCCAGGAAGAGGGTACCCTGGTCGGGGACGAAACGCTCCGGATCGGTGCTTCCCACTGCCAGAAGGCCCGGGTAATCGGGACCCAGGGACAGCGGCAGCAGGGCGGCGGAGCTGATGGCTCCGTGCTGCTCGGGGAAGAGCAGGGAATTGAGCTCGGGCGAGAGTGGACCACAGACCGGGTGGAGCCCGAAGAGGTAGCCGTCCAGCCGTTCGCGGGCCGTGTCCATGGCGGTGGCCGAAGTGTCGCCGGGGCGTAGTGCCGAAGGCAGGCTGTCCGGATCCCCGGGATAGATGGCCAGACTCACGGCGTCGGCCTCCAGGTGCAGCTTCAGACCGCGCACCAGGGTCTTCACCAGCTCATCGGCGGTGCGTGCCTCCAGCAGTTCCAGCAGCATGCGGTGGAACTGGTCGGCCAGGGCCTGGTTCTCACGGGCGGTGGCGTAGAGTTCGTCCAGCCGGGACGCGAGTTCGTCGCGTTGCTGGCGGAGCACGGCAACCTGGCGCTCGATGAGCGAGGTCGCGCCCGCATCATGGGGGATGGACAGCTCCGCCAGGATCTCCGGATGCTGCTCGAAGAAGCGCGGATGGCTGCGTAGAAAATCGATGATGACTCGCTCGCCACTGGGGGGGTGTTCGCCGGTCGCGTCGGTAGTCTGGCTCATAGTTCCGTGCTGCCCTTGAAGACCGTCTCCGCCGGGCCGACCAGCTGGACGGACGTGCCCTCGCCGGGCCATTCGACCATGAGGCTGCCGCCCGGCAGTGTCACGGTCACCGTATCATCCAGCCAGCCCTGTTGGCGACCACTTACCACCGCCGCACAGGCGCCGCTGCCGCAGGCCAGCGTTTCACCGGCGCCGCGCTCGAATACGCGCAGGCGAATGCGGTCGCGATCGTCCACTGCCATGAAGCCGACATTGGCCCGTTCCGGGAACCGGGGGTGGTGTTCGATGGCGGGGCCGAGCAGGGCCACCGGTGCGCGCTCGAGATCGTCCACCCGCAGAACTGCGTGCGGGTTGCCCAGGCCGACGGCGCCGATCCGGAAGGTGCGCCCCTCGACTTCCAGTTCGTACTGCGGGGTGGCGGCTTCTGCCTCGAACGGTATGGCGGCCGGTTCC
This sequence comes from Pseudomonadota bacterium, assembly GCA_051746205.1. GTDB lineage: Bacteria > Pseudomonadota > Gammaproteobacteria > Thiohalospirales > Thiohalospiraceae > Thiohalospira. The sequence continues at coordinate 24,167 of JBNJEU010000016.1, forward strand.
AGCACCGGCACGCCCATGTCCACACGGACCAGGCCGTCGTCGGTGAGCTCGAGGACCATCTGCCCGGCGCGCGTGGCGACGCGCAGGGGGTTGGCGTCGCTCAGTCCCCGTTCGTGGACGTAACGGGCGAAGCAGCGCGCGCCGTTGCCGCACTGGTTCACCTCGCCGCCGTCGGCGTTGAAGATCCGGTAGTGGAAATCGGCTTCGTCGGCGTTCTCGACCAGCAGTAGCTGGTCGCAGCCGATGCCGAAATGGCGGTCGCAGAGGCGGCGAATGCGCGCGGCCTCCGGTTCGAACGTGCCATCGCGATTGTCGATGACGACGAAATCGTTGCCGATACTCTGCATCTTGGTGAAGTTCAGCATGGGCTCAGGATACCGGATCGCGAGGACGGGCGGCAGCCCGGACGGGTGCGGCCGGCCATTCCTCCGGCGGCTGTTCGAGGACCTCGGCGACCAGACCCGCCAGGGCGGCCACGGTGCCCGGATCGAGTTTCGCCGCGCCGCGCCGCGTGGCGACCGCCTCCGGGGTAGTCGGGCGGCGGCGGGCGATGTCGAGCAGCAGGGCGTCGTTGACCACCCAGCCGCGCGGGAGGTCGCGGCGCCGGGCCTCGCGTTCGCGCCAGGCGGCCAGGGCCTGGAGGATGCCGCGCCCTGGCCCGTCGAGTGGCGGTCGGGGTCGCAGGCGGCGCCAGGCGTCCACGGGGTCGTTCACGTAGGCCTCCGGGTCCGCCAGTCGCCGGTGCTCGCCGGCGGCCCATTCATGGCCGTCGTGCGCCTCCAGTTCCGCGCGCAGGTCCGGGTAGAGGCGCGCAAGGTAGCGGACGTCGTCGATGGCGTATTCCAGCAGCGCGGGGGTGAGCGGCCGCCGCGACCAGTCGGCGCGGCTGTGCCCCTTTTCCAGCTGGATGCCGAGCCGCGTTTCGACCAGCCGGGCGTAACCGATCTGCTCGCCCAGCCCCAGGGCGGTGGCGGCGATCTGGGTGTCGAACACCGGGCTCGGCGGCGCGCCGAAGGCGCGGTTGAGGATCTCCAGGTCCTGGCCGGCGGCGTGGAAGACCTTGGTGATCGCCGGGTCGCTCAGGATCGCTGCCAGTGGAGTCGGGTCCAGCGCCAGGGGGTCGATGCAGTGCACGGTCTCGTCCGGCGTGGCGATCTGGATCAGACAGAGCCGGGCGTAATAGGTGCGCTCGCGAGTGAACTCGGTGTCCAGGGCGAGCCAGGGGGCGGCGCGCAACTCCGGGAGCAGCGCCGCCAGCGCTTCGGGGGTGTCCACCACCTCCGGCTGCAGGAACAGATCACCCTGTGGAGCTGGCTTGGTCTCTTGCGTCATGGGGCGATTGTACGGGAAAAGGGGCGTGAGCGTGTAGAATGGCGTGACCCGTTCGGGGAGAGAGCATGACCGCGCTGATCGCTTATTTCTGGCGGCTCTGCCGCCTGCAGACCGCACCCCAGGAACTGCCCGCCTCACGGGTTCTCCTGAGCTTGTTGCTGATGGCCCACATGGTCATCGGCTGGCTGCTGGAGCGCGTCGCCGGCATGGCCGATGACGCGGCCCTGGCGTCCCTGGGAGGCACCGTGGTGATGGTGGTGTTGATCAACCTGCTGCTGGCCGGGGCCGGTCATCCGCGGCGCACCGTTCAAACGTTGAGCGCACTGGCCGGCAGCCAGGTCCTCATCGGCGCGGTGGCGTGGCTGCTGCATTTCCTGCTCGACGGCGTCGGTGAGGGCGGGTTGCTGGTGCCGCAATTACTGTTGATGGCATGGAGCTTTGTGGTCATCGCGCACATCCTGCGCCACGCTTTGTCCACCTCGCTGGGCTGGGGTATGGTGGCGACTCTGGGCTATCTCTTCGCGAGCCTGGCCCTGCTCGGTCCCCTCTATCAGAGTCCCGGATAACCCCAATGCACATCCACATCCTTGGCATCGCCGGAACCTTCATGGGCGGGATCGCGCAACTGGCACGGGCCGCGGGCCACCGGGTGAGCGGCGCCGACACCGCCATCTACCCGCCGATGAGCGAACAGCTGGCGACGGCCGGGATCCCGGTTACCGAGGGGTGGGACCCGGCCCAGCTGGAGCCGGCGCCCGACCGGGTGGTCATCGGCAACGCCCTGTCCCGGGGCAATCCGGCGGTGGAGGCGGTGCTGGACCGCGGTCTGCCCTACACCTCGGGGCCGCAGTGGCTGGCGGAACACGTGCTGGCCGATCGGCATGTGCTGGCGGTGGCCGGAACCCACGGCAAGACCACCACGGCGAGCATGCTGGCGGCGATCCTGGAACACGCCGGACTCGAACCGGGGTTCCTCATCGGCGGGGTACCGGCGGATTTCGGTGTCAGCGCCCGGTTCGGCGCGGGGCGCTGCTTCGTGGTCGAGGCCGATGAATACGACACCGCCTTCTTCGACAAGCGCTCCAAGTTCGTTCACTACCGGCCACGGACGCTGATCCTGAACAACCTCGAGTTCGATCATGCCGATATCTTCGATGATCTCGCAGCCATTCAGCGCCAGTTCCACCATCTGGTGCGGACCGTTCCCGGCAACGGGCGGATCGTCGTGCCCGCCGGCGACGCGGCGCTGGACGAGGTGCTGGCGCGGGGCTGCTGGTCGCCGGTGACGCGGGTCGGCCCCGGCGGGGTGTGGGATACCCGGGGCACCGGGTCGGCGGTCACCATCCGTCGCGACGGCGAGCCGATGGCCACGCTGGAGTGGGCGCTCACGGGGGAGCACAACCGCGCCAATGCGCTGGCCGCCCTGGTGGCCGCCGGCGAGGTGGGGGTGGCGCCGGAGACGGCTGGCGAGGCTCTGAGTGCTTTCGCCGGGGTCCGACGGCGTCAGGAGGTCCGTGCTGAACAGGGTGGAGTCACCGTCTACGATGATTTCGCTCATCACCCCACGGCCATTGCGACCACCATCGCCGGGCTGCGCGAGCGCCATGGTGGTGGCCGGATCCTGGCCATCCCCGAGCCGCGTTCGGCGACCATGCGTCAGGGGGTGCATCGGGCGGCGCTGGCCGCGGCCCTGGAGGGTGCCGAGCGTACCTTCGCATTCGACCCGGGTGACCTGCCGTGGGACGTGGACGAGGCGCTGGCCCCCCTGGGTGAGCGTGCCGAAGTGTTCACCGATCTGGACGCGCTGGTGGGGGCCGCCGTGGCCGAAGCTCGCCCCGGCGATGCCCTGCTGGTGATGAGCAATGGCGCCTTTGGTGGAATCCACGAACAACTGGCTGCCGCACTGGCGGCCCGGGAGGCGGGATGAACGGCGGACAACCGGCCGCGGTGAGTGTCGCCTGGACCGGCGCTTCCGGGATGGTCTACGGCGTTCGGCTGGTGGAGTGCCTGCTGGCGGCGGGGATCGAAGTGCCCCTGATGATTTCGCGTGCCGCGCGGGTGGTTCTGGCCCGGGAGAGCGGTCTGGAGCTGCCGGGGAATACCGGCGGCGCGGAGGCGGCCCTGCGTGAACACTACGGCGATGCCGCTGGACGCCTGCATCTGCTCGGCCCGGAACAGTGGACCAGCGTGGTGGCCAGCGGCTCCAGCGCCCCTCGTGCCATGGCGCTGTGTCCCTGTTCCATGGGAACTCTGGGATCGGTGGCCGGCGGACTCAGCGACAATCTCATCGAGCGCGCCGCCGATGTGGTTCTGAAGGAGGGTGGTCGACTGGTTCTGGTACCACGCGAGACGCCGGTCTCAGCCATCCATCTGGAGAACATGCTCAAGCTCGCCCGTCTCGGTGTGACCATCCTGCCGGCCAGCCCCGGCTTCTACCACCGTCCGGCGGTCGTGGACGATCTGGTGGACCAGCTGGTCGCCCGCATCCTCGACCACCTCGGCGTGGCCCATGACCTGGGCCCGCGCTGGGGATACGGCGACGGGGGCTGAAGCCGGTGGGTACCCTTCATGGAATGCTGTGAGCCGACTAGAATGGGGATCCCTGTCCACCCAGTCCGGAGTGCGCCCATGAGGCAGTCTCGAATCGGTCGGACCCTGAACGGCCAGCGGTCCCTGATGTCACTGCTGGCTCTGTTGCTGGTGTTCGGAATGGGTCACGCCGGCGCGGAGGAGGGCTCGCTGACCGAAGAGCATGTGCGCGCCTACATCGACAGCCTCGAGGACCTCCGCGAGCTGGCGCGTAATTATCGCGGCGATGACCTGAGCCTGGACAGTTTCGAATCGAATCCCGGGGCGTCACTGAATCCGATGCAACTGGTGGTCCGGGAATTGCGCAACCACCCCATTTATCCCCGCTTCTCCGAGGTGGTGGACTATCACGGTTTCCAGAATCCCGAACATTGGGCGGTGGTGGCCGACGCCATCCTGGTGGCCTATATCGCGGTGGAGATGGATCGCCACCGGCCGGGGATGCGGGAGCAGATGGCGGAGCGCGGCATGCCGGAGCTGGCGGAGGTCCCGCCGCGCCACATGGCGCTGGTGGAGGCACATACCGAGGAGTTGCGCGAGGCCTTCGACGTGCGGGGCTCCGGAATGGGTGGTGGGAGCCGCTGAAACCCGTACCGTGATTCAATCGCCGTGGCGCAGCGCCTCCAGTTCTTCCCAGCGGGCATAGGCCTGCTGCAATTCGGCCTGGAGTGACGCGGCGCGTTCCTGAGTGGCCACCACGGCCTCCTGTTCCTGCTGATAGAAGTCCGGCTCACCCATGCGTTGGTGGAGTTCGGCGAGTTCCGTTTCCAGTGTCTCGATGTGCTCGGGGAGTTGCTCGAGTTCGCGTTGCAGCTTGTAGCTCAAGCGGGTCGAGGTGCGATCGGCGTTCGCCGACCCGCTCTTCGGTGCGGAGGCGGGGGCCGGCGGGGCGGCCTCGGTCTGCGGCAGGGCGGGACGCTGGCGCAGCCAGTCCTGGTAGCCGCCGACGTACTCGCGGAACTGGCCGTCCGGATCGTAGGCGATGGAGGCGGTGACCACGTTGTCCAGAAAGGCGCGATCGTGGCTGACCACCAGGACCGTGCCATCGAATTCCACCAGCCGCGCCTCCAGCAGTTCCAGCGTGTCGGCGTCCAGATCGTTGGTCGGTTCGTCGAGGACCAGCAGGTTGGCCGGCCGGGTGAACAGGCGCGCCAGCAGCAGGCGGTTGCGCTCGCCGCCGGAAAGGCTGGAGATGGGCTGGCGGGCCCGTTCCGGAGTAAAGAGGAAGTCGCGCAGATAGCTGATGACGTGCTGGTCGCGGCCATTGACCGTGATCTGTTCACGGCCGCCGGCGACGTTGTCTTGGACCGAGGCCGTTTCGTCGAGGGCTTCGCGGTGCTGGTCGAAGTAGGCGATCTCCAGTCGGGTGCCGAGACGGATGGTCCCGGCGGTGGGCGTCAGCTCGCCCAGAAGCAGCCGGAGCAGGGTGGTCTTGCCGACGCCGTTGGGCCCGATGAGGCCGATCTTGTCGCCGCGCAGTACGGTGGCGTCGAAGTCGCGGATGATCGGCGGCTCGCCGGGGTAGGCGAAGGTCACCCCCTCGGCCTCCGCGACGATCTTCCCGGAGCCCTGGGCCGACTGCACCGTGAACCGGGCGCTGCCCTGCTGTTCGCGCCGCTGCGAGCGCTCGGCGCGCATCGCCTTCAGCGCCCGGACCCGGCCCTCGTTGCGGGTCCGGCGCGCCTTGATCCCGGTGCGGATCCACGCCTCCTCGTTGGCGAGCTTCTTGTCGAACTCCGCGTTGGCGCGCTCCTCGGCGGCCAGTTCCGCCTCCCGGCGCTCCAGATAGGTGGCGTAGTCGCCGGGGTAGTCGCGGAGCTGGCCGCGATCCAGCTCGACGATGCGCGTGGCCAGATTCTGCAGGAAGGCGCGGTCGTGAGTGATGAACAGCAGCGCCCCGTTCCACTCGCGCAGAAAACCCTCGAGCCAGGTGATGGCATCGATGTCGAGGTGGTTGGTGGGCTCGTCCAGCAGCAGCAGATCGGGTTTCTGCACCAGCGCACGGCCGAGCAGGACCCGCCGTTTGAGCCCGCCGGAGAGGCTGGCGATGTCCGCCTCCCCCGGCAGGTCGAGGTGGCTGATTACCGATTCCACCCGCTGTTGCAGGCTCCAGCCGTCGGCTGCCTCGATGGCCTGCTGGCAGCGTTCCAGCGCGTCCATGTCGCCCTCGCCGGCGGTGAAGCCCTCGATCAGCCGGTGGTACTCCTCGATGAACTCGCCGACATCGCCCAGGCCACTGGCGATCACGTGATAGACCGAGCCTTCGAGGTCCTTCGGTACCGCCTGCGGCAGAGTCGCCACCCGCGCCCCGTCGCGGAACCGGATGACCCCGTCGTCGGCCTGGTGTTCGCCGGCGATGAGCCGTAGCAGCGTCGACTTGCCGGCGCCGTTGCGACCGACCAGACAGACGCGCTCGCCCTCGTCCACCGACAGGCCGACCCCGTTGATCAGGGGGGGATGGCCCAGGGCGAGGACCACGTTATCCAGGGTTAGTAGTGACACAGGGACTCCATGAATGTCTGTCGTGAGCGTAAAAACGGGGCACCAGGGGGAGCCTTCGGGGGGGTCGGGCCTCCGGGACGTGGGGTCTGTCTCCGGCCACATTCAGGCGCACCGAGCAGCGCAGCCCGAGAAGGGGCGAAGAGCGAGCGCTGTCTGAGCGGAGCGAGTTCGCGAGCGTCCCCTTCTCGGGCGAGCAGCACAGGGCACCCGAAGGGTGCGCCTGCTGTGGCCGGAGACAGACCCCACGTCCCGGAGGCCCGAAACCCCCGAAGGCGGAGCCGGATTCTAACCCAGTTCAGCCAGGACCTTGTCGGCCGCCTCCAGGGTTGCGTCGATATCGGCCTCACTGTGCGCGCTGGACATGAAGCACGCCTCGAACGCCGCCGGCGCCAGATAGACCCCGTGATTCAGCATGCCGTGGAAAAACAGCCGGAAGCGGTCCAGGTGGGAGTTGACCACCTGGTGGTAGCGGCTGACCCGCTCGTCCTCGGTGAAGAAGAGCCCGAACATGCCGCCGACGACGTTGCGGGTCATCGGGATGTTGTGGTTGCGGGCCCGTTCGACGATGCCGTCGGCGAGCCGCAGGGCCTTCTCTTCGAGTTTCGCGTGGAAGTGCGGATCGGCCTGGATCTGCTCCAGGGTGGCGAGGCCGGCGGCCATGGTGACGGGATTCCCGGCCAGCGTGCCGGCCTGGTAGATGGGACCCAGCGGCGAGAGCTGCTCCATGAGCTCGCGGCGGCCGCCGAAGGCGCCCACCGGCATGCCGCCGCCGACCACCTTGCCGAGGCAGGTGAGGTCGGGGGTGATGCCGTAGCGTTCCTGAGCGCCACCGGCGGCGACGCGGAAGCCGCTCATCACCTCGTCGAAGATCAGTACGGTGCCGTGCTCGTCGCAGACCTCGCGCAGGGTCTCGAGGAAGCCGGGCTCCGGGGGGATGCAGTTCATGTTGCCGGCCACCGGCTCGACGATGATGGCGGCGATCTGGCCCCCGACGCGGGCGAAGGTCTCGCGCACGGCGTCGGCGTCGTTGAAGGTCAGGGTCAGGGTGTGCTCGGCCAGCGCGGCGGGCACGCCGGGGGAGCTCGGGCTGCCGAAGGTCAGGGCGCCGGAGCCGGCCTTGACCAGCAGGCTGTCGACGTGGCCGTGGAAGCAGCCCTCGAACTTGACGATCTTGTCGCGGCCGGTGGCGCCGCGCGCCAGGCGGATGGCCGACATGGTTGCCTCGGTCCCGGAGTTGACCATGCGCAGCATCTCCATGGACGGCACCATCTCGTTGATCGTCGCCGCCATGCGGGTTTCCAGCACCGTGGGGGCGCCGAAGGAGAGGCCGCGCGCGGCGGTCTCCTGGACTGCGCGCACCACGTCGGGCTGGGCGTGGCCGAGGATCAGCGGGCCCCAGGAGCCGACGTAGTCGATGTAGGCCTGATCGCTTTCGGAGACGATCCGCGAGCCCTCGCCGCTCTTGAAGAAGATCGGCTCGCCGCCGACCCCCTTGAAGGCGCGTACCGGGGAGTTCACGCCGCCGGGAATGTGTTCGCAGGCGGCCTGATAGAGTTCGTGGGAATGGGGCATGGCAGGTCTCTCCCTCTGCATGGGGTCGACTGCCGAGCCGCCCGCGCCGAACGCGGAGGGTCTTGAACCGGGGGCGGCGGCCGCAGGGATGCGGCCGTCGAGCCTGCAGGGACGTATTCACGGCGTCCCCCGGTTCAAGACCCTCCGCGTTCGGCGCGGGCGGCTCGGCAGTCGACTGTTACTGGAACAGGTCGGTATAACGGCGGGCGGCGGCGGTGATGTCGGTCTGCCCGAAGACACCGTGGATCACCGCCAGTGCCGCCGCGCCGGCCTCGACGAGCTGGCCGCCATTCTCCGGGGTGATGCCGCCGATGGCAACCGCGGGCACCGCCAGCTCGCGGTGCGCCCGGCGCAGCAGGTCCGGATCGGCGGGCGGGTTGTCCGGCTTCGTGCTGGAGGGGAAGAACCGACCGAAGGCGACGTAGTCGGCGCCGGCGGCCACGGCCGCTTCGGCGCGGCTGAAATCGGCGTAGCAGGAGACGCCGACGAGTCCGGTGATGCGGCGGTGTGCTTCCTCCAGACTCGGGTCGTCGACACCGATGTGGACGCCGGCGTCGAGCGCGGCGGCCAGTTCGAGGTCGTCGTTGACGATGAAGGGGATGCCTCGGTGCCGACAGAGTTCGGCCAGGGTCCCCGCTTCGGCGCGGCGCCGCTCGGCATCGTCGGACTTGTCGCGGTACTGGATGGCCCGAGCGCCGCCGTCGAGGGCGGCGGCGACTCGCCGGCCAAGCACCGTCGGCCCCTCGCGACGGTCATCGGTGATGGCATAGAGCCCGGTGACAGAGGTCATTCCGCCTCGTCGTCGTCCAGATCGGCCCAGAAGAGGCGGTAGGGAACATGCTGGCCCATACCGGGCCGGAAGCCTTCGGCCAGAGCGTCCTGGACATACTCCTGGGCCTCGCTGACCGCTGCCTGAACGGTGGCGCCCTGGGCCAGCAGGCAGGCGATGGCGGAGGCCAGGGTGCAGCCCGAGCCGTGATAGTGCTCCGGCAGGCGCGGCCAGGTGTAGCGCTCCAGCAGACGGCCGCCACCGAACAGGCTGTTGACCACGTCGTCGGTGGGCTCGTCGGCGCCGGTGATCAGGACATGTTCACACCCCTCGGCCAACAGCTCCTGAGCGCAGGCGTCCAGAGTGTCGGCCTCGCGGGCGAGGGCGCGGGCCTCCGGCGCGTTGGGGGTGAGCAGGGTGGTCAGCGGCAGGATCAGCGAGCGCAGGGCCTCGGGCACTTCCTCGTCAGCCAGTTCACCGCCGCCACCGGCGAAGAGCACCGGGTCGCTGACCACCGGGATGTCGGGGTAGTCGCGAAGGATGGCATGGACCGCCTCGATGTTGGCGAGGCTGCCGAGCATGCCGAGCTTGAAGCAGGCCACTGGCAGGTCCTCGAGCACGGCGCGAGCCTGGGAGATCACCCAGTCGGCCTCCACGGCCTGAAAGTCCTGGACGTTTTGGGTATCCTGCACGGTCAGTGCGGTGATCACCGGCGCGATGTGGCCGCCCATCGAGGCGATGGCCTCGGTGTCAGCGGTCATGCCGGCGCCGCCGGAGGGGTCGTTGCCCGCAAAGACCATCACGACGGGAACCGGTTCATTCTCTGGGGTCATGGTCGGCTGCTCGGCTGGCTGGGATCGGGTGAGTCTAACACGCGTTACGGGCGATGAAGTCGGTGCGGGCGGAATGCTCCAGCGAGCAGGTCCACTTGTAGGCCCGATCGAGATCCTCGCCCCGGGCATAGACGCCGTGGCCGCGCACCACGGCGACGGGATTTTCGGCCAGGGCCCTGGCCACCGCTTCCGGCGCCCGTTCGAGATAGTCATCGTAGGGGATGTCGAGTACCGGGACTCGGGGGAAGTAGAGCTGGCCCTCGAAGTCCACCGGCCGGTAGTCTTCGCCGTTCAGAGTCAGAGCCACGGTGTGCGGGCCGTGGCTGTGGAGCACGGCACCGACCTCCGGGTTGCGGCGATACACCGCCAGATGCAGCGCGGCGTCCAGGGAAGCCCCTTGCGGCGTTGGACCGGTCAGGGGGCAGGGGATCAGAGCGGCCCCGGTCAGGGTGTCGGCGCAAGCCCCTGTGGGTGTGATCCAGGCCGTTTCTTCGTCGCGCACCGAGGCGTTGCCGCTGTGGGAGTCGTTGATGCCGTAGTGGCGCAGCCAGCGGTAGTAGGCGAGGAGTTGATCCCGGATGTCCATGGCTCGAAGGATAGACGATCCGAGGCGGCGGTGAAATCGGGAGATGGCGCGGGTTGTCCCGGCTCGGGAAAAATCTGAAAATCAAGCAAATTCGTGTTTGCACTTGGAGCGGTGGATATGGAATCCGTTGACGGTGGTGGCGGCGCCCTGGCGCCCCTGTTCTGGTTGCTGGCCAACGGTGGGACCGTGGTGGCCATTCTGCTGGTCCTGTCGGTCGTGGCGCTGGCGGTGATCCTGCTGAAACTGTGGCAGTTCTGGCGGCTCCGAGTGTGGAATTGGGGACCGTTGGAAGCGGCGGCCGAGGCCTGGCGAGCGGGGGATGCCGAGACCGCGCTCGCCCGGCTGAGTCGAACCCCTCACCCCGCCGCGCGGGTGCTCGAGGTGGCACTGCGCGGTCGGGTTCGGGGTTCCGACGGCGCGACGCTGCGCGAGGAGATCCAGCGCGTTGCCAGCGAACGCCTCGAGGCCCTGCGCGGCAACCTGCGGGTGCTCGAGGTCATCGGTGCCCTGAGCCCGCTGCTGGGTCTGCTCGGTACGGTCATCGGCATGATTCGCGCTTTCCAGGAGCTGGAGGCGGCTGGTAGCCAGGTGGATCCGTCACTTCTTTCCGGCGGGATCTGGGAGGCGCTTCTGACCACGGCGGCCGGACTGTCGGTGGCCATCCCGGTGGTGGCGATCCTGAGCCTGCTCGAACGGACCGTGGAACGGGTCGGCTACGGCACCGAGGACCGCGTTACCCGCGTCTTCACCGCCGAACTGGCCGAGCCCGGCGGAGCAGCGTCGCCCCGCCATGCGGATTGAGGCCGCTCGCCAGCGCCCGAGGCGGCGGCTGATCAGCCTGACCCCGCTCATCGACGTGGTCTTCATCCTGCTGGTCTTCTTCATGCTCGCCTCCAGCTTTTCGCAGTGGCGCACCGTGGATCTGAGCGTGGCCGGGGGTGGCGGGGAGCCGGGGGAGCGGCACATGGAACTGGTGCGCCTCGGTGCCGACGGCCCGGTATGGGACGGCGAGGCGCGCGGTACCGATGAGCTGGTGGCGGCACTGCAACGGCTGCGCCCGGAAGCCATCCGCGTGCGGGTGGCCGACGGGGTTGTCCTCCAACGGGCGCTGGACCTGATGGTTGCCCTGCGTGGCGTGGAAGGGGCGGCGGTGTCCCTGGCCGAGGAACCGGAGGACTGAATCATGCGCCTGCGTGCCCGACACCCGCGCACGGGGATCCCCGACCACGAGGACCAGTTGATCCCGCTGATCAACATCGTCTTCCTGCTGTTGATCTTCTTCATGCTCGCCGGAGCCCTGGAGTCCCCGCATCCCGTGGAAGTCGACCCGCCTCGAGCGGAGGTGGAGAGCGACAAGCCGCAAACGGATCGCACCATCTACATCGAGGCCGACGGCGCCCTGACCGTGGGCTCGGAGGGCGTGGCGCTGACCGACCTTGCCGATACCGTGGCCGGACGGGGTGGCGACTGGGTGGTGCGCGCCGATGCCGAGGCCGGGGCGCGGCGTGTGGTGGCGGTGCTTCGCGCCCTGGAGGAGGGCGGCCTGGAGCGGGTGCGGCTGATCACGCGCGAGGGGGCGTCACGGTGAAGGACGCGGCCGCCGCGGTGGAGCCGCGCCTCGTCCACTGGCTGGTCGCGGTGCTCGTGGCGGCTGCGCTCCATCTGCTGGTCTTCTTCGGGCTGAAGATGGCGCCACCGGAGTCCGGTACCCTCGATGAAGGGGTCGGCGGCCTGGAGGTCGGCCTGGCCCCGGCGCCCCGTCCGGAGCCCGTCCGGGAACCTGAACCCGAGCCCGAACCCGAGCCCGAACCCGAACCCGAACCCGAACCCGAACCCGAACCCGAACCCGAACCCGAACCCGAACCCGAACCCGAACCCGAACCCGAACCCGAACCCGAACCC
>JBNJEU010000017.1:0-33626 GCA_051746205.1 Pseudomonadota bacterium
GCTGGTCACGGGGTGGCCGAGATGGTCGGGGGAAGTCCGCGCCCGGAGAGACGCCGTGAATACGTCCGTATAGGCTCGACGGCCGCATCCCTGCGGCCGACGCCCTCCGGTCGCGGACTTCCCCCGACCATCTCGGCCACCCCGCGACCAGCGGACCGGGAAAAGCACGCTGGTCGAATGGTTGACAGTTCCGCCGGTCAGATTAGCATGGTTTGATGATCGAACCAGATACCGCCCCGGCGATGCCGCCCACGGGTGAACGAGAGAGGGTCGCCATGAGTGAGCCGGAACACGAGGAAGCGCGGGAGGCGCCGCATGTCGTCTCCGCCGACAGCGCCCGCTTTGCGTCGAAGATCTTCAACTACGGCAACATCGTCGCCATGATCCTGCCGTTGCCCCTGGGCATCTTCTGGATGGGCGCGTCGATGCTGGTCTACGCCATGAATCGGCACAATCCGAACCCGCGTGTGGGCTATTACACCCAGCGGGCGGCGACGCGCCTGTATGCGCTGATCGGGGTGGTCGTGGTGGTGGCCAACTTCTTCAGCGGGATCACCCCGTGGCTGGTGACCTGGGGCCTTTGTGCCGCTTTCATTGTTCCATTCTCCATCATGGATCTGATGCGGATCCAGCGCGAGACCTGGCACGACACCGAAGTCCCCGCCCATCACTAGCAGGAGTACGGCATGCAGACCGTGAGTACCGAGCCGCGCCACGACTGGAGCCGTGAGGCCGTCCGCGCGATCATGGAGCAGCCCTTTCCGGAGCTGCTCCATCAGGCCCAGACCGTGCATCGACAGCACTTCGACCCCACCGAGGTGCAACTCTCGACGCTGCTCTCGGTGAAGACCGGCGCCTGTTCCGAGGACTGTGCCTACTGCCCCCAGAGCGCCCGTTACGACACGGGCATCGAGCGCGAGCGGCTGATGGCCGTGGAAGAGGTGGTGGATGCCGCGCGTCAGGCGCGCGACGTCGGCGCCTCGCGGTTCTGCATGGGGGCTGCCTGGCGCAGCCCGAAGCCGAAGGACATGGAGACCGTGACCGAGATGGTGCGCCGGGTGCGCGAGCTCGGCATGGAGACCTGTCTCACCGCCGGCATGCTCAGCGAGGAGCAGAGCGCCGAACTGCGCGAGGCGGGGCTCGACTACTACAACCATAATCTCGACACCGCGCCGGAGTTCTACGGCGAGGTGATCACGACCCGGACCTATCAGGACCGGCTGGATACCCTGTCCCGGGTGCGCGAGCACGGCATGAAGGTCTGTTCCGGCGGCATCCTCGGCATGGGCGAGGACCGCGACGGCCGCGCCGGTCTGCTGCAGCAGCTGGCCAATCTGGAACCGCATCCGGAAAGCGTGCCCATCAACCGGCTCATCCGGGTGGAGGGCACACCGCTGGAAGCGGGCGAGGACCTCGATCCCATCGAGTTCGTGCGCACCATCGCCACCGCCCGGATCATCATGCCGCGCTCCCATGTGCGCCTGTCCGCCGGCCGTGAGGACATGGACGACGCGCTGCAGGCGCTGTGCATCAGCGCCGGGGCAAATTCCATCTTCTACGGCGAGAAACTGCTCACCGCGGGCAACGCCGGTGTGGAGGGCGATCGTGCCCTGTTCGAAAAGCTGGGGCTGCGCCCCGAAGGGGAATTCGCCGAGACCGGGCCGGTCTCCGCCATCGGGGCGTGATGGCTCCCGCACGCGAAGACCTTCGGGCGGCCCTGGACCAGCGCGCCGCTGACGGCCTCTACCGCCGCCGCCGCCGGCTCGATTCCGCTCCCGGGGCATGGGTGGAGCAGGAGGGGCGGTGGCTGTGCAACTTCACCAGCAACGACTACCTGGGACTGGCTGCCCATCCCGTGGTGGCCGAGGCGCTGGCCGACGGCGCCCGACGCTGGGGGGCCGGGGCCGGATCCGCCCACCTGCTGGGGGGGCACGCCGACAGCCATCAGCGGCTGGAGCAGGAACTCGCCGCGTTCACCGGGCGTCAGCGGGCCCTGCTCTTCTCCACCGGCTACATGGCCAATCTCGGTACCGTCGACGCGCTGACCGCGAGGCGCCAGCCGGTCTGGGGGGATCGCCTCAACCACGCCTCGCTGCTGGACGCCGTGCGTCTCGGCGGCGGCCGTGCACACCGCTATCCTCATGCCGACGTCGCCGCCCTCGAGGGGGGACTGGAGCGTCGGGGGGGCGTGCTGGTGGCCACCGACGGTGTCTTCAGCATGGATGGTGACATCGCGCCACTGGCGGAACTGGCGGCGGTGGTCGGGCGCCACGGCGCCTGGTTCATGGTGGATGATGCCCATGGCATTGGCGTCATCGGCCCCGGAGGCCGGGGCAGCGTGGTCGCGGCCGGTCTCGATGCCCGCGCCGTCCCGCTGCTGGTGGGTACCCTCGGCAAGGCCTTCGGAACCTTCGGCGCCTTCGTCGCCGGTGACGAAGACGTCATCGAGACCCTGATCAATCAGGCCCGCACCTACATCTACACCACCGCGCTGCCGCCAGCGGTGGCCGAGGCCACCCGCGCCAGTCTGGCGCTGATCCGGGGGGAGGAGGGCGACGCGCTGCGCGGCCGGCTGCACGAGAACATCGTGCGATTCCGTTCGGCGGCGACTGCTGCCGGATTGCCGTTGATGGGCTCGGAGACCGCCATCCAGCCGGTGCTGGTGGGACGGGCCACGGAGGCATCGGCCTGGTCGGCGGCACTGGAGGAGCACGGCTTCCTGGTCGGGGCGGTGCGGCCGCCGACGGTCCCCGAGGGCAGCGCACGGCTGCGGGTGAGCCTTTCGGCGCGGCACGCCGCAGCGGACATCGATGCACTGGTGGCGGCCCTGGTCGCCACCCGACCGGCGGAGACGGCATGAGAGAGTGTGGGTTGCACGGCAGAACGGCGGGCAGGGGGCCGGACTGGCTGCTGCTCCACGGCTGGGGCCTCCACAGCGGGGTCTGGTCCGGCATCGAGGATAACCTGACGGCCTCGCGTCGGGTGACCTTCGTCGATCTGCCGGGGCACGGCCGCAGCCGGGTGGAAGTCCCGGAGAACCTGGCGACGGTCGCCGCCGATGCGGCCGAATGGCTGCAACCGGACAGCGTGGTCATGGGCTGGTCACTGGGCGGGCTGCTGGCCCTGCGCATGGCGCTGGACTGGCCGGAATCCATCGCCGGTCTGGTGCTGGTGGCGACGACGCCGCGCTTCCTGCAGGGGCCCGACTGGCCGCATGCGGTGGCCCCGGAGGTCCTGGAGGCGTTCCGGACGGAGCTGGTCGGGGACCACCGCCAGACCCTGAACCGCTTCCTCGCCCTGCAGGCGCGTGGCTCGGATACGGCGCGCGAGGATACTCGCTGGTTGCGCGAACAGGTGCTTGAGGAGGACGAGCCCGATCCCGAGGGGCTCACTCGAGGACTGGAGTGGCTGGCCGGCAGTGATCTGCGCGACGAACTCGGAGGAATCGCCGTGCCGGTGCACCTCATCGGGGGAGAGCGCGATACCCTGGTGCCGCCGACGGCGCTGGAGGCGACGGCGGCGCTGCTGGAGCGCGCGCGGGTGAGCGTGATACCGGGCGCCGGCCACGCACCCTTCATCTCGCATCGGGCCGCTTTCCTGGAGACTCTGGAGCTCCCGCATGGCTGACCGGCGCGGCGTCGATCCGGAAACCAAGGCGCAGATCCGCTCCGCCTTCGATGGCGCGGCTCCGCGCTATGACGAACGGGCGGTCCTGCAGCACCAGGTGGCCACCGATCTCGACGAGCGGCTGGATCTCGTGCGGCTCGCGCCGCGTCGGATCCTCGATATCGGCACCGGGACCGGTCGGCTGACGGAGGCGCTGGGGCGTCGTTATCCGGATGCGCGGATCGTGGCCGCCGATCTTGCCCCGGGGATGGTGGCGGCGGCGCGCGCGCGGGTGGGGCGCCGGCGGCGCTGGCCGTGGCGGGCGCCGCGTTTCGCCTTTGCCGTCGCCGACATCGAGGGGCTGCCGTTCGCCGATGCCGGCTTCGACCTGGTGACCTCCAACGTGACCTTGCAATGGTGCCCGGACCCGACCGTCGCCTTCGAGGAAGTGCGCCGCGTGCTGCGACCGGGCGGGCTGTTCATGTTCTCCACCTTCGGCCCGGACACCCTGTGGGAGCTTCGCCGGGCCTGGGAGACGGTGGACGGCGGTGCGCACGTCAACGGCTTTCCGGACATGCACGACCTGGGCGACGAGCTGGTGCGGGCGCAGTTCGCCGATCCGGTGATGGACACCGCCCACTTCACCCTGACCTATACCGATGTCCGGGCGCTGATGCGCGACCTCAAGGGGATCGGGGCGCATACGGTGCTCGGCGGCCGCCGCTCCGGGCTCATGGGGCGCGGCGCCCTGGCGGCGCTGGAGGCGGCCTATGAGCCGTTGCGCCAGTGCGATCGCCTCCCTTCCACCTGGGAGGTGGTCCACGGCCACGCCTGGGTGCCGGAGACGCCGCGCCAGCAACGCCGGGGCGAGACCACCACGGTCAGCCTGGAGCAGGTGCGTGGCACGGTGAATCGGCCGTGAGGGGGGTGTTCATCACCGGGACGGATACCGAGGTCGGCAAGACACGGGTCGCTGCCGGTCTGGTGGCGGCGCTGGCGGAACGAGGGATGCCGGTCTGCGGGCTGAAGCCGGTGGCGGCCGGGGCCGAGCGAACCCCGGATGGTTTGCGTAACGACGATGCCGAGGCCCTGCGGCACGCCGCATCCGTGGCTCTGTCCTACGACGCGGTCAACCCCGTCTGTCTGGAGCCGCCCATGGCTCCGCATCTCGCCGCTGCCGAGGTCGGAGTCGAGCTGGAAACCACCGCGCTGGCCCGGACCGTGAGCCGGTCCGTTCCCGCCGGGACCCTGGCCGTGGTTGAAGGGGCCGGCGGCTGGCTGGTGCCGATGGCGCCCGGTGAGACTCTCGCCGACCTGGCCGTGGCGCTGGAGTTGCCGGTGGTGCTGGTGGTGGGCATGCGACTCGGTTGCCTCAACCACGCCCTGCTCAGCGCGGAATCCATTCGCGCGCGGGGGGTGCCGCTGGCGGGGTGGATCGCCTGTGATCCCGGACCGGCGATGACCGCTCGGGACGACAACATCGAAACCCTGCGCGCACGCATGGGTGTGCCCATGCTCGCGGACCTTCCGTATGCGCCAAATGCCACACCCCGGGATGTCGCGGAGGCGCTGGCACCGGCGGCCGCTATCCTGGCCGGCGAAGGGCCAATTATCTGATCGGGATCAATACGCTGAAGAGCGGGATCGGCGAATCTGCGCCGTGCCGGGAAAGAAAGAAGGCAGCTTAATGCTTGCCACCCCGACCGGGGGTCATTACCATACCCTACTACCTGCGGGGGTCCACGCGGGTGCTCCGCCCGAGAATCCGTTTGGTTTGACAAAGCGAGGCGTCAAATGGCTCAGACAATCGCTGACAGCGCGAGTGCCCATGAGGGCACAGTACAGGCAGCGGAACAGTACAATTACGATATTGTCCGCAAATTCACCATCATGGCCATTGTGTGGGGCGTCGTCGGCATGCTTGCCGGCGTCTGGATAGCCGCAGAACTTGCATGGCCGGCACTCAACTTCAACATCCCGGAACTGACCTTCGGTCGGCTCCGCCCGATCCACACCTCCGGTGTGATCTTCGGGTTCGGGGGCAGCATCCTGTTTGCTACCTCCTACTACGTGGTGCAACGCACCTGCCAGACCCGGTTGTACAGCGATACGCTGGCCAACTTCACCTTCTGGGGCTGGCAGGCCGTGATCGTGCTTTCGGTCCTCACCATCCTTTCGGGTAACACCATGGGGCGTGAGTATGCCGAGCACGCCTGGCCCATCGCCATCCTGATCGCGGTGGTCTGGGTCGCTTACCTGTGGATCTATGTGCAGACGCTGCGGCGTCGGAGCCAGCCCCATATCTATGTGGCCAACTGGTTCTTCCTGTCGTTCATCCTGGCGACGGCCCTGCTGCACATCTTCAACAACATGGCTGTGCCGATTTCCCTGTTCAGCTGGCAGTCCTACAGCCTGCACGCCGGGGTTCAGGACGCCATGCTGCAGTGGTGGTACGGCCACAACGCGGTGGGCTTCTTCCTGACCGCCGCCTTCCTCGGCATGATGTACTACTTCGTGCCGAAGCAGGCCGGCCGTCCGGTCTACTCCTATCGCCTGTCGATCATCCACTTCTGGGCGCTGATCTTCCTGTACATGTGGGCGGGCGCGCACCACCTGCACTGGACGGCACTGCCGGACTGGACGTCGACCCTGGCCGCCACCTTCTCCATCCTGCTCCTGATGCCCTCCTGGGGCGGCATGATCAACGGCATCATGACTCTTTCGGGCGCATGGGAGAAGCTGCGGACCGATCCGATCATGCTGTTCCTGATCACGTCGCTCTCCTTCTACGGCATGTCGACCTTCGAGGGTCCGCTGATGTCGCTGAAGAGCGTGAATGCCCTCTCCCACTACACCGACTGGACCGTGGGCCATGTGCACTCCGGTGCCCTGGGCTGGGTGGCGATGATCTCTTTCGGAGCGCTGTACCATCTGGTGCCGAAGCTCTACGGGGTCAAGCTGTTCAGCATGAAGATGGTGTATTACCACTTCTTCCTCGCGACCATTGGCATCGTGCTCTACATCAGTGCGCTGTGGGTGGCCGGCATCGGGCAGGGCCTGATGCTGCGGGCCTTCGATGAGTACGGCAACCTGGCGTATACCTTCATCGAGACCGTGTCGTTCCTGCACGCCCCGTATGTGGTGCGCACAATTGGTGGTCTGTTCTTCCTGACAGGGATGGTGCTGCTGGCCATCAACTGCTTCAAGACCATCTCCATGGCCAAGCGCGACCAGGCGGCTGCTGATGTCAGCATCCCGGCCAGTTCGCACTAAGGGACGAGGAGGAGACGACAACCATGAAACACGAAACAGTTGAAACCAATGCGGGCTGGCTGCTGGTACTGATCCTTGTGGTCATCAGCATTGGCGGTCTCATCGAGATCGTCCCGCTCTACTACATCGACGAGACCGTCGAGGAAGTGGACGGGGTCCGTCCCTATACGCCGCTGGAGCTTCGGGGCCGCGACATCTACGTCCGGGAGGGCTGCTACGCCTGCCACTCCCAGATGATTCGCCCCTTCCGGGACGAAATGATGCGCTATGGCCATTATTCGCTGGCGGCGGAATCCCAGTACGATCATCCGTTCCAGTGGGGTTCCAAACGGACCGGTCCGGACCTGGCCCGCGTCGGCGGCAAGTACTCCAATGAGTGGCATGTGGAACACTTCAAGGATGTGCGGTCGGTGGTTCCGGAGTCCATCATGCCGAGCTATCCGTGGTTCGCCGAGAACGATCTGGATTACTCCCAGATTCGGGAACGGATGCGGACGCTGCGCACGGTCGGTGTTCCCTACTCGACCAACGAGCAGGAGTACCAGGCGAATGTGGACAAGTTCGGCGAGGATGTGGCGGACAATCTGCATATCGACAATGCCGAGGACAACCTGATGGCCCAGGCCGCGGAAGGCAACTTCGACGGGGACCCCTCGCGGATCACCGAAATGGACGCCATCATCGCCTACCTGCAGGTGCTCGGGACGCATGTCGACTTCAGTCAGTATGATGATGGCCACTTCGTCGAATTCCGGTAAGTGAGGGTAGTGACGTGAAGGAGGTGAACAAGTGACTGATCTGTTTCGCTGGATCGCCGAACATGAGCAGAACAAGTTTATTCTGATGCTGCTTTTGTTCGGGACCTACATCGGCATCGTGGTCTACTTGTTCTCCAACAAGCGTCGCTCCGAACGGCTGGAGTCCTACAAGCACATTCCGTTGGATGATGACGTGGAGGAGGGGGCTGACTCCGCTTCCGTGTCGCGTCGCGAGGACAGGAACCATGAGTGAAAATCAGAAGCAGAACGATGGGCAGGTCGAAACCACCGGGCATGCGTGGGACGGCGGGGATCTGCAGGAGTACAACAACCCCCTTCCGCGGTGGTGGTTGTGGGCTTTCTATGCCACGGTCGTGTTCGCGGTGATCTACTGGATCCTCTACCCGGCATGGCCGATCGGGGATACCCATACCCGGGGCATCAGTACCGTCACTTTCGAGGTGGATGGCGAGGAGCGCACCACGCCGTGGAATACGCGGGCGCTGCTGATGCGGGACATGCAGGAGAGTCCGGCGGCGGTTCGTCAGCAGGAGTACCTCGACCAGGTCGCCGACATGGATTACGAGGATGTGGCTGCGGATCCCGACCTGATGGCGTTCGCCCGTTCCTACGGGGCCGGCCTCTTCGGCGACAACTGCGCGGCCTGCCACCAGAGCGGTGGCGGTGGCGTGGTCGGGCACTACCCGAACCTGGTCGACGGCGAATGGTACTGGGGAGGGGACTACGAGACCATCGAGACCACCTTGCGCAACGGTCGAGCCGGTTTCATGCAGGCCTTCGAGGACACGCTGAGCGAGGAACAGATGACGCAGGTCGCGTCCTACGTCCTGAGCCTCTCGGGCCATGACGTCGACGAGGAGGCTGCCGCTGAAGGCGACGAGATCTTCAACGGCAGCACCGGTGGCTGCCATGCCTGTCATGGTCAGGGCGGCACGGGCCAGCAGGCCCTGGGCGCGCCCAACCTGACCACGGAGATCTGGACCATCGCGGGTGTGAACAGCCGGGACACCATCGAGGGCAAGATCGAGGAGATCAAGCGCGTGGTCCGCAACGGCGTGAATACGGCGGAGGGGATCAAGCGCGAGATGCCGGCGTGGGAAGGGCGTCTCTCCGATGATGAGATCCGCATGCTCACCCTCTATGTCCACGACCTGGGTGGTGGTGCGCAGTAACGGAATTCCCCGTAAGGCCATGGAGGGCCGGCAGCGTGGAAAATCCGAATATTAGCAAGTACGGGAGACGGGAGCCTCGATCAGGTGTAGGATCGAGGCTCCCGTCTTCTGTTTTGTGGAGAGGAGTTTGACCATGGCCAATGATGCAGTTGGTGAAAGCAGCTACCAGAAGCGGATCCCCATCCATCCCCGATCCGTGAAGGGACCATTCCGACGCTTCAAACTGGCCATTATGCTCGTGGCCTACGGTGTCTACTTCCTGCTGCCATGGCTACGCTGGGAACGGGAAACCGGGCCCAATCAGGCCGTGATGTTCGATATCCCCGGCCGGACCTTCTACATCTTCGACCTGACGGTGTTCGCCCAGGACATCTTCTGGCTGGCCGGCTTCCTGATCATCGGCGCATGGCTCCTCTTCTTCGCAACGAGCGTGTTCGGTCGCGTCTTCTGTGGCTATTTCTGTTTCCAGACCCTCTGGACGGATGCCTACATGTACATCGAGCGATTCATCCAGGGGGACCGTCCACGGCAGAAGCGCCTGTACAACGGCCCCTGGAACATGGAGAAGATCGGAAAGTACGCGGCGACCCACATCAGCTGGTTGCTGCTGGCGCTGCTGACCGGACTGACCTTCACCCTCTACTGGGCCGACGCGCCGTCACTCGTGATGCAGATGGTCCAGGGCGAAGCGCCCTTCGCCGCCTATGCGACCACCGGCATCCTGATGACGACGACTTATGTCATGGCTGGTCTGGCGAGGGAGCAGGTCTGCACCTACATGTGCCCCTACGCCCGTTTCCAGAGCGCGATGTTCGACCGGGACACCCTCATCGTCGGTTATGACGCGAATCGGGGTGAGCGGGAAAACGGTCGGCATCCGCTGAAGAAGGGACTGAAGACACGCGAGGAGCGCATGGCTCAGGGCTACGGGGACTGCATCGACTGCGGTCTGTGCGTACAGGTCTGCCCTACGGGCATCGACATCCGGGACGGCCTGCAGTACCAGTGCATCTCCTGCGCGCTCTGTATTGACGCCTGCAACAACATCATGGATTCGGTCAACTTCCCGCGCGGTCTCGTACGCTATTCCTCCGAGAATGAGCTGGAGGGGGGCAAGACCCATTTCTTCAAGTTCAAGAACATCGGCTACGCCATTGGCATTCTGGTGGCCTCGACTGCACTGGTGTGGAGTATCGTTCAGCGTGATCCCGTGGAGTTCTACACCAGCCAGGTACGTCAGCCTCTCGCGGTGACGCTCTCCGACGGTCGTATACAGAACCGCTACGATCTGCGCGTGTCAAACAAGTCCACGACCTCCTTCACCTATCAGGTGCGGGTCGAAGGGCTGTCGGATCCCAGTGTCGACATGGGCGGCTACGGGGCCGTCGAAGTGGCACCGGAGGAGACCAGCAGGCTGCGGGCCCGGGTCAGTGTCGACCCGGAGCGGATTGATGGTGGCCAGACACATTTCGAGTTCGTACTCGAAACCGATGATGAAAGGCTCGGCGAACGGCGCAGCACTGCGACATTCTATGTACCCGGCGATTGATTTGAGAGAGGTTCACTGAGTATGGACGAGATGTTGAAGACCCTTTTTGGTGGTGCACTGGGCATTGCCATCATCTTTGGCCTGTTGTACTGGCGGGGAGCCGAATCGCGCGTGGCGGCCCTGGCCTCGGTTTTCATCGTCGGGGTTGTCTACACGGCATATGCCGTGACGGGTTGGCCGGGCATGGACATCTACGCCATGCATGTGGCGATCTACGGGATCCTGGGTTTCTTCCTCGCCATCATCGGTCTCCAACGGGGGCGTGACAAGGCCGTCCGCTTGCATTGGGGGCCGCTGGTACTCGTGGGCTTCTTCACCGTTGTCGTCAGCCTCTCCTCGGTATTTGTCTACATCGCCGGTAACGGCATGCCTTCACAGCTGACCAGCGTGTTGTTGCCGGAACCGCGTTCCGGAGCGAAGGTCGTGTCCACGAACTTTCCCGGCACAGTGGATCGCCGTTACCACGAGAAGGAGAACGAGTACAGTCGCCACCTGGAGCAGGTGCGTACGCAGGAGGAACGCGGCTGGCAGGTTCGTCAGGGGTTCGCGGACACCCCCGTGGCAGGTGAGGAGGTCGTTTTCCGGGTCGAGGTCCGTGACCGGGACGGTAATCCGGTTACCGGGGCCGATGTCTCCGGTCAGTTCATGCGTCCGGCCAGCGAACTCGACGACGTCGATTTCGAGCTGAAGCCGGTGGATAACGGACTGTATGGTGGAACCGTGGAACTGGAAAATCCGGGACTCTGGGAGCTGGACCTGCAGGTCAGGCGAGATGGCGAGTTGCACCAGGTCTATGCAGAAACCACCATCGAAGCACACTGAAACCGACGAATCGACAGATGACGCCGAATGCTTCCACTGCGGACTGCCCGTCCCCGCTGGCAGCACCTATCGGGTGGCCATTGACGGCGTTGAGCGCGCCATGTGCTGTCCGGGCTGCGAGGCCGTGGCCCGGGCCATCGTGGATAACGGCCTGGAGGACTTCTACCGCCACCGCACGGAGAAGGCCGAAAATCCGGCCGACCTGATCCCGGAGTCGCTTCGCGACTTCGAACTCTACGATCTCGACAGCCTGCAGCAGTCCTTTGTCCACGTCAGCGAGGACAATGTCCGCGAGGCCTCGCTGATCCTCGAGGGCATCACCTGCGCTGCCTGTGTCTGGCTCAGCGAGCGCCACGTGCGTGGCCAGGAGGGGGTGCTCGACTTCCAGGTGAACTATTCCACCCACCGCGCGCAGGTCCGCTGGGACGCCAGTCGGACTCGCCTCTCCACCATCCTTCAGGCGATCAGCGCCATCGGCTATCGCGCCCACCCTTTCGATCCGGGTCGCCAGGACGTGGTCTACCGCCGTGAACGCCGTGGCGCCCTCTGGCGCCTCGCCATTGCAGCCCTGGGAATGATGCAGGTGATGATGCTGGCGGTGGCCCTCTATGCCGGGGAGCAGTACGGCATGGATGCCGACATGGAAAACTTCATCCGCTGGGTGAGCCTGGTTCTTGCCACGCCGGTGGTGTTCTATTCCGGCTGGACCTTTTTCCGTTCGGCCTGGCGTGACCTGCGTCGAAGGCGTCCCGGGATGGATGTTCCCATTGCCCTGGCGGTGGGATCGACCTACGCAGCCAGTGCCTGGGCCACCGTGACGCACACCGGAGAAGTCTATTTCGAATCGGTAACCATGTTCGTCTTCTTCATCCTGGCCAGTAAGTTCCTGGAAATGGGGGTGCGCCAGCGCGCCGGCCAGGCAGTGGAGGCGGTCGGCCGACTGTTGCCCGACATCGCGACCCGACTCGATGTCGATGAGCGCGATGAGCGCGTGGCCGTCAGCGAGCTCGTCCCCGGCGATCGGGTGCGGGTCAGTCCGGGGGAGACGATCCCCGCCGATGGACGCATCGAAAGTGGAGCCAGCGCCGTGGACGAGGCCCTGCTCACAGGAGAGTCGATGCCGGTGGACAAGCGCCATGACGACAGCGTCGTCGGTGGAACCGTGAACATCACCAGTCCACTGGTGGTCCGCGTGGAGGGGGTCGGCGCCGAAACCGTGGTCTCCGGCATCCAGCGGTTGCTGGACCGGGCGCAGAGCGAGAAGCCGCGTCTGGCGCGGCTTGCGGAGCAGGGGACCGGGGTCTTTGTCGTTGTGGTCCTGTTGATCGCCCTCGTGGCCGGAACCGCCTGGGGTGTGCTGGTCGAGCCGGAGAAAGGGTTCTGGGTGGCCGTGGCGGTGATGGTCGCCAGTTGCCCGTGCGCCCTGGCCCTGGCAACGCCCGTGGCCATCACTGCCACAGTGGGGGCGATGACCCGCGATGGACTGCTGAGTACACGCGGCCATGTTCTGGAAGGGCTGGCCGGGGTCGATACCGTCATCTTCGACAAGACCGGAACGCTGACACGCGGAGGTCCCACCGTGCAGGCATTCCACGTCGTCGGCGGCGAGTCCGGCGAGCATCCGCGCGCCATCGCCGCGGCCCTGGAAAGCGGCAGCGACCATCCGGTGGCGCGAGCCATTGCCCGGTATGGCGGAGGAGGGATGCGGGCCGAGTCCATCGAGGCGCGCACCAGTCGCGGGGTGACCGGGGTGGTCAACGGACAGCGCTGGTGGCTGGGGAGTCCGGTCTGGATCCGAGCTGAATTCGGTGAACAGGCGCCGGGGATGGCGGAGGTCGAAGATTGCATGGGCAGCCGGGGGATGACTCCGGTACTGCTGGCCAGTGAGCGGGGGGTGGTGGCTCTGTTCGAACTGGGCGACACCCTGCGTCCGGATGCCCGGGAGGCCGTCGCACAGCTGCGGGCCAGGGAGATACGAGTGGGGATGCTCTCCGGTGACACCGAGGCCGCCTGTGCGGAAGTGGCCGTGAACCTGGGACTCGATTTTCATCAATCGGGTCTGGACGCCGAGGCCAAGTGGGCGGCGGTGGCCGAGCGGCAGGCGGCCGGAGAGACGGTGGTCATGGTCGGAGACGGCGTCAACGACGCTCCGGTGCTGGCAGGCGCGCATGTCTCCGTGGCCATGGCTCGGGGCACGGACCTGGCGCGGGCCAGCGCCGACCTGGTCCTTCACAGCGAGCGTCTGGAGGCCCTGTACCGCGCCGTCGACAAGGCGCGGGCAACCCGGCGTGTGGTGCGACAGAACATCGTCTGGGCTCTGGGTTACAACGGGGTCGCCCTGCCGGTGGCCGCCGCCGGACTGCTGACCCCCTGGCTTGCCGCTCTGGGCATGTCGCTGAGCTCCCTGATCGTCGTGATCAACGCGTTGCGGCTGGCCGCACCGCCTCCCCCCGTGCGGGGCACCGATCCCTCCGGGGACACTGTGGCGGAGGCCGAACAGAAGACGTAACATGGGTCCGCTTCGCAAGCGCAATCATGGGTGCCGCATGGAAATACTCTATCTTCTGATCCCGCTGGGCGTGGCAGTCATTGCCGTGATCGCCTACGGCTTCGCGTGGGCCGTGCGCAATGGCCAGTTCGAGGATCTGGAAGGGCCGGCCCACCGCATCCTGATGGATGACGACGACCCCCGGATCCCGGTTCGTCAGCCGCGCGAGGACGATGAAGAACAGAGTGGTCGGGATGACGGAAAAGCTTGATTGTGACGGTCGGGGTCGCTACGATAGCGCGACCGCGCGGGCGCGGCCCGCTTATTCAGAAACCGGGAGCATGTCATGAAGCAGCTTTTTACCTTCGATAATTTTCCGATGACCTTTACCGTCGCCCTCATCGCCTTCTCCTGGTTGAGCTTCCTGTCGGTGGTCATCTTCGGCTGAGCCGGTCCCCGTGGCTTGTCCGCCGGGCAGGCCACGTCCTCCCCTTGACTCCAGTCAAAGCATTGCTATCCCTTGTAAGGGTAGTTTGGTACTGCGGATTGACAGTCAGGAGGAAATCACCATGAAAAAACTGTTTACCTTCCAGAATTTTCCGCTGGTTCTGACGTGGGGACTGGTGGTCATCAGCTACCTTTCGTTCCTTTCGGTTGTCCTCTTCGGCTGAGGACCGGCTCCTGCTCCCGGACGTTCGGGATCCCGATGTCCGGGCCATGAAAAAAGGCCGCATCCCGAGAGGATGCGGCCTTTTTCATGGCCCGGTGGTGAAGTGACCCCCGGAGTCAGGCGGCCAGAGTCCCCAGGCCGCCACGCAGTTTCTTCATGGCCGCCTTCTCCAGCTGACGGATCCGTTCGGCAGAGACGCCGTACTCGTCGGCCAGCTCCTGCAGGGTGGCCTTGGGTTCCCGCAGCCAGCGCTGGCTGACGATGTCGCGGCTGCGCTCGTCCAGTCCGTCGAGGGCGGCTCGTAGCTGGGCGGTCTGGTTGGTCTCGTCCTGATCGGCCTCGACCACCCGGGCCGGATCGGAGCCGGAATCCTCGAGGTAGGCCGCCGGTGCCAGTGGCCCCTCGTCGTCGGAATCGTCGGTGGGGGCGTCGAATGCGGTGTCGCGATTGGCCAGGCGCGACTCCATCTCGAGTACATTCTCCGTGCTGACTCCCAGATCACTGGCCACCGATTCCACCTCGTCGCGTGTGAACCAGCCCAGGCGCTTCTTGGCGTTGCGCAGATTGAAGAAAAGCTTGCGCTGCGCCTTGGTGGTGGCGACTTTCACGATGCGCCAGTTGCGCAGGATGTACTCATGCATCTCCGCCCGGATCCAGTGCACCGCGAAGGAGACCAGCCGTACGCCGATGTTCGGATCGAAGCGCTTCACCGCCTTCATCAGGCCGATGTTGCCCTCCTGAATCAGATCGGCCTGCGGCAGGCCGTAGCCGTTGTAGCCCCGGGCAATGCGCACCACGAACCGGAGATGGGAGATGACGAGCTGGCGAGCCGCGTCCAGGTCGTTCTCCTCGTGGTACTGTCGGGCCAGACGCTGCTCCTCGTCCACGCTGAGGACCGGGATGGCGTTCACCGCGCGGGTATAGGCCTCCAGGCTGCTGCTGGGGATCCCGAGCTGCATTGCGTTCAGAGTCATGCTGGTTTGACCTCCTCGTTCGTTCACACCAATGCCCCTAATTTAGTAACTGCTTTAATAGACTTCAAGGTCTGCCGGAAAGTTCCCGACAGATGCAGTGGGATTTGTCAGCGGGGAGCGGTGGCGCGCAGGTGGCGGCCGACCTCGAACCAGGCGCCGACGAGGCCGAGACCGGCGCCGGCGGCCAGCACCAGGCCGGCGTCGCCGGGGGCCATCCAGCCGAGCCGAAAGCTGCTGTCGTAGAGGGAGGCGAGGTCCCGGGCCGGGCTGTGGAGGATACCGAGGGCCACGTTGACCAGGACGATGGCCAGCAGCCCGCCGCCGAGGCCGAACCAGATCCCGGTGTAGAGGAACGGTCGGCGCACGAAGGCATCGGTGGCGCCGATGAGCTGGATGATGGTGATCTCCTCACGACGGTTCTCGATGGCGAGCCGGATGGTGTTGCCGATGATGAGCAGAACCCCGAGCGCGAGCAGAGCGGCGAGTACCGCCACCACCTGGCGCCCCAGCTCGAGGATGGCGTGCAGGCGCTCCAGCCACTCGCGATCCAGTCGGGCCTGGTCCACGTCATCGAGGGCGGCGACCTCGGCGCGCAGCGTCTCCAGCGCTTCGGGATGTTCCAGGGCAGGGTGCAGGACGAGGGTATGCGGCAGTGGATTCTCCTCCAGGGTATCGAGGACATCTCCGAGTCCGGAGCGATCACGGAAGCTCGCCATGGCGGCGGCGCGATGGATGAATTCCACCTCCGCGACGGTGTCGCGGCCGTCCAGTTCCTCGGCCAGTGCCTCGGCGCGCGCCTCGTCTGCCGCCGGGTCAAGGTAGACGGCGATCTCGGTGGCACTGGCCCCCCAGCCAGCGGCCAGCCGATCCATGGCATCGACCAGGGTGCTCAGGGCGGCCGGGAGGGCCAGTGCGATGGCGATGACCGCCGCGGTAAAAAAGGAGGAGAGCGGGGAACCGAGCAGGCGCAACAGGCTCTCCCGTGCGGTGGCGCGATGCTGGGCCAGGCGACCACCCAGCTGCTCCCGGCGGAGCCCGCGCGAGGCACCGCGTGGAGTAGCGTCACGCGCGCTCATGTCGCCGTCTCCGCCTCGTCACCGACCAGCAGGCCATCGCGCAGGGCGATGACCCGGCGTCCGGTGCGGCGCACCAGCTCCAGGTCATGGCTGGCGATGAAGGTGGTCACACCGACGTGATTGAACTGTTCGAACAGGCCCATGATCTCGGCGGAGAGCTCCGGATCGAGGTTACCGGTGGGCTCGTCGGCCAGCAGCAGGTCGGGCTTGTTGACGACCGCGCGGGCGATGCCGACGCGCTGCTGTTCCCCGCCGGAGAGGGTGACCGGATTGCGCTTCTCCTTGCCCAGCAGTCCCACCATATCCAGAGCCGCGCGGACCCGGCGTCCCACATCCTGGTGGCGGAAGCCGGCGATGATCAGCGGCATGGCGACATTGGTGAAGACATCGCGGTCGTGGAGCAGGCGGTGGTCCTGAAAAATGACCCCGATCCGACGACGCAGGTAGGGGATGCGCCGTCGGGCAAGGCGGCTGACATTGCGCCCGTCGAAGAAGAGCTGTCCCTGCGTGGGCCGCTCCATCAGGGCCATGAGCTTGAGCAGGGTGCTCTTGCCGGCTCCCGAATGGCCGGTCAGGAAGGCCATCTCGCCGCGTTGCAGTTGCAGATTGACGGCGCGCACGGCGTCATAGCCCGCCGGATAGCGCTTGTAGATGGCGTGCAGTTCGACCAGGGCCACGGCGCGCCTCAGGGGGCCAGGACGGCGTCGACGAATTCGTCGGCGTCGAAGGGGCGCAGGTCGGCCGCCGCTTCGCCGACACCGATGAAGCGAATGGGGATCTCGAGGCTCGAGGCCAGCGCGAAGAGCACGCCGCCGCGCGCGGTGCCGTCGAGCTTGGTGATGGCGAGGCCGGTGACCCCCAGTGACTCGTGGAACTGGCGCGCCTGATTCAGGGCGTTCTGGCCGGTGCCGCCGTCGAGGACGAGCATCACCTCATGGGGGGCGTCGGGGAGCTGCTTGCCGACCACCCGGCGCACCTTGGCCAGCTCCTCCATGAGATTGGACTGGGTATGCAGGCGTCCGGCGGTGTCGATGATGAGCACATCGGCCTTGCGCGAGCGCGCCGCCTGGACCGCATCGTGGGCCACCGCGCCGGGATCGCTGCCCTCGGCGCCGCGGATCACCGGCACGCCGGTGCGCTCGCCCCAGGCCTCGAGCTGCTCGGTGGCGGCGGCGCGGAAGGTGTCGGCGGCACCGAGGACCACCGAGAGACCCTGCTCCTGGTAGCGCTGCGCCAGCTTGCCGATGGTGGTGGTCTTGCCGGCGCCGTTGATGCCCACCATCAGGATGACGAAGGGCTCGCCGTTTTGCGCCGACAGCTCCAGCGGGGCGTCCACCGGCTCCAGCAGGGCGGCCAGGTCCTCGCGCAGGGCGGCGAGCAGGGCATCGCCATCGGACAGTTCCTTGCGTGAGACCCGCCGGGTCAGGTCGTCGATGACGCGCCGGGTCGCCTCGACCCCGACATCGGCGCCGAGCAGCCGGGTCTCCAGCTCCTCGAGCAGGTCGTCGTCCAGGGCGCGGCCGCGGAAGAGATCGGCCAGGCCGTCGGTCAGCCCGCCCCGGGTGCGCGCCAGGCGATCGCGCAGTCGGCCGAGGAGGCCGGGCTTTTCCTCGATCGGGGCGGCGGGCTGGTCTTCCTTCTTCTTGAAACCGAACATGGCATCCGAGGTCTACAGGGTGATGTCATCGGCCGACGGGCGCTTTGCCCATCGGCCTCGTGACTCGCTATCCTAGCATCTTACCCGCGAGCGGGATAAATCGCCCCGAGGGGCGCGAGAGAGGAAACGATACATGCGCCGGATCATCACCGGACTGCTCTGTCTGCTGGCCCTGCCGGCCGGGGCCGAGGTCCATGAGCGAGACCTGGACAACGGGCTCAAGGTCCTGGTCCAGACCGACGAACGGGCTCCCACGGTGGTCAGCCAGATCTGGTATCCAGTGGGCTCGAGCTACGAGCACGGCGGGATCACCGGGAGCAGCCACGTTCTGGAACACATGATGTTCAAGGGCACCGACGAAGTGGGGCCCGGCAAATTCTCGCGCATCATTCGCGAGCAGGGCGGACGCGAGAACGCCTTCACCGGTCGCGACTATACCGCCTATTTCGAGCAGCTCGCCGCCGATCGCCTGGAGATCGCCCTGGAGCTGGAGGCCGATCGCATGGCCAACCTGCTGCTGGAGGAGGCGGAGTTTCGCAAGGAGGTCGAGGTGGTCAAGGAGGAGCGCCGACTGCGCACCGAGGACCAGCCCGGGGCAAAGCTGCGCGAGGCCTTCAACGCCGCCGCCTGGCAGGCCTCGCCCTATGGCAACCCGATCATCGGCTGGATGAATGACCTCGAGAACATGACGCTCGAGGACATGGAGCGCTGGTACGCGCGTTTCTACCATCCCGGCAACGCCATCCTCGTGGTGGTCGGCGCGGTGGAGCCGGAGGCCGTCTTCGACGCCGCCGAACGCCACTTCGGCGCCATCGAGGCGGGGCCCGAGCCGGAGGTGAAGCCGCGCCGGGAGCCGGAGCAGCAGGGGCCGCGCCGGGTGACCGTGCGTGATGCCGCGCGGGTGCCACAGGTGCGGCTCGGCTACAAGGTGCCGTCCCTGAAAACCGCCGAGGAGGCCGACGAGGCCTATGCCCTGGAGGTGGCCGCCGGGCTGCTGGCCGGTGGCGACAGTGCGCGCTTGCAACGGCGGCTGGTGCGCGAGGATGAGATGGCCAGCTCCGCGTCCGCCCACTACGGCCTCTACGATCGGATGCAGACCCTCTTCCTGCTCACCGGCACGCCGACGGCGGAAGGCGACGTGGAGACCCTGGAAACGGCGCTGCGCGACGAGGCACGGGCGCTGGCCGCCGGCGACATCGACGAGACCGAACTGGAACGGGTCAAGGCCCGGGTGGTCGCCAGCGAGATCTACCAGCGCGATTCGACCTTCTATCAGGCCATGCGGCTGGGGCTCGCGGAGACCGTCGGCCTCGGCTGGGAGACGGTCCTGGAGTACGTCGATCGCATCGAGGCGGTGACCGCCGAGGATGTCCGCGCCGTGGCGGAGCGCTACTTCACCGACGACGGCCTGACCGTCGGTATCCTGGAACCGACCGGCGCGGACGGGGCGATGCCCCGGCAGCCGGGCAATGACGGAGGGCTCGGCGATGCCGTTCACTGAATCGAACGGGCGAGGCGCGGTCCGGCGGGGCGTGCTGCTCCTGGCGGGCTGGCTCTGCCTGCCGCTGCTGGCCCACGCCCAGCCGACCATCGAGCACTGGGAGACGGACAACGGGGCCCGGGTCTACTACGTTCGGGCCCCTGAGCTGCCCATGGTCGACCTGCGGGTCGCCCTCGACGCCGGAAGTGCCCGCGATGGCGAACACCATGGTCTCGCGGCGCTGACCGCGCGGATGCTCGAGCGCGGGACAGCCCATCGCGACGAGGAGGTCATCGCCGAGGAACTGGAGGCGGTCGGGGCGGAGCTCTCGGTGTCGACCGGCCGCGATACCGCCAGTGTTTCCCTGCGTTCGCTGGCCCGGGACGAGGTTCTGGACGGCGCCATGGACGTGTTTGCCGATGTCCTCGGCCGACCGACCTTTCCCCGGGCGGCCTTCGAGCGCGAACGGCGGCGGACCCTGGTGGGGATCGAGCGCTCGCGTCAGGACCCGGGAACCGTGGCCAGCAAGACCTTCCACCAGACCCTGTACGGTGAACATCCTTACGCCCACCCGGTGCGCGGCCGCAAGGCCACCGTGGAGGCGCTGGAGCGCGACCAGCTGGCGGCTTTCCACCAGCGCTACTATGTCGCTGCCAACGCCGTGGTGGCCATCGTCGGTGATGTCGAACGCCAGCGGGCCGAGGAGCTGGCCGAGCAGGCCACGGCCCATCTGGAACGGGGCGAGGCAGCGAAGGCTCTGCCCGAGGTGCCGGCCTTGGAGGAAGCACGGACGGAGCATGTCGACTTCCCTGCGGGCCAGATCCACCTGTTGGCGGGACAGCCCGGAATGGCGCGCGGGGACGACGATTACTGGGCCTTGTTCGTGGGCAACCACGTGCTCGGCGGCTCCGGCTTTGGTTCGCGGATCATGGACGAGATCCGCGAGGAACGCGGCCTCGCTTACAGCGCTTACAGCTATTTCCAGCCGCGGGCCCGGAAGGGCCCGTTCATCATGGGGCTGCAGACGCGTACCGATCAGGCCGGAGAGGCGGAAGAGGTTCTGCGCGACACCCTGGAACGCTTCATCGAGGAAGGCCCGAGCAAGGAGGAACTCAAGCGCAGTCGGGACAACCTGGTCGGCGGCTTTCCACTGCGGATCGACAGTAACAGCAAGATCCTCGGCTACCTCGCCATGATCGGCTTCCATGAGTTGCCGCTGGACTACCTGGATCGTTTCGTCGAAAACATCGAGGCGGTTTCGGCGGAGGACATCCGCGACGCATTCCAGCGGCGGGTGGACCCGGACCGGCTGCTAGTGGTCACCGTGGGACGGCGTGAGTAGGAGCGGGGGCGTTCGCATCATCGCCGGTCGCTGGCGTGGGCGGCGGTTGCCGGTGCCCGAGGGTCGTGGTCTGCGCCCGACCCCGGACCGGGTACGCGAAACGCTGTTCAACTGGCTCGCTCCGGATCTCTCCGGGGCGCATTGTCTCGATCTCTTCGCCGGTAGTGGCGTGCTCGGCCTGGAGGCGCTCTCCCGCGGGGCTTCCGGGGCGGTACTGGTGGAGCGCGCCGCGCCGGTGGCCCACAGCCTGCGCGAGCAGGTGACGCGGCTGGAGGCCGAGGCGGTCCGTGTGGAGCAACAGGATG
This sequence comes from Pseudomonadota bacterium, assembly GCA_051746205.1. Lineage (GTDB taxonomy): Bacteria > Pseudomonadota > Gammaproteobacteria > Thiohalospirales > Thiohalospiraceae > Thiohalospira. Next base: position 21,194 of record JBNJEU010000017.1, read on the forward strand.
CCCTGCGCTGGCTCAAGGGCCCCGCAGAGCCCTTCGACATCGTCTTTCTGGACCCGCCCTTCGACGCCGACCTGTGGCAACCGGTGGCCGCCGCCCTGGAAGCAGGCGGCTGGCTGGCGGCGGACGCCCGGATCTACGCCGAGACCCCGGCTCACGGGGAGGAACCGATCTGGCCGGCGACCTGGTATCACCACCGGCAGCGCATCGCCGGGGGAGTGCGGTATGATCTCCTGCGCCGGGAGATCCCGGAGACGGATGGCGAGGCATAGACGATGGCAGTGAAAGCGGTCTATCCGGGCACCTTCGATCCCATCACCCACGGCCACGGCGAGCTCATCGGCCGGGCGGCCCATCTCTTCGACGAGGTGATCGTCGCAGTGGCGGCCAATCCGGGCAAGGCGCCGCTGTTCGGGCACGACGAGCGGGTGGCCCTGGTGACGGAGGTGCTGAGCGAACTCGACAACGTCACGGTGGTCGGTTTCGATAACCTGCTGGTGGATTTCGTCCGGGAGCGGCGCGCCCAGGTGCTGGTTCGCGGCTTGCGGGCGGTATCCGATTTCGAATACGAGTTCCAGCTGGCGAGCATGAACCGACGCCTGGCACCGGAAGTCGAGACCCTCTTTCTGACCCCGTCGGAGGGCAATACCTTCCTCTCGGCCACGCTCATCCGCGAGATCGCCGCCCTCGGAGGTGATGTCAGTCCCTTTGTCCATGCAAAAGTCGAGGCTGCACTGAAGGCCCGTTTGGGCTAGCATCTGTCCCCGACCGAGTTGCCACCGGGCTGAACCGCAACCAGAGGAGCGAGAGTGCCATGGCCCTGATGATTACCGACGAATGCATCAACTGCGATGTCTGCGAGCCCGAGTGCCCCAACGAGGCCATCTCCATGGGCGAGGAGATCTATGTCATCGACCCCGCCCTCTGCACCGAGTGCGTGGGCCACTATGATGAACCCCAGTGCATCGAGGTCTGTCCGGTGGACTGCATCATCGTCGACCCGGAGCACGAGGAGACGCAGGATCAGTTGATGGCCAAGTACGAAAAGCTGACCGGCTGACCCCGATGAGAGCCCGAGCCCTGCCGGGAGGGAGTGTGTCGTGGCGGTGCAATGGCGCCGCCACGGGAACGGCGCGTGGCCCGCGCCGGCGGGCCGCGTCGAGCGGTGGACTCGGAGTGCTGTTGCTGATGACGGCCCTGCCGCTGTGGGCCGCCGCCGGGGCACCGGTCAAGGAGGAGAGCGGTGCGTCGAAGGCGGCGGTGGCGACGGCCCATCCGGTGGCCACCGCCGCCGCCTTCGAGACCCTGGAGGCCGGCGGCAATGCCTTCGACGCGGCGGTGGCGGTCACCGCGACGCTGGCCGTGGTCGAGCCGTACGGCTCCGGCCTCGGCGGCGGCGGCTTCTGGCTGCTCGCCGGCGACGAAACCCCGGCGGTGATGGTCGACGGCCGCGAGACGGCCCCGGCAGAGGCCGACCACGACCTCTACCTGGACGAGGAGGGCGAGCGGCTCGAGGGGGCCTCGATGAACGGCCCGCTGGCCGCCGGCATCCCCGGGACCCCGGCAGCACTGGTGCACATCACCCGTGAACATGGTCGGCTGGGGCTGGCGGAAAACCTGCGCCCCGCCATCCGCGCGGCGCGCGAGGGGGTCCCGGTCACTCCGACCTACCACCGGCTGGCGGGGTTCCGCCGCGACGCCCTGGCCGCCTCCGGGGATGCCGCCGCGATCTTCCTCGACAACGGCGAGGTGCCGGACGTGGGCCACCGGATCACCCAGCCGGCGCTGGCGGACCTGCTGGAACGCCTGGCCGACGAGGGTGCTGCGGCCTTCTACGAGGGTGACTTCGCCGAGACTCTGGTTGAAGGTGTGCGCGCCGAGGGCGGGATCTGGATGCCGGAGGACCTGGCCGACTACCGGGTGGTGGAGCGCGAGCCCATTCGGAGCGAGTACGACGGCTGGACGTTGACCGCCGCCGCGCCGCCGTCGTCCGGCGGCGTGGTCCTGGCACAGACCCTGAACATTCTCTCCGGCTACGACCTCGAGGGGGCCGACGAGGCCGATCGACTCCATTACGTGGTCGAGGCCCTGCGGCGCACCTATCGCGACCGCAATGCCCATCTCGGCGATCCCGATCATGTGGCGATGCCGCTGGAGACCCTGCTGGATCCCGCCTACGCCGCCGGCCAGCGGGCCACCATCCACCCCGGTCGGGCCACCGACAGCGCGGCGTTGCCGCCGGTGGTCGACGCCGGTGGCGGGCCCAGTACCACCCATTTCTCGCTGCTGGACACCGAGGGCAACCGGGTGGCGGCGACCCTCTCCATCAACTACCCCTTCGGCTCCGGCTTCATGCCCCCCGGAACCGGTGTGCTGCTGAACAACGAGATGGACGACTTCGCCGCCGAACCGGGGCGGCCCAACGCCTACGGGCTGGTCCAGGGCGAGGCCAATGCCGTCGGCGCCGGGCGCCGGCCGCTCTCCAGCATGACACCGACCTTTCTGGAGAAGGCCGATCGGCTGGCGATCCTCGGGAGCCCCGGCGGTAGCCGGATCATCACCACCGTCCTGCAGGCCGCCTTCGGCGTCATGGACGGGGACGGGGCATCGACCATCGCCGAGCGGGGGCGTTTCCACCACCAGTACCTGCCCGACGTCATCGAGCACGAGCCGGCGGCGATCCCGGCGTCGGTGCGCGAGGAGCTCGCCGAACGGGGCCATGTCCTCGAAGAGGTGCGGCCGTTCGGCGACCTGCAACTGGTCGTGCGCCGGGGAGAGGTACTGGAGGCGGCCAGTGACCCGCGCGGCGAAGGGAAAGCTGAGGTGCGGCCGGTTCTGGTGGCGCCTGCAACGGCTGATTGAAGGCGCGCCGGCGCCCCACTGATGTTTCTCCTCGGCTTCGCCGACTCCCTTCGTCGCTTTTCCTCCGGACTTCCTTCAGTGCTGGCAGTGGCCGCAGTAGACGCTGTTGCGCTGGCCGATCGTGCGGCCGAGCAGGGGGCGGCCGCAGGCGGGGCACGGTTCGCCGGCGCGGCCGTAGACGGCCAGCTGGATCCGGAAATAGCCGGGCTGGCCGTCGGCGGCGGTGAAGTCGCGCAGGGTGGTCCCGCCCACGGTGATGGCCTCTTCCAGCACGGTGACCACGGCCGCCGCCAGCCGGTGGTAACGTTCCCGGCCGATGCGGCCGGCGGCCCGAGCCGGATGGATCCCGGCGCGGAACAGGGCCTCGGTGGCGTAGATGTTGCCCACGCCGACCACGGTGCGATTGTCCATGAGGAAGGCCTTGACCGCCTGGCGGCGGCCCCGGGAGCGGCGGTGGAGGTGGTCGCCGTCGAAGGCCTCGCTCAGCGGTTCGGGGCCGAGCTCGTGGAACAGGGCGAGGGTCTCGCCGGCGGGCTGCCAGTGGACCGAGCCGAAGCGGCGCGGGTCGTGGAGGCGCAGGCAGCGGCCATCGTCGAGGACGACATCCAGATGGTCGTGGCGCCGGGGCGGGGTGGCCGCGTCGACCACGTGGAGGCTGCCGGACATGCCCAAGTGAAGGACCAGGGTGCCGCATTCCCGCCCGGTTGCCGGGTCGTGGATGTGCAGCAGCAGGTACTTCGCCCGCCGCGCCACGGTGTGGACGAGCCCGCCGCTCAGGATCTCGGCGAGATCGGGCGGGATCGGCCAGCGCAGTTTCGGCTGGCGGACCACCACGGCGGCCACAATCCGGCCCGGAAGGTGGGGCTCCAGGCCCCGGCGGGTGGTTTCGACCTCCGGGAGTTCGGGCACGTGGCGATCCTCGTGGCAGCGGTGCAGTGGATCCGGGGAGCGAAGCAGTCTATCAGGGGGGCCAACCCCTCGCACGCCGGGAAACGGTCGAACCCCGGACCGTCCGGTTTCCCCCGGGATATTGTGCCGTTTGGTCGGCGTGCTAATCTGGGTACATGTCGTACCGCCGTTCTTTCGAGGTGTAACGCACTATGTGGCAAGGCCTGCTCAGCAATACCCCGTGGTGGGGCTATCTCCTCTTCGCCCTCGCGGTGACCCACGTTACCATTGCGGGGGTGACCATCTATCTCCATCGGAATCAGGCGCACAAGGCGTTGACGCTGCACCCGGTGGTCAGTCACTTCTTCCGCTTCTGGCTCTGGCTGACCACCGGCATGGTGACTCGCGAGTGGGTTGCGGTGCATCGCAAGCATCACGCCAGGGTGGAGACCGAGGAGGACCCGCACAGTCCGCAGATCCACGGCATCGGCCGGGTCCTGTTCGAGGGGGCTTATCTCTACCGCCAGCAGGCACGTAATGCGGAAACAGTGCGGCAGTACGGCAAGGGCGCGCCGGACGACTGGGTGGAGCGCAACGTCTACAGTCGCTTCGCCGTCGGTGGCATCGTGCTGATGCTGGCCATCGATGTCGCTCTGTTCGGGTTGATCGGCATCGCCATCTGGGCGGTGCAGATGATGTGGATCCCGTTCTGGGCCGCCGGTGTCATCAACGGGATCGGCCACTATTGGGGGTATCGCAACCATGCCACCACCGACGCCTCCACCAACATTGTTCCGTGGGGGATCGTCATCGGGGGCGAAGAACTGCACAACAACCATCACGCCCACGCCAGTTCGGCGCGTTTCAGCCATCGTCCCGGCGAATTCGACCTCGGCTGGTTCTACATCCGCGTGCTCGCCGCGCTGGGTCTGGCCAAAGTCAAAAAGGAGGCGCCGCGCGTTGTCGTGGTAGCAAAGGAGGAAGCGGATACCGATACGGTGCGCGCCATCGTCACCAATCGGATGCAGGTTCTGGCCCGCTACAGTCGCGATGTGATGGACCGGTTGCTGCGCGACGAGATACGCCACATGGACGAGGACGCCGGACCGGTGCGGCGTCAGCTGCGACGGCTCCACCGGGCGTTGCGCAAGGACGAGAACCTGACGGCTCCCGAGGCGCGGCAGGCGCTGGCGGCGGCGGTGCAAAGTTCTCCCCGACTGCGCACCGCACAGGCCTATCGCGAGCAGCTCCAGGCCATCTGGCAGCAGACTTCTGTTAGCCATGAACAGCGGTTGAAGTCACTGAAGGAGTGGTGCGCGCAGGCGGAGAGTTCCGGGATCGAGGTGCTGGCGGAGTTCGCACGGCGGTTGCGGGGGTATACGGTGCGGCAGCGGTCACTGGCCTGAGCCCCTGGCGTTCTGCGGCTCGGCGGAGGGTCCCGAGGTGCGGGGCGGCCGTGCAGGGTTGGTTCCTTGCCATGAACGAGAAAGGCCCGCCGTCCGGCGGGCCTTTCTCGTGGGCCAGGACGCCGTCGGGGACGGCGCGATCGCGGTTACTTGATCTTGGCTTCCTTGTACATCACGTGCTGACGCACAACCGGATCGAACTTCTTGATCTCCATCTTCTCCGGCATGTTGCGCTTGTTCTTCGTGGTGGTGTAAAAATGGCCGGTTCCGGCCGAGGACACCAGTCGAATCTTTTCCTGCATGATCGCCTCCTAGACCCGTTCGCCGCGCTTGCGCATGTCGGCGAGTACCGTGTCGATGCCCTTCTTGTCGATGATGCGCATGCCCTTGCTGCTCACCTGCAGCCGGACGAAGCGCTGCTCGCTTTCGACCCAGAACCGGTGGTTGTGCAGGTTGGGCAGAAACCGGCGCTTGGTCTTGTTGTTGGCGTGGGAAACATTGTTTCCGGTGATCGGACGCTTGCCCGTCACCTGACAAACCTTGGACATGATTCTGGCCCCTCGGAAATTCGGTTCTCGTCAGCCGCCCGAAACGACACGGACGGTCCACAGCAAACCGCGATTTATACCATGACTCGCGCCGGAACTGCAAATCACAGCAGCCCCCGCTCGGCGAACGAGACGATCTCCTCGCCGATGACGAAGTGGTCGAGAAGGCGCACGTCGATGACCCGCAGGGCGTCGCGGAGCTGGGTGGTGATCTGGCGATCGGCGCTGCTGGGCTCGGCGATCCCGGAGGGGTGGTTGTGGGCCGCGATGACCGCGGCGGCATTGTGCTGCAGCGAGCGACGAACGATGGTCCGGGGGTGGACCGAGGCGCCGTTGATGGTGCCGTGGAAGAGTGGCTCGAAGGCGAGGATGCGGTGGCGGTTGTCCAGGAAGAGACAGGCGAAGACCTCGTCGGGGCGGTGGCGCAGCTGGGTGGTCAGGAAGGCGCGGGTGGTCTCGGGACCCGTGATGGTGTCGTAACGCTCGATGCGGGCCGCCAGGTGGCGCCGGGCCATCTCCAGTACGGCCTGGAGCTGGACGAAGGAGGCCTCGCCGAGGCCGTGATGGGCGCAGAAGGTGCGGCGGTCGGCCTCGAGCAGGGGGCGCAGACCACCGAAGGTGTCGAGCAGATCGCGCCCGAGATCGACGGCGGAGCGGCCGCGACTGCCGGTGCGCAGGAAGATGGCGAGGAGTTCGGCGTCGGATAGCGCTGCGGCGCCCTGGTTGAGCAGGCGTTCCCGAGGGCGTTCACCCTCGGGCCAGTGACGAATGGACATGGTTCGGGTCCTCCTTGACCGGTGGTGTGCGGGCGTTCCCGACCCGCACGTTGACTTGCCTCGGCCCATTACAGCGCCCAAATGCCCCCCTGGCAAGCCCTGGTCGCCAGGACCTGGATCCGGCTCAAGAATCGGGTCGAACAGCGAGGACTCCCGCAGGGTGCGTCGCAAGTGCTGGGAGGCGGTGGTACCCCGCCCGGGTCCGGCCCCGCGATCCAACCGCCCCCATCGTCAGGAATAATGCAGAACCTGACCGGGTTCGCAGCCCTAACCGGGGAATTTGGTACACTCCCGCACATGAACGAACTCAGCGGCAAACGCGTCCTCATTGGCGTCGGCGGAGGCATCGCCGCGTACAAGGCGGTGGATCTGGTGCGCCGCCTTGGTGATGCCGGCGCCGAGGTGCGGGTGATGATGAGCGGCGCGGCCACGGCCTTCGTGACCCCGCTGACCTTCCAGGCGGTCTCGGGCCATCCGGTTCGCACGGCGCTGCTTGACGCCGAGGCAGAGGCGGGCATGGACCACATCGAGCTGGCCCGCTGGCCCGATCTGGTGGTGCTGGCTCCGGCCACCGCGGACCGGCTGGCGCGGCTGGCCGGGGGGCGGGCCGATGATCTGATCGCGGCGGTGGCGCTGGCCACGCGCGCACCAGTGGCAGTGGCCCCGGCGATGAACAGCGCCATGTGGGAGAACCCGGCGACCCGCGCCAATGTCACGCGCCTCGGGGAACGGGGCGTGCGCGTCTGGGGGCCGGAGAGCGGGGCGCTGGCCTGCGGCGAGGAGGGCAGCGGTCGGCTGCTGGAGGTGGAGGCGCTGGTGGCGGCGGTGATTGCCGAGCTGGGGGCGCCGGGGCCGCTGTCCGGGATGCAGGTGGTGATCACCGCCGGGCCGACCCGCGAGCCGCTGGACCCGGTTCGCTACCTCTCCAATCGCTCTTCCGGCCGGATGGGTTTTGCCGTTGCCGCCGCCGCCCGCGAGGCCGGCGCGGAGGTGGTCCTGATCAGCGGGCCGGTGGCACTGGCCACGCCGGCGGGTGTGACGCGGGTGGACGTGGAGACCGCCTCCGATATGGCCGAGGCCGTCGCCGCCCGGATGGACGCCTGCGACCTCTTCATCGCCGCCGCCGCGGTGGCCGATTTTCGCCCGGCGGAGGCGGCCGCCGGCAAGATCGGGAAGGCCGACGCGGCGACGACGCTGCCGTTGACCTTGAATCCCGACATCGTCGCCACGGTGGCCGCCGCCAAGCCGCGCCCCTGGGTGGTCGGCTTCGCCGCCGAGACCGACCGGGTGGTGGAGCGGGCGCGGGAAAAGCGTGAACGCAAGGGACTGGATCTCGTCGCCGCCAACCGCGTCGGTCCCGGTCTCGGCTTCGATACCGATGACAACGCCCTGGTGGTGATCGGGGCGGACCGCGAGCAGGAACTGGGTCCGGCACCGAAACCGGCGCTGGCCCGCGAACTGATCGTGCTCGTCACCGAGCACATCCAGCAGCACACCCAGGAAACCGGAGGAAGCGCCCGACCATGACCCGAATCCCCGTCAAACGTCTGGACCCCCGTCTGGGGGACACCTTTCCGCTGCCGGAGCGCGCCACCGACGGCAGTGCCGGGATCGACCTGCGCGCCTGTCTGGACGCGCCGCTGACACTGGGTCCCGGCGACTGTGAACTGATCCCGACCGGCATGGCGGTGCACATGGGTGACCCGAACATGGCGGCGGTGATCCTGCCGCGCTCCGGTCTCGGCCACAAACACGGCATCGTGCTCGGCAATCTGGTCGGCCTCATCGATTCCGACTACCAGGGCGAGTTGAAGGTCTCCTGCTGGAACCGGGGCGAGGAGACCTTCACTGTGGAGCCGGGGGAGCGCATCGCCCAACTGGTCTTCGTGCCGGTCATCCCGGCGGAGCTGGAGTGGGTGGAGGAATTCGAGGCCAGCGACCGCGCCGGGGGTGGTTTCGGCCACACCGGACGCCACTGAGGTAAGCCCGATGAGCGGCGCACCGAACCCCGAAACCCCACCGGCCACGCTGTCGACGGAGGTGTTCCGGACCTACGACATCCGGGGGCCGGCGGAGCAGCTCCTCGCCGCCAACGGCGGCCACTGGCTGGGGCGCGCCATTGCCGCCGCCGCGCGCGAGGCCGGCGCCGATGCCATGGTGGTGGCCCGCGATGGCCGTCTCTCCGGCCCGGCGTTCGCTGCACAGGTCGTCGAGGGACTGCGCGCCGGTGGCCTCGACGTGGTGGACATGGGCGAGGCGCCGACGCCGCTGCTCTGGTACGGCGCCTGGCGACTGGCCGGCGGCTGCGGGGTGATGGTCACCGCCAGCCACAACCCGGCCGCCGACAACGGTCTGAAGATCGCCATCAACCGCCATACCCTCTATGGTGACGCCATTGCCGACCTGCATCGCCGGCTGGAAGCGGGGCTGCCGCCGCCGGCCGAGCCGGGCGGCTATCGCGAGACGCGCATCGACGGCGAGTACTGCCACTGGGTGGCGGAGGACATCACCCTCCAGCGTCCGCTGCACGTGGTCATCGACGCGGGCAACGGCATCGCCGGCCCCCTGGCGGTGCGGCTGTTCGAGGCCCTGGGCTGCCGGGTGACACCGCTCTATTGCGATGTCGACGGCCACTTCCCCAACCACCATCCGGACCCCTCCCGGCCGGAGAACATGCGGACCCTGCGCGAGACCGTATCCGCAGAGGGGGCCGACCTCGGTATCGCCTTCGACGGCGACGGCGACCGCCTGGGGGTGGTCAGCGCCGCCGGCGAGCTGATCTGGCCGGATCGGGTCCTCGGCCTCTTCCTGGGGGAGGTCCTCGGGTGCGCCCCCGGCGCGGCCGTGGTCTTCGACGTGAAGTCGACCCGGCAGCTGTTCCGTGGCGTGCGCCAGTACGGCGGGCGGCCGGTGATGGCGCCGTCGGGCCATTCGGTGATCAAGGCGCGGATGGCCGAGGAGAACGCGGTCCTCGGCGCGGAGATGACCGGCCATTTCTTCTTCGCCGATCGCTGGTACGGCTTCGACGACGCCCTCTACGCCGCCGCCCGGCTGGCGGCGGTGGTCGCCCGGACACCGGGAAGCAATCCGTTTCTGGCGCTGGCGGGCGGGATCGCCACCCCGGAGATCCACCTGCCGCTGCCTCGGGTGGAGGCCCTGGCGCTGGTGGCGGGTCTGGCGGCCCATCCCTTCCCCGGAGACTGGGAGCGCATCACCGTGGACGGACTGCGGCTGGACGCTCCGGGCGGCTGGGCGCTGATCCGGGTTTCCAATACCCGCGATGCCCTGGTCATGCGCTTCGAGGCGGACAACGAGGCCGCCCTGGCGACGTTGCAGGGGCCGCTGCGCGAGGCGCTGACAGCGGCGCTGCCCCACGGGACGCCGGTGCCGTTCTGAGGAGGCGCGAGCGTTACGCTTCGGGAACGCGGCGGGGGACCCGCGCGTTACCGGGGGAGACCGCCGGTCCCCCTCGGGAGCCGGCCCGCGGCGGGCGGCTTGCCCGACGGCCGGGAGGCGACTTGAAGGCGGCCCGCGTGTGGGACAGAATGACCATTCAGGTGTGAGTAATTACTTTCTACTGGAGTGCCCATGAGCCTTGACCCCGCCCAGGCAATGAATGTCGCCCATGTCCTCACCGAGGCCCTGCCCTACATCCGCCGATTCACCGGCCGGACCATCGTCATCAAGTACGGTGGCAATGCCATGGTGGAAGAACACCTGAAGCGGGGTTTCGCCCGTGATGTGGCACTGATGAAACTGGTGGGCATGAATCCGGTGGTGGTCCATGGCGGCGGGCCCCAGATCGGCGAACTGCTCGGGCGCATCGGCAAGGAGAGCGAGTTCATCGACGGCATGCGCGTTACCGACGCCGAGACCATGGACGTGGTGCAGATGGTCCTCGGTGGTCTGGTGAACAAGGAGATCGTGCGGCTCATCAACAGCGCGGGCGGCTGCGCCGTGGGTCTGACCGGCAAGGACGGCGACATGATCCGCGCCCACAAACTGGAGGTCACGCGCACGACCCCGGAACTGGAAGAGCCGGAGATCGTCGATCTGGGCCACGTCGGCGAAGTGGAATCCATCGATGCCTCGGTTCTTCACATGCTCGCCGAGGACGATTTCATTCCCGTCATCGCCCCCATCGGGGTCGGCGAGGATGGCACCGCCTACAACATCAACGCCGATCTGGTGGCCGGCAAGCTGGCCGAGGTCCTGCAGGCGGAGAAGCTGATGCTGCTGACCAATACCCCGGGGCTTCTGGATGGCGACGGCCATCTGCTGACCGGCCTGTCCACGGGTCAGGTGGACGGTCTCATCGCTGATGGCACCGTTCACGGCGGCATGTTGCCGAAGATCCGGTGCGCTCTGGACGCCGTGGCCGCCGGCGTGAGTTCCGCTCACATCGTCGATGGACGGGTGGAGCACGCGGTCCTGCTGGAGATCTTTACCGATGAAGGGGTGGGCACGCTCATCCGGGGAGGACTGTCATGAACGAAACGAAAACGGCTGAAGAAGGTGGCGGCCGCAAGCGCGGTCAGCGCCGACAGGAGATCCTCGAGACTCTGGCGCGGATCCTGGAGGAGCAGCCGGGAGAGCGGATCACGACCGCTGGTCTGGCCAGGGCGGTGGGGGTCTCCGAGGCGGCCCTCTACCGCCACTTTCCGAGCAAGGGAAAGATGTTCGAGGCGCTCATCGAGTTCGCCGAGGAGGCGGTCTTCGGGTTGATCAACCGGATCATGGATGAGCAGGACGATCCCCGGGTGCGCTGCGAGCACGCCATGAGCGTTCTGCTGGGTTTCGCCGAGCGCAATCCGGGGATCACCCGGGTGCTGCTGGGGGAAGCGCTGGTGGGTGAGGGCGACAGGCTGCGCCAGCGGGTCGACGGCTTCTACGACAATCTGGAGACCCGCTTCAAGCAGATCCTGCGCGAGGGGGAGAGCACCGGTCATCTGCGCATCGGCACCCCGGCCACCGCCTCGGCGAACCTGCTGGTCTCGGTGGCGGAGGGGCGCATGCGTCAGTATCTGCGCAGCGGTTTCGAGCGGGCACCGACCGCCCAGTGGGACCAGCAGTGGTCGCTACTGGCCGGTGCCATCTTCGCCTCCGCTGAGTGACACTTCTGTCAGAGTCGTGTGCCGGTATTGACAATTCTGTCACGAATAATAAGTCTATTAGCGTTGATTGATGGTGTCCGGATGGCGCCATGGCGCCGATCGGGGTCACCCTGGCGATTGGCACGCAAATTGGATATAGCAGGGGCGCATGGTGGTCGGTTGCTATGGTGAGTGACCAACCTCTTTCATCCATGCTCCTCCATCGAAGTAACTTCGGCCCGGGCCAGCTTGGTTCGGGCTTTTTTTATGCGATTGTCGCCCGGCACCCTTCAGGTGCCGTATTCCGAGCGGTAGGCAGCGATGGCGTCGCGCCAGTCGCGAACGTCCGGGTGGCCGTCGACGAACTCCAGCAGGGTGTCGAGTCCGGCGATGGCGACGACCTCCAGGCCGAGATCGTCGGCGACCTCCTGAACCGCCGACTTCCCGGCCCGACCGCGTTCCTGCCGATCCAGGGCGATGGCCATGGCGGAGGGCTCGGCGCCGGCGGCGCGCAGCAGGTCCACCGACTCCCGCGCCGAGGTGCCCGCGGAGATCACATCGTCGACGATGAGGGCGCGGCCCGCCGGTGACGCGCCCACCAGCTCCCCGCCCTCGCCATGGTCCTTGGCCTCCTTGCGGTTGAAGGTGTAGGGGCGGTCCACCGCGTGGTGGTCGGCGAGGGCGATGGCAGTGGTCGCGACCAGCGGGATCCCCTTGTAGGCGGGGCCGTAGAGCATGTCGAACTCGAGGCCGCGCACGGCAATGGCGGCGGCGTAGAACCGGCCCAGTGCCGCCAGACGTCCCCCGGTATTGAACAGGCCGCTGTTGAAGAAATAGGGGCTGCGACGGCCCGACTTCAGGGT
>JBNJEU010000018.1:0-32431 GCA_051746205.1 Pseudomonadota bacterium
GGCCTTGCCTTTCCCGCAGAGGGCGCTATCATGGGCGCCCTTTCCGTATCGGGCCGTTAGCTCAGTTGGTAGAGCAGTGGACTTTTAATCCATTGGTCGATGGTTCGAACCCATCACGGCCCACCATCTACCCTTCCCGGGCATTCCGACAAATTCCGGCTGTTCCCTTGAAGCCCGCGCCCTGCGGGATCGTTTGTGCCTTTCCTGAACCCGGCTCGTTTCTGGCGGCCCGGCTCCCGTTGGCGTTGTTGTCCCACGTGGGGGTTCCGAATGGATGAACTCTATACAGAATCTTGTTGTGGGCGGGCTTGAATGAGGCTAGATTGAGGCTATCTTGATTAGAAGGTGCTGAATCAATTATCCATGTAAATCATAATGATTTTGTTCAGGTTTCATCTGCTCCGTTATGTGAATAACGGGGAATGGCTCTCGAGGCCGACTGGTCCGCAGTCCGGGTTGAGCGCGAGGATCAGGATGGCAGTACGGCAAACCACGGAGGAGCCCGATGACCAAGGACGTACCGCAACTGGATCCCGCGTTTGAGCTGCGCCTGGCCAGGGAGGTCATGCACGAGACCACCAGCGCCGTGGTGGTCATTGACGAACAGGGACGCATCATCTTCTTCAATCCCGCAGCGGAGTCTGTATTCGGCTACTCTTTCGAAGAGGTCGTCGGAGGCCCTCTCGAACAGTTGATCCCGATGGCCCACCGCCGGGCCCATCAGGGATACGTCGACGCCTACCGTGCTTCGGGCGATTCCTCCCGCTACATGGCCTCTCGCATTGAGGTCTGCGGTCAAAGACGGGATGGCGAGGAATTCCCCGCGAGCATCAGCATCATGCGACTGGATCTGTTCGAACAGACCTGTCTCGCGGCGGTCGTTCGGGATCTGACCGAAACTCATTCACTGGAACTGGAACGGATCGCGCTCGCACGCGCCGTGGAGCAGTCACGCGACATGGTGTGGATCACCGATCCCGATGGTGTCGTGCGCTTCGTCAATGAATCCTTTGCGGCCCATGTGGGCTACACCGTAGAGGAATGCATCGGGCGCCGGACCTCGCAGATATGGCAGTCCGGCCATCACGATCCCGCGTTCTATCGGGACCTCTGGAAGACGATCCAGGAGGGGAAGCCGTACCAGGGGATCTTTACCAATCGTCGTCGGGACGGCGAACTGATCTACATCGACGAGACCATTTCGCCGGTATTCGACCAGCAGGGCCGGATCCAGAACTACATTGCCACCGGGCGCGACATCACCGAGCGCATGGAGCAGGAACAAGCGCTTCGTGCTTTTGCCTATTATGACGAACTGACCGGGCTACCCAACCGCTATCTCTTTCAGGAGCGGGTTGGTCAGGCCATGGAACGGGCGCGGCGAGACAGGTCGGGCATGGCACTGCTGTTCATCGATCTGGATGGGTTCAAGCAGGTCAATGACCAGCATGGTCACAAGGTCGGTGATGTTCTGCTTGCCGCTGTCGCCGCGAACCTGCAGCAGGCCGTCCGGAGTGAGGACACCCTGGCCCGGATCGGAGGGGACGAGTTTCTCCTGCTGGCCGAGCGCGTGACAACACGGTCATGCCCGGACGGTGTGCGTTGCATACGGGAAATCAGTGAACGGCTTCTTGAAGCGGTGGCGAAGCCGATCCGGGTGGAGGATACGACCTTCTATCTGGGTGCCAGTGTCGGTATCAGCTTCTACCCCGATGACGGGGAGCAGGTGGAGGTGCTGATCGCCCGGGCGGACGAGGCGATGTATCGTGCCAAGGCGACCACCGGGAGTACCTACCATTTCTATTCGGATGCCGACTCGGAACAGGATTCCGAACAGCTCAACCTTGAAGAAGCGTTGCGTTGTACCCTGAATGAATCGGGTGAGTTCGGCAGCCACCTGGAGGTCAAGTATCTCCCCGCCATCACTGCCGACGGAGGTCTGCCGATGGCGGTGGAAGCGCTGGCCCGCTGGCACGTGCCGGGATTCGGAGAGGTATCGGCGGAACGCCTTTTCACCACGGCGTTTCATGCGGGACTTGTCGAATACCTGACGCGGAGCCTGGTGAGCCGGGCCCTGACGGATTTTGCCGAATGGTGCCGCGCCGGCCTGCCGGTTGCCGAGCTCTGGCTCAACTGGAACGAGCACCAGCTCCAACGGGAGAGTCTGGATGCGGTGTTGCTCGAGCTCGTGGCGGAGAACGGTGTGGAGCCCGGCAGGATCCGGCTGGAGTTGCCCGAGGCGTGTTTCAACGACCACCCCCGGGAAGTGGAACGGCTTGCTTCCCTGGGATTTGCACTGGCCATGGACGATTTCGGGACGGCCGAGACGCCGCTGCGAGATTTCCCGCAGTTGCCGGTTGAAGCGCTCAAGCTGGATCGTTCGCTGGTCGAACGACTCGAGAGTGAATCGGAGGCACGGATGCTGGTGGCGATGGCCTTGCGGCTTGGCGAGGAACTGGGATTGCGAGTGGTCGCCGAGGGGGTGGAAAAGGGTGACACCGCCATTTATCTGCGAGACCAGGGCGTCACAACCTTCCAGGGTTTCCTCTTCGCCGAGCCGCTGGCTGAAAGGGACATCCTGCTCTGGAACGACCCCGAACACGAGCGGAAGATCCCGAACAATCCCGTTTCGATGGTCACAAGCAACATCCGCCCGTTCGCCCAGTAGGGCGGTTGCCCCTCCTCCCTGATTCGCTGAAAGGCACATCGATCCAGCTGCATCATGGCGCTGAGAGTGTCGCGGATGGTGCACCGTTCCAGTTGCGTCTCCACATCCTTCTGGTCCATCCTGCCGATGGACGAGCGCGTCCACTGGGTCTGGTCGACAGCCTGTTTGCTGCCCGAGAAAACCCGGAACGGCGAGTGGTGGAACGTGCTCATGCCCTGGAGCGCAGCAAGGGGGGTGGTTGAAAAATATCCGGATGAACCGGATGATGGGCAGGTCGTCTCAGGACATCAGGCAAGAAAAGGAGAAGGGACTCCATTGTGTTAATGAGTGCGCATCACGGTGCGCTCGCGGCAGTATGGAGGAAACCTCATGGCCGATCTCAGCGGCAAACAGGCCCATATCTATACCACCGCCGACTCGGTTCTGGACGGTGATCGGACCGAGACAGCGGTCGAGAACGTCGGCGAGACAATCACCGGACGCCCCTTTCGCAAAGTCGTGGTACCACAGGAGTACCTGGATGGGCAGATCAAGGGGTACCAGGCCAACATGGAGACCGCCTACACGGAGACGGACTGGCAACTGGAGAAACAGTTCGGTAACGTGGTCCCCTCAGAGTGACAGTGCATCAGAAATCCAGAAAGCAAGGTAATCAGGTATCCATGAATCTCGAGTCCGTCAAATCCGCCTATCGACGCTACGCCCGCTTCTACGACTTCTTCTTCGGCCCGGTCTTCCATCAGGGTCGCTGCCACATCGTCGAGGCACTCGATACCCGGCCGGGGGACCGCGTACTCGAAGTCGGTGTCGGTACGGGGTTGTCCTTCCCGCTCTATGATTCCGATGTGAAGATTACCGGTGTCGATGTCTCGCGCGAGATGCTGGATATTGCCGAGCGGCGGGTGGAGAACGACGGGCTGGAGAATGTCGAGGCGGTCCTTGAGATGGACGGGGAATGCATGGAGTTCCCCGATGACAGCTTCGACAAGGTGGTTGCCATGTACGTGGTCTCGGTGGTTCCCGATGCCAAACGACTGGTGGACGAGATGCGTCGGGTCTGCAAGCCGGGTGGCGACATCTACATCGTCAACCACTTCCACTCCGAGAACCCGTTGGTTCGGCGTGGCGAGGAGATGCTCGCGCCCCTTTCGAAGCTGGTCGGTTTCCATCCCGACTTCTGCATGCACGACTTCCTGGAGAAAACGCAGCTCCAGATCGCCGAGGTTCACCCGGTGAACCTGTTCGGCTACTGGAAGGTCCTGCGCTGCCCGAACGTCGAACCCGATACGGCCGGAGCCGATCGGGAGCCCGCCGAGGCCATCTGAACGGAGCGTTCGTCCTCAGGCGGCGGAGTAGCGGGTGAAGCCGCGCCGTCCCTGCTGTTTGCGCACGACTTCCTGCACATCCGGTCGTTTCACGTAGTCGTCCAGCGTGATCCCGTCGAGGAAGCGATACAGCTGCTCACTGAGCTCGTTCCAGAGGTCGTGGGTCAGGCAGCGCTCACCTTCCTGGCAGTTCTTCTCACCCTGACAGCCGGTGCTGTCCAGCCGCTCGTCCACGGCGGTGATGATGTCGGCCACGCTGATGTTCTCGGCGGGGCGGGCCAGACTGTAGCCTCCGCCCGGACCGCGCATGCCCTGGACCAGCCCGCCGCGCCGGAGCTGACTCATCAGCTGCTCCAGGTACGAGAGGGAGATGTCCTGGCACAGGGAAATGTCGGCGAGGGTGACCGGACCCTCGTTCTGGCGAATGGCCAGATCCATCATTGCGGTGACGGCGTAACGGCCCTTGGTTGAAAGTCGCATGTCGGTATCCTCGCTGGGTTCCATACGTGATGTAGACTCAATTTATAGATACATACAAAAATAGTCAAGTATGGACGAGGGTGGAATCCACTGCGGGGTGCTCATGTGCGCGGCCCATTGGCCTGCTGAAGGCGTTCCAGGAAGTCGGGGAAATCGAGGTTGAGGAAACGCTGCATGGCGCTGGCACGCAGAGCCCACTGATCGCCGTAGTCGGACGGGATGGGCGGGTTGCCCGCCAGGGCCACCACATTGGCGCGGATCGCGACCGGCAGGCGCAGGAGATTGCCGCTGAAAGCGTCCTCCATGGCGCGCAGGGTGCGATGGAGCAGTGGCGTGGGGCTGGCCCAGAGGTTGGCGGCGACCACGCCGTTGTCGGAGAGCCGCGCCCGGGCGGCGGTGAAGAAGGAGGTCTCGCCCACCTCGTCGGCCATGCCGGTGCCGTGGAAGGCGTCCACCAGGATGAGGTCGTAGTCGCTGTACTTCACCGCACCGTGGGCGAGGAAGCGGCCGGCCTCGGAGATGATGATGTTCAGCCTCGGGTCGTTTTCCGGGATCCGGAAGTAGCCGTGGGCCAGCTCCACGACGCGAGGGCGCAGTTCCACTGCGTCGATCCGGCAGTCCGGATAGTAGTGGAGCAGAAAGCGCGCCAGGGAACCGCCACCGAGACCAACCAGCAGGATCGAGCGCGGGGCCGCGTTGAGCAGCAGCGACGCCATCATCGACTGGGTATAAGCGAGGATCAGGGCGTCGGGCCGGGGCAGGAGCATGGCGCTCTGACGGGCTCCGCTGCCGAAATGGAGAGCGCGCACACGGTTCTGTTCAACGATTTCCAGAGGACCGAAATCGTCGCGGCTGCTGTGTATGAGGTCTCCACCGTAGCGTTCCATGGTGGCCGGAGAATATCCCTGACTACCGCCGGGGGCAAGCGGTGCGGCGCGGACAGCTTGCCCGGGGGGGTGTCGCGCTAGTACATTGCCGACTGACAGGGGTGGAAAACATACATAATGGAAGAATACAAGACACCGGGCTACATGCTCGGCTTCCAGTGTCTGGGCGGGGAGTGCGAGGATTCCTGCTGCCACGACTGGAACATCAGCGTCGACATGGTGCGCTATGAGCGCCTCGCTGAACGGATGAGTCGCTCGGGGGAAGAGCGCGCTCTGTTCGAGCGCGGCATCGCGCTTTCCGACTCCCCCTCGGCGCGCCGCTATGCCCGGATCCGCCTCTGTGACGATGGTCGCTGCCTCTTCCTCGACCGTGATGGCTGGTGTCATATCCATCGCCACTACGGCGAGGAGGCTCTGGCGGAGACCTGCGCCCTCTTCCCGCGCGTGCTCTCGCGCACTTATCGGTCCGTGGAGCTCACCGGCGCTCTCTCCTGTCCGGAAGTGGGGCGTCTCTGCCTGTTGAATCCCGATCCCGATGCCCATGCCTGGCAGTCTTTCGATGGCGATGCGCTGCCCACCGGACGCGAGCACACGGTGGCGCGGCAGCAATCCCATCTGCCGTACGAGATGCCGATGGAACGGGTGCGTGAGGTTCTTGTCGCGCTGATTCCTTCTTCGGGAGCGGGCCTGGAGAGCGGACTGATGCGGGCCGCCTGGCTGGCGGCGCGGCTGGCCCCGCATTACCATTCCGGCTGCCAGGAGCCCGGTGCGGAGCTCGAACGGGCCCTGGAAAGCCATGACCAGCCGGACCTTGTCGCCGCCCTGCAGCGCCGTCTGGCCGAAACCGGGGGCGACGACCAGGAGCCCACGGCGATCCTGATGATCCAGGCGGTGTTCGGGCTGCGCCTGAACCGTTTCCCCGAGGAACTGCTGAGCCAGTCGGTGGCGGCGGTCTACATGGACCTGAAACGTCTCGGCGTGCCCCCGGGCGAGGCCGGATTCGAACCGTACGCACTGGCGAACGTCTACCGCGAGCGCCGTGCCCGTGTACGCGCCGGTCTGGGTCTGTTCCTCGACGACATGCTGGCCCGCTGGTTCCGCAACACCCTGCAGCGGGAGTGGTTCACCACCATGCCGGACCCCTTCGTCTACTTCCAGATGCTGCTCATCCGCCAGGCGTGTCTGCGCTTCATGCTCCACATCGACCCGGAGATGCTGGCCGCGGCTCGCGTCGGCGACACCGAAAGGGCGGGCGCGCTGGCCGTGCGGTGGAGCTACCGCTTCGCCCGCTCGGTGGACCACAACCTCAGCTTCCTCGAGGCCATCTACTACGCCGCCAACGAGCAGGGGCTGCTCAACCTGGAGGCCACCCCCGGCCTCATTCGCCCATGAGCCATGACCGGGAAGCCACCGTGGACTACCGGGTCCGCGAGAGCCGGCGCGCCCGCCATGTACGCCTCGTGGTGCGGCGCGACGGCGAACTGGAGGTGGTGGTGCCCGCCGGGTTCGACCGCCGTCGGATCCCCGGACTGGTGGCACGGCGGCGGACCTGGGTGGACGACATCCGCACGCGCCGGGCCGCCGAGCGGGACGCGTGGTCCGAGGATCAGACCGGGCCGTGGCCGCGCCGGGTCGTGCTGCCGGCGGTCGCGGAGGAGT
The DNA here is from genome assembly GCA_051746205.1 of Pseudomonadota bacterium. Classification (GTDB taxonomy): domain Bacteria; phylum Pseudomonadota; class Gammaproteobacteria; order Thiohalospirales; family Thiohalospiraceae; genus Thiohalospira. Next base: position 7,020 of record JBNJEU010000018.1, read on the forward strand.
GGCGGATCGCGTATCGCCCGGGGTCCGGCCGGTGCCGCGCCACCGCCGATGGCCGTCTGGAGGTGGCCGCGGACGGAGCCGACGCCGCGCACCGGGCGCTGGACCAGTGGCTCGGCCGCCGCGCCCGGCCCTTCTTCCAGGCGCATCTGGAGCGGCTGGCGGCGAGCATCGGGGTCGACTACAGCGGTCTCGGCGTGCGCGGTCAGCGGACCCGTTGGGGGAGCTGTTCCGCGCGCGGCCACATCAGTCTCAATCGGCGCCTGCTGCTGCTGCCACCGGAGCTGGTGGAGTACGTGCTGGTCCATGAACTCTGCCATCGGCGCCACCTCCACCACGGGCCCGCCTTCCACGCCCTGGTGGCCCACCATCTGCCCGATGCCGGCGAGCGCGAGCACGCCCTGCGCCGGGCCGGCAACCGGATCCCGCCGTGGCTGGAGGCGTGACGACACCGGCGGTTCGGCCCCGTCGGTGCGTGGCCCCGCCGCTGGTGGACGCGGACCCGCGCCTGCCACTGCTGGAATGCCTGCTGGCGGCCCATCCGGAGGGGCTGCGCGAACACGACCTCCTGCGCGCCCTGGCGCGGCGACAGGTCCCGCCCTTCACCGACCGGGCCGCCGGCGGCGATCTCCTGGACCTCTTCCAGCGCCACTTCATCCTGCGCCACCTGCTCCATCGCCTGCGGGACCGGCGCCTGGCCTCGGGCCGGGGCGACATCGAACTGGACACGCTGGGCGCCCGGCTGACCCCGCACCCGGGGCGTTCCCCGGGCGGCATGTCCGCCCCGGAGCCGTTGCGCGCCTACTATCTGGATCCGGCGGAACTGGCGGCGGTGGACGCCGCCGATGTCGCCGCGCTGCTGGCGGATTTCTGGCGACGGTATCGGCGGTACGAGCAGCGCGACTGGGCCTGGGCGGCCCTGGAACTGGAGCCCGGCGCCGATTCCGCCACGGTGCGCTATCAGTACCGACGTCTGGCCAGTCGTTGGCACCCCGACCGGGGTGGCGACGGGGCCCGATTGGCACGAATTAACGCCGCCTTCGCCGTTCTGGTAGGCTCTCGAACCTGAATCGAAGAACTACAGCAAGGGGAGTACGACGGGTCATGTCGACCGAATGGATGGGGGGAGAATGGACACCGGAGATGACTGCGGCCGTGGCGCTCGGCGTGCTGCTGGTGGTGCTGGTTGGACTGTGGATCGGCCGGCGCCGTCTCCTGCGCCGTCTGGAAGATCGTCGCAATCGGCGGATCCTGCGGAAGCTGGGGCGCGAAAGTCTGGAACACGTGGCCATTCCCGACGGGCTCGGTGAGCAGAACCTGGCCCTCGATCATGTGGTGCTGCTGCCCACCGGGTTTCTGGTGGTGGATGTGAAGGACTACGCCGGGGTGCTCTTTGCCGGTGAGCGCATCGACGAGTGGACCCAGACCGTGGGCCGCCGCTCGTACAAGTTCACCAATCCGATCCCGGCCAACCAGCTCAAGATCCAGGCCCTGCAGGACCTCTTCCCCGAGGTGCCGGTCCACGGTCGAGTGGTCTTTACCCGTCAGGGGCGCTTCGCCACCGGCCTGCCGTGGGGGGCCTGCATGCTCGACGAGGTCGGCGAAAGCGTGGCCGACCTCGTTACCGACGAGGATGTGCCGGGGACCTACTACGCCGCCTGGATGCGTCTGGAACGGGACGTGGCCATCCGGCTCTGAGCCGGGTCAGTCGCGCCGTGCCAGCCGTTCGGCACCGGGGCCGGCCACCGGCGGCATGCGATCGGACAGGCGTCGTGGCTCGTTACCCAGCCGCTGTTCGTAGATGGCCGTGGCCGTCATGACCCGCCGCACATAGCGCCGTGTCTCGCTGAACGGCATGGCGTCGATCCACATGTCCGCCGGCATGGCCCGGTCGCGCGGCAGCCAGCGGCTGACCCGGGTGGGACCGGCGTTGTAGGCGGCGGTGGCGACGACGGCGTGGCCATCGAAGCGGCGGCTGCTGGTATCCAGGTAGTGGACCCCCAGTTCCAGATTGGTCTCCACCTCGATGAGGTCGCGAGTGCCGGGATGGGGGCGGTCGAGACGTCGGGCCACGGAGGCGGCGGTGCGCGGCATCAACTGCATCAGTCCCAGGGCGCCGGCGCCGGATCGGATGTCGGCGATGAACCCGCTCTCCTGACGGATCAGGGCAAGGACCCAGGCGGCATCCACATGCGTGTTCCGGGTGAGCCGGACGATGGCCTCGTGGTGGGCCAGCGGATAGCCGACCGAGGGGTCGCTCAGATTGGCGTCCAGGGCGGTGAACAGGGCGCGGTCGTACCAGCCCTCGTGGGCGGCCACGCGCGCGGCGTCGGCGCGCAGGGTCGGGGTGAGCTGCTCCATGGTGCGATTCCATTCCCGGCGTGCGTCGGGATTGCGGCCCAGGGCGCGCAGTTCCAGCGCGCGAGTGATGCCGGGGTAGGCGCGGGCCAGGGTCTCGTCGTCGGCCACCAGCTTGGGCTCCGGCGTCGGCAGCTGGTAGGGCAGGCCGAGGCGGTCCGCGGCCATGAAGGCGTAGTAGCCGGTTTCCTGGGCCAGATTGAAGTAGATGTTTTCGGCCTTCGCTCCCTTTCCGAGGCCTTCCAGCGCTCGCGCCCGCCAGTAACGCCAGACGCCGTGACGCCGTTGCTCGGCCGGGACCGCCTCGGTGGCTTCCAGCACCCACTCCCAGCTGCGCGCGCGCAGTGCCAGGGCCAGCTTCAGCCGCGCCAGCGGCTCGCCACCCGGTTCGCCGGCCAGGTGTTGCAGCAGCTCGCGGGCCTGGGGGTGATCGGCATGTCCCAGTTTGCGCGCCAGGTTCCATTCCACCTTGTGGCGTTGATCCGGGGTGAAGGGCAGGCGCGTCTTCCACTCCTGCCAGGCGTTCAGGACGGCCTCGGGATCACGCCGGCTCCAGCGGCTCAGCGCGTGGGCAGCCAGAGCGAGATCGTCCAGCTCGTCCTTGGCCAGCCGATCGACCACGCGCCGGGGCTGTTCATGGAGGGTCAGCCACTGTTCCGCCCGTTCCCGTACCTCGTCGTCCCGGATGCGATCCCGCAGGTGGCGTGCCAGGCTGCGTTCGTTGGCGCTCAGAGCCAGTCGCAGGCGGGCGAGGACGAGGTCGTCTTCCAGATGTCCATGGTCGCGCCACGCAGCAAGGACCGGATCGCATGCCGAGGGGAGGCTGGTGCCGCGCAGCCAGAGCTGGCGCATGCCGTCGAAGGCGGCTTCGGGATCATCGAGTTCCAGTTGTGCCCGGCGATAGTGGCAGGCGAGCGCGGTGTCGCTGTCATCGACGTAGTACTGGGCGTAGGTCTGCCAGCGGCCCTGTCGGGCGAGGGTGTGCAGCCATTGGCGGCGCAGCCGCTGACCGGGGAGGGTGTCCCCGTAGCGATAGAGAAACAGGCGCATCTCGTCGCTGCCGATGCTGGTCAGACGGCGTTCCAGATCGGCCTTGAGCAGGTAGGGATGGAGCGGGTAGCGGCGGAGCTCGTGGCTGAGCTGACGGAACCGGCCCATGTGGCCGTAATGGAGGGCCAGTTCCGCCTGGCGGAAGGTCCGGCGCTCCTCCTCGTGTTCGCCAATCGCGGCGGCCGCGAAGGGGACGGCCAGACAGCCCGCTAGGAGCATCGGGGCGAGTCGCCTGAAGGGTCCTGTCATGGTTGTCGTTACCCGCCTGTTTCCTGTTACGGACGCTTTTGGGCTACTCTACGCATAAAAGGGCCGCCGGGAAACAGGAACCGCCCCTTTTCGGGGGGTGAGCCATGGCGAACGTGGTCCAGGCTGGATCAATCAGGGTCTGTTTGCATGCCGAAACAAGGAATGGAGGAGTCATGAGACACTCGGCCATCTCATGGGGGAAGCGCGGGTTTTCATTGAATACCGGCTCGGTGCTGTTGCTGGCCCTTGTTCTGGGGACCGGTGCCGCCCGGGCCGACCAGGACAACCAGGACGTAGGTGAACTGCGCACTCTGGTGGAGGAACAGCAGTACGAGGCGGCGTGGGAACTCGGCATGGAGCTGCGTTTCGACCACGAGGGCGAGGCCCGGTTCGATTTCTACTTCGGCCTGGCCGCGCTGGAGACGGGTCGGTACAGCGAGGCGGTCTTCGCCCTCGAGCGGGTGCTGATGCGCCAGCCCGGCTCCCAGCGGACCCGGCTGGAGCTGGCCCGTACCTATTTCCTGCTGGAGGAGAACAATCAGGCGCGGCGCGAGTTCGAACGGGTGCTGGCCCAGGATCCGCCGGAGCAGGTCCGTTCCACTGTCGAGCGCTATCTGGTGGCGATCCAGCGGCGCGAGGAGCGCTTCGAGCCGATCTATTCCTACTGGGTCGAGGGGGGGCTCGGCTACGACAGCAACGTCAACTCCGGTCCCAGCGACCCGGTGACGTTCTTCGGGTACGAACTGATTCCGGCGGAGGAGAGCGACTATTTCGCCGAACTGGCGGCCGGGGGGGACTACCTGCGACCCATCACCGAGGAGTGGGCCTGGTTCGGACGCGCCCGCCTCGCCAACCGGTTTCATGCATCGGAATCGGACCACGACAACCGCCGCCTGCGGGTCGACGGCGGGATGCAGTGGATGAAGGGGCCGGTGCAGGCCCGCGCGGGTCTGGACCTGCAGCGCTACTGGCGCGCCGGGGAGACCTACCAGGACCAGCTCGGCCTGCAGGGCAGCGGTCGCTATCGGCTGAACCCGCTGCGCGATGTCACCGGCTTCCTGCGCCTGAGCCGGACGAGCCATCCGGACAACGAGAATTCGGACGGCCGGATGTGGACGCTGGGCGGCGGCCTGAGCCAGCGCTTCGCCCATTCGATGCAGCCCCGGGTGAGCGGTACCCTCTTCCTGGGCAATCAGGATCCGCGTCAAAGCGGCGATGTGGCGAAGGCGCGGGCGGATCGGGAGATGATGGGCGCGCAAGTGAACGGACAGGCCACGGTGGTCCCGGAGGTCGTGCTCAAGACCAGCCTGCAGTACGTGCAGAGCGAGTACGGGGCCAACGAGTTTGCCGGTTACGACCCCCGCGAGGAGACCCTCATGGCTGTAGAAATTTCGGCCGACTGGCGTCTGGATCAGAACTGGCGGGTGACACCGGCCATCGATTACACGGATAATCGGGCCAACGAGGACATCTACGAGTTCGATCGCACCCAGATCAGCGTTACCGCACGCCATACTTTCGACTAGCGGGCCGGGCGGCATGGATGCCGCGGCTTGTGACACGAGGTAGTCCATGAACGCCATTGATTCCGAGATCAACAAGCAACTTCTGGAACGAGTGGAGCGGCTCAACGCCATCGGCATCGCCCTCTCGCGGGAGCGCGATACCGACAGTCTGCTGGAGACCATCCTTGACGGGGCCAAGGCCCTGACCCATGCCGATGCCGGCACCCTCTATCTGGTTCGGGACGGCAAACTGGTCTTCTCCGTGGTGCGCAACGACACCATGGGGCTGCACCTGGGCGGCACCTCCGGCAACGAGGTCACTTTCCCGAACCTGTCGCTCCACGACGAGTCGGGGCAGCCCAATTACCACAACGTCTCCGCCTATGCCGCCCTGAAGGGAGAGACGGTGAACATCGCCGACGCCTACGAGGCGGAGGGGTTCGATTTCTCCGGCATGCGGGCGGTGGACGCCAAGACCGGCTACCGTTCGCAGTCCTTCCTCACGGTGCCGCTGGTCAACCACGAGAGCGAGGTGGTGGGGGTTCTGCAGCTGATCAACGCCATGGACGCGGACGGCACCGTGATCCCGTTCGGCGATCAGGAGAGCCGTCTGGCCGAATCGCTGGCCTCCCAGGCCGGGGTGGCGCTGACCCAGAAACAGCTCATCAACGACCAGCGCGAGCTGTTCGAGGCCTTCATCGAGCTGATGGCGAGCGCCATCGACAAAAAGTCCAAGCACACCAGCAACCACTGCCAGCGGGTGCCGGAGCTGACGCTGATGATCGCCGAGGCGGCCAATGCCGCCGACGCGGGTCCGCTGGCGGACTTTCGCATGAGCGAGGACGAGATCTACGAGCTGAAGATCGCGGGGTGGATGCACGACTGCGGCAAGGTTACCACCCCCGAGCCGGTGATCGACAAGTCGACCAAGCTGCACGGCATGTTCGACCGCATCGACACCGTCGACACCCGCTTCGAGGTGGTCAAGCGCGACGCCGAGATCCAGTGGCTGCGGCAGAAGCTGGACGCCGCCGGGGCGACCCCGAGCGCGGTCGAGGAGGAAGCGCTGGCCGAGCAGCTGGCGACCATCGACGCCGATCGCGACTTCGTCCGCCGCCACAACACCGGCGGTGAGTTCATGCGCGAGGAGGACCAGCAGTACGTCCAGACCATCGCCGGGACCCACGAACTGGAAGTGGCCGGCGAGCGGCGGCCCCTGCTGGACGAGAACGAGGTCTACAACCTGACCATCGCCAAGGGCACGCTGACCCCGGAAGAACGCCAGATCATCCAGGACCACATCGTCGCCACCATCGACATGCTGGAGGCACTGCCCTACCCGCGCTACCTCGAGCGGGTGCCGGAGCTCGCCGGCGGCCACCACGAGCGCATGGACGGCAAGGGCTATCCGCGCGGCCTGACCGGGGACCAGATGCTCCCCGGCGCACGGATGATGGCCATCGCCGACATCTTCGAGGCGCTGACCGCGGCCGATCGCCCCTACAAGCGGCCGAACACCCTCTCCGAGTCACTGACCATCCTCGGACGGATGACCCAGGAGGGCCATCTGGACCCGGAGCTGTTCGACGTCTTCATCCGCGAAAAGGTCTATCTGACCTACGGGCGCCAGTTCCTCAAGCCGGAGCAGATCGACGAGGTCGACCACACCGCGATCCCGGGGTATTCGGGGAACTGAATACCCGCCGGGCTCGCGGCGGTGTTGGTGTCTCCGGGAGCGGCGGGCCGCCGTGAATACGTCCATGTAGGCTCGACGGCCGCATCCCTGCGGCCGACGCCCGCCGGTCCCGGAGACACCAACACCGCCCTCCGCACGCCCATTGCACCCGGTCGCCCTTCAGCCGGGTCTCTGCTCATCCCCGTTCGCGGCGCTGTAGGGCACGCTATCGGGCCCGACGGTGCCGCCGGAGATGACGAAGGACATCGCCTCGTCCACGGTCCAGCTGGTGGAGATGACGCTTTCCAGCGGGACGAGCTCCAGATAGCCCGAGGTCGGGTTGGGAGTGGTGGGGACATAGACCGCAGCCAGTTTCTCGCCGCTGTCGGGATCGGTGAAGGTGCGGGTGACGAAGCCGATGACCTTCATGCCCGGCTGCGGGAACTCGATGAGCACCACCCGTTCCACGTCGTGCCCCGGCTGCTGCTGGAGTACGCTCACCAGCTGCCGGGTGGCGCCGTAGATCCGTTCCGCCACCGGGATGCGGCGCATGATGGCGTCCATCAGTGCCAGTAGCCGCCGGCCGATGACCAGGGTGGCGAGGATCCCCAGAAGGTAGACCGCTCCCAGGGTGAGCAGCACGGCCAGCATGAACTCCGTCCACGGCTCCAGCAGGTGGGCTGAGAACCCCGGCGCCACGGGGTCGATCAGCCGCGCGCTGAAGCGGACCAGGGGGGCGCCGATGCTGGAAAGCTGGCGGAGGAAGAAGTCGAAGACCCACCAGGTGATCCAGATGGGGATGATGGTGAGTACGCCGGTAATGATGTAGCGCTGAAAGTGCACGATGCGTCCCTATTTGCTGGTGTGGCGGAAGACCCCGTCCCAGTCCTCGGGCAGGGTGGTCGGGTCGACGAGTTCCATGCGCTCCAGATAGAGCGTGTAGATCACCCGATCGGGGTGGGCGGTGGCCAGTTCGTTGAACGCGGCCCGAGCGGTCTCCCACTCCCGGGCGCGGTAGGCGGCCACCGCCGCCTCGTGGGTCTCCACTTCGGTGATCACGGCGGGGTCGAGTTCGGCGCGCGGTCCCACCGGTTCATGGATGTCCACCGGCTCGTCCTTGCCCTTCACCTGAACCCGGTCGAGGGTGCGGAAGAGGAAATCGTCCTGCCCCGCGCGGGTGTCGTCCCCGACCACCAGCCGCACGCCGTAGAACTTGGTCAGTCCCTCCAGCCGCGAGGCGAGGTTCACGGCGTCGCCGAGTACGGTATAGGCGCGTCGGTACTCGGAACCCATGTTGCCGACGCTCATGGGCCCGCTGTTGAGGCCGATGCCGATGTTCAGTTCCGGATAGCCCATCGCCCGGAGATCCGGCTTCAGGCGTTCGCTCTCCTCCAGCATCGCCAGGGCGGTGACCAGCGCGTGGCGGGCGTGGTCCGGGTCCTCCAGCGGTGCGCCCCAGAAGGCCATGATCATGTCGCCGACGTACTTGTCCACGGTCCCGCGATTTTCAAAGATGATCCGGGTCATCGGCGTGAAGTAGCGGTTCAGCATGTCCTTCAGTTCGCCGGGCTCGAGCCCTTCGGAGATGGTCGTGAAGCTGCGGATGTCGCAGAAGAGCACTGTCATCTCGCGCCGGTCCCCCTCCATGCTGATCAGACTGTCGGGATTGTCGGCCAGTTCGGCGACCAGTTCCGGAGGGACATACTGCCCGAACATGCCCTGAAGATGGCGTTTGCTGCGCTCCTCGAACAGGAAGCCCCAGGCCATGTTCAGCATCCCCAGCAACACCGGCATGACCACCGGCAGCGCCAGCGGCAATACCCATTGGCGGGATGCCCAGACCCCGACATTGCCGAACACCACCGCCATCGTCACCCCGAGGGTGATCACCACCAGCAGCCCGGGTCGCAGCCACGGCAGGCCGAGGGCGAGCAGCACACCGAGGCCGAGGAGCAGCAGAAAGGCCAGCGCATCGGCCCAGTCCGGGGCGTAGGGAAAGCGTTCGGACAGCAGTCCGGCAAGCACGTTGGCGTGGACCTCTACCCCGGGATAGGCACTCTGCAGTGGTGTCGAACGCAGGTCGTAGAGGCCCTGGGCGGTGGTTCCGACCAGCACCAGGGCGCCCTCCAGCTCCGTGTCGATGCGCCCGTGGAGGACATCCGCCGCCGAAACGTATTCGAAGGACCCCGCGGGGCCCCGGTAGGGGATCCCCACCGCGCCGTTGGCGGTAGTGGTGACCTCCATGCCGCCCACCTCGAGCTCCGTGATGACCTGGTTGCCCCCGCTGCGGGCGGTCGTGATCGCCAGTTCCTCGGCGAACAGGAAGTGGCTCGCCATGCTCAGTGCCAGCGATGGATAGATGGCGCCGTCGTGGCCCATGAGCAGGTGGTAGTTGCGCAGGATCCCGTCGGAGTCCGGAAGAATGGTGAAAAAACCCCCGTCGGCGGCGGCGTCCTGTAATACCGGCAGGTTGCCGACGTAGTGGTCCGCCTCGGGGATGCGTGTCTCGTTCAGGGCGAGAGGCGGTTCGGTTTCCACCGGCGGTCCCAGTTCACCGATGCGTCCGGTATCGGTGCTGAAATGGTAGCCGAGGATCGCCTCGCCCCGGGCGATCCCCTCGGCGAAACGGGCGTCACCGTCGAGTTCGGAGGCCAGCGCCCGGACACGTTCGGCGAGGTCGGCCGACTCCGGTTCGTCGTTGGTCGGCAATTCCAGGTGGCCCACCAGCTGCTCGGCGATGTTGCGCTCCGGCTCGGCGAAGACGATGTCCCAGCCGACCATCACGGCGCCGGCGTCGTACATCCGTTCGCTGAGTTGGCCCAGGACCGCGCGTGGCCAGGGCCAGCGCCCGATCTCCGCCAGCGATCTCTCGTCGATGTCGACGATGACCACGGGTGCCGGTGGCTCCATGTCGGCGAAGGGGCGGGTGAGGTCGAAGCGCAGGTCGTAGGCGATCCACTCCAGACGGTCACGGAGATCGGCGATGCCGGAGCGTTCGGTCTGCTGCACCCAGAGCGCCGCGAGCACCAGCAGCAGCCCCAGCAGGGAGGGGATGAGGCGGTGCAGGAAGAAGCGGTTCGACAGGGGACCCATGGGGCGCTCCGTGCGTTTTCCCCCATGGTACCCGAGAGTGCGGTCTTCGGCACAGGCGGTGGGGCGGGGGTGGCTTGGCGGGTGGGTGGACGCGGTACAATGGGCCCATGAGTGAATCCGCCCCCCGCCGCAAGCGTCGCCGTCCTCGCCGTAAATCGTCCGTGGCCGCCGCCGAGGCGCGTCGGCGGCGGGAGGCGGTGGCGTTCCGGCTGAGCTACCCCGAGGAGCTGCCGGTGGTCGCCCGGCGCGGGGATCTGCGCGAGGCCATCGCCGCCAACCAGGTGGTGGTGGTCGCCGGCGAGACCGGCTCCGGCAAGACCACCCAGCTGCCGAAGATCTGTCTGGAGCTGGGGCGTGGTCTGGACGGCCTGATCGGCCACACCCAGCCGCGACGCATCGCCGCACGCAGTGTCGCCACGCGGCTGGCGGAGGAGCTGGAGAGCCCGCTGGGGGAGGCGGTGGGCTACCAGATCCGCTTCTCCGACCGCGTCGGCCCGGCCAGTCGGGTGAAGGTGATGACCGACGGGATCCTGCTCAGCGCCATCGGCCGCGATCCGCTGCTGCGCGCCTACGACACGCTGATCATCGACGAAGCCCACGAGCGCAGCCTCAACATCGACTTCCTGCTCGGCTACCTGAAACAGCTGCTGCCGAAACGGCCCGATCTGAAGCTCATCATCACCTCGGCGACCATCGACACCGAGCGTTTTTCCGCGCACTTCCATGGCGCGCCGGTGGTCACGGTCAGCGGGCGCGGCTACCCGGTGGAGATACGCTACCGGCCGCCGACGGAGGAGGATGCCGAGGAGGAGGGCGAGTTCGAGGACCACGACGGGGTGCTGGCGGCCGTGGACGAACTGGCCGCGGAGGGCCCCGGCGACATCCTGGTCTTTTTCCCCACCGAGCGCGCCATCCGCGAGGCCGCCGAGGCGTTGCGCAAGCACCATCCGCCGCACACCACCATCCTGCCGCTCTACTCGCGGCAGTCGGCCAGGGAACAGAACCGGGTCTTTCAGGTCGGCGGCGGCCGCCGGATCGTACTGGCCACCAATGTTGCCGAGACCTCGCTGACGGTGCCGGGGATCCACTACGTGGTGGATACCGGCCGGGCGCGGGTGAGCCGCTATTCGGTGCGCTCGCGGATCCAGCGCCTGCCCATCGAACCGATCAGTCGCGCCGCCGCTGACCAGCGCGCGGGCCGCTGCGGGCGCATCGCGCCGGGGATCTGCATCCGCCTCTACGGCGAGGAGGACCACAATCAGCGACCGGCCTTCACCGATCCGGAGATCCGGCGCACCAACCTCGCCAGCGTGGTGCTGCGCATGGCGGAGCTCGGCCTCGGCGATGTCGCCGCGTTCCCGTTCCTCGATCCGCCGGAGGGCAAGCAGATCAACGACGCCTACCGGCTGCTGTTCGAGCTGGGGGCGGTGGACGAGCGACGCGCCATCACGAAGGCGGGGCGGGAACTCGCGCGGCTGCCGGTGGATCCGCGTTTCGGCCGCATCCTCCAGGTGGCGCGCGAATACGGCGCCCTGGCGGAGGCGCTGGTGATCGTCTCCGGCCTCTCCATCCAGGACCCGAGAGAGCGACCGGCGGACGCCACCGGCCAGGCCGACGCCCGCCACGCCGAGTTCCGCGACCCGGACTCCGACTTCACCGGCTATCTGAAGCTCTGGGACCACCTGGAAGATCGCCGGCGCCACCTGAGCCGGCGGCGTTTCGAGAACGAGTGTCGCGGCCGTTTCCTGTCGCCGGCGCGGGTGCGCGAATGGCGCGAGCTGTATACCCAGCTGCGCCAGGCGGTGGGCGAGCAGGGCTGGCGGATCAACGAGCAGCCGGCCGACTACGCTGCCATCCACCGGCCGTTACTGGCGGGATTGCTGACCCACCTGGCGCAGCGCGACAGCGGCCGCGAATACCTCGGGACCCGCGGGCGGCGGCTGGTGCTCTTCCCCGGTTCCGGACTCAAGAAGTTGCCGAAATGGCTGATCGCCGCCGAGCTGGTGGAGACCTCGAAGCTGTTCGCCCGCACCGCCGCCCGCGTGGAGCCGGAGTGGGTAGAGGCCGTGGGCGACCACCTGCTCAGCCGCAGCTACAGCGACCCGCACTGGGAGCGCAAGGCGGCGCGGGTGGTGGCGAAGGAGCAGGTTACCCTGCAGGGGCTGGTGCTCGTCAGCGGTCGGCGGGTCCACTACGGCGGCATCGACCCCGCCGAGGCGCGCCGGATCCTCATCCAGAGCGCGCTGGTGGAGGGCGATTACGACAGCGAGGCGGAGTTCTTCGTCCACAACCGGCGGTGTCTGGAGGCGGTGGCGGCCATGGAGGACAAGGCGCGCCGCCGCGATCTGCTGGTCGACGAGGCGACTCTGTACGCGTTCTACGACGCGCGCATCCCCGCCGAGGTCGCCACCGGCACCGCCTTCGAGAAGTGGCGCCGCCGCGCCGAGGCCGATGCCCCGCGCGTGCTGTTCCTCGATCCGGAACAGGTGCTGGCCGGCTCGCCGGACGCGGCGGGGGCGGAGGCCTATCCCGATGCCCTGGCCGTGGGCCCGCTGCGCCTGCCGTTGCGCTATCGCTTCGAGCCCGGCCATCCGGAGGACGGCGTCACCGTGGAGGTGCCGGTGGCAGCGCTGAACCAGCTCCCTGCCGAGCGCTTCGAATGGCTGGTCCCCGGGCTGCTGGAGGAGCGGATCACCGCGCTGCTGCGGGCCCTGCCGAAGTCCCTGCGGCGGCGTTTCGTCCCGGTGCCCGATTTTGCCCGCGCGGCGCTGGAGGCGATCCGCGCCGGCGACGATCCCGACGCCGCTCCGGAAGCGGGGCTCGTCGAGACCCTGAGCGTCGAGCTGCGACGCATGACCGGCGTTGATCTCCCCGCGGACGCCTGGGACGAATCCGCCCTGCCGGACCACCTGCGCATGCGCTTCGAGGTTCGCGACGAGGCGGGCGCGGTGGTGGACGCCGGACGCGACCTGGCGGTGCTGCGCGGCGAGAACGCGGCGGAGGCGGCGGCCGGCTTCGGCAGCGCCACGGCCTCCGGTCTGGAGGAGGCGGCCGGCTGCCGCGAGGGGATCACCGGCTGGGACTTCGGCCCGCTGGAGGAGGCGGTGACCGCCACGGTGGACGGCCTGACCCTGACCGCCCATCCGGGGCTGGTGGACACCGGCGAGGCGGTGGCGCTGCGGCTGTTCGACACCCCCGGCGCGGCCGAGGCGGCCAGCCGCGCCGGGATCCGCCGCCTCTACCAGCTGGCCCTGCCGAAGGAGGCGCAGTACCTGCGCCGCAAGCTCCCCGGCCTGGCCGAACTCCATCAGGGCTTGCTGGCGGTGGACAAGCAGAGCGACGCCGCCACGGTGGTCTGCGACACCGCCTTCGATCGCGTCTTCCTCGCCGACGATCCCCTGCCGCGCGACGCCGCGGCCTTCGAGGCGCGCCTGGCGCGCAAGGGCGAACTGGTGGCGTCCGCCCAGACGCTGGTGGCCACGGTGAATACCGTCCTCGAGCGGCGCCGGGCGGTCCTCAAGCGGCTCGATCGGCTCAACGATCTGGCCCTGATGGAGAACATCGCCGACCTGCGCGAGCAGCTCGACCACCTGGTGTATCCCGGCTTCCTGGCGGCGACAGCCTCCGAGCGGCTGGGGGAGCTGCCGCGCTACCTCCGGGCCGCCGAGCGGCGGGCGGAAAAGCTGGCCACCGATCCGGGCCGGGACCGCGCCCCGCTGCGAGCCATTCGGCCCTGGTGGGAGCGCTGGCGCGATCATCCGCGGCGCGACGAAATGGTCGCGTTCCGTTGGCTGCTGGAGGAGTACCGGGTGGCGCTCTTCGCCCAGGAACTGGGGACGAAAGCAAAGGTCTCGGAGAAGCGGATTGCCGAGGCGTGGAAGGCCGTCTGACGCCTAGCCGCTGCTGGATGTGGTCGGTGGAACCGGTGACGGCCGGGGTGCGTCGCCGACGGCCTGCTCCATCCGTTCTTCTCCCTTCGCCAGCCACTCGAGCATGGGCTCCCACTGGACCAGTTCCTCCGCCTCCACGTTCTCGAGTTCGTGGACGGCGAGTCCCTGCTCGGCCGCTTCGGTGTAGCAGTAGCTGTCCCAGAGGGTGGTAATGAACGGGATCTCCAGCCGCTTGAGGAAGCGTTGCAGCGGCTGGTAGACCGGCGTGTCGCGTTTGACCCGGTTGGCCACCACACCCACCTGCACCGGCAACGAGCGCACCTTGCCCACCAGCAACAGGTCACGGATGAAGTCCGAAGTCACATGGATGTCGATGGGAGACGGCAGAACCGGGATGACCACGGCGTCCACTCGGCGCAGCATGTTCTGCAGGTCGAAGCCGGTAAAGCCGGCCGGGACGTCCACCACCACGCGCTCGATCTCGGGAGGCAGGCGCAGCCGCCAGGAGCGCGTGGCGCCGCTGACATGGCGGTTTGCGGAGACGGCGTGGATGTCGGGAACGGTGGCGGGGCGCAGTCCGTACCAGGCCATGGCCGATTCCTGCGGGTCGTAGTCCATCAACGCGGTCGCATAGCCTTGCGAGGCATAGTAGCCCGCAATGTTGGTGGAGATCGTGGTCTTGCCACTCCCTCCTTTGGCGTTTACCACCATGACCCTGAACATGGACCGATCCTTGATACATTCTTGTTATGCGCGTAAGGATACGCTACTCGATAGTAGCCCGCATGCCAAGGCGAGTCAGCACCCCCGGGCGAGGGCGTGCAAAATCTGTTCGGTTGGCTGTGGAGCGAGTCCGAGGTGTGTTGAACGCCACCCCGGCCCGGGAACGGTCTTCGCGCCCGGGGGGACGCCGTGAATCCATCCCTGTAGGCTCGACGGCCGCATCCCTGCGGCCGACGCCCCCCGGTCGCGAAGACCGTTCCCGGGCCGGGGTGGCGTTCAACACATCCCGGAAGGGTTAGTCCGTGTCGTTCCGGTTCATCTCCTTCAGCAGCCGCTCCTGCTCGGCGAAGGAGGGGAAGCGACCCCCCGGTTCGGGGCCCTGGTTGGCGGGCTGGTGGCCGGCGCGTTCCCGCTCCTTGGTGGCGGCGTAGTCGGACAGTAGCGCATCGGGGTCGGCCTCGTCGGGGTAGCGGCCCCGGTAGCCGGCGGGCGGGGTGGCGCCGGCGGTCATGAACAGGTCGATGCGCTCCTGTTTGTTGACCTCCGGCAGGCGGCGGGGGATCCAGAAGAGGTCGACCACGCCCCATACCGCCACGGCCGCCAGACCGGCGAATCCGGCCGGGTGGGCGAGCAGACCGGCGAACAGGGCGAGCAGGGTGAGCGCCAGCTGACCGAGGGCGCCGCGCGGCGAGTCGAGGTAGAAGCGATGGAGGCCGAGGGGGAAGAGCAGCCAGAGGGCGTAGGCGCGCTGCGGCCGGCGCTGGCGCCGGGCGAGTTCGGCGTTCAGGCTCTGTAGTCCGCCGCCTTCCAGATCGATGGCTTGCCAGGGTCGTTTCATGGGTGCTCCGTCGCGATTGGTGTCAAGCCGGGGCGGGTCGAATCGCCGTCCCGGTAGGTGGTTCCCGAGTGCTATGCTAGGATAGTTCGCGCTCCATCGCGACGACATTTTCTCCCGGTCAGGACCTCCCATTATGGCGGATCGACGACTCCAGGTGTTCCATACGGTCGCCCGGTTGCTCTCCTTTACCAAGGCGGCCGAGGCGCTGCACATGACCCAGCCGGCGGTGACTTTCCAGGTGCGTCAGCTGGAGGAGGCGTTCAACACCCGGTTGTTCGATCGCACCCACAACCACATCAGTCTGACCGAGGCGGGGGAGCGGGTGCGGGAGTATGCCGAGCGCATCCTGAGCCTGTACGCCGAGATGGACGACGCGGTCCGGGAGATGACCGGCGAGGTGAAGGGGGTGCTGTTGCTGGGTGCGAGTACCACCATCGCCGAATACATGCTCCCCACCCTGCTCGGCGACTTCAAACGCCACTACCCGGATGTCGGCATTCGCCTGCGGGAGGCGAACAGTGACGCGATTGTCGCCATGGTGGAGAACAACGAGATCGATCTGGGACTGGTGGAAGCGCCGGTGGGCAACAAGAGTCTGGTGGTGGAAACCTGCCGGATGGACCCCATGGTGCTCATCTGCCCACCCGACCACCCCCTGGCGGGTCAGGATGAAGTGCCGCTGGAGGCGGTGGGCGAGTACCCGTGCATCTGTCGCGAGGAGGGCTCCGGTACCCGTGAGGTGCTGGTGGAGTCGCTGCGCGCCCGGGGACTCGAATACGAGAGCCTCAATGTCATCATGGAGCTGGGGAGCCCGGAGGCCATCAAGGGGGCGGTGGAGGCCGGCATGGGGGTCGCGATCCTGTCCCGCTCCACCGTGGTCAAGGAGTTGCGCCTGGGGACCCTGGTGGCGCGCGAACTGTCACCACGGATTACCCGCCCCTTCTCCTTCGTCCACCAGCGCCAGAAATTCCGGCTGCGCGCCATGGAGGCCCTGGTGGCCTTTGCCCACGAATACTGCAAGGCCCACCCCGACGGGGAAGTGAAGGCCGAGGAGTCCTGAACGATGCAGAAACTGGCGGTGATACAGCACACCTATACCGAATTCCTGGGTCAGCTGGAGGACCAGCTGGAGAAACGCGGCATCGGATTCAATTACTACCGCATGGCGGTGGGCGACGTGCTCCCGAGCAGCGCCCTGCAGTTCGACGGTCTGTTCCTGCTCGGTGGCGGCCATCCCAATGTCGACGAGACGCACTGCCCGTGGTTCCCCGACGAAATCAATCTCATCGGCGTCTATGAAAAGGCCGGGCGCCCGGTGGTCGGGATGGGATTCGGCGGCCTGTCGGTGGCCGCCGCCCACGGTGCCGAGCTCAGCGCCGAGCCGTTCCACAACGCCTACTGGACCACGGCCCGTCTCACCGAGGCGGGTCGGGGCGACGCCGTGGCCGAGTCGGTGGACGGCCGCCGGGTCCTGGTGCTCTACAATGGTTCGGCGGTCCTGCCCGACGATGTCGAGCCGCTGCTGGTGGATGACGACGGGAACTGGCTGCTGATCCGCCCGGCCCCTCTGACCTACGGCCTGCTCTTCCGTCCGGAGATGAAGCCCGGCATGCTCGAGGACCTGGTCATGGAGGACGACCGCGAGACCCCGGAGAACCTGGGCGAACTGATGATCGAGGCGCGCTCGAACTGGGCCGACATGCAGGATGTCACCGACCAGCTGGCGGTGGCGCTGGTGGGGAAACTGGACCTGATGCACGAGCGCCACAAGGCGCCGGTCTTTTCGCTGAAGGTGGAATAATGAAGAGCTGGGAGAAGCGATTGCTGGGCGCCGCCCGGGAGCTGGACGAGGGACGGCGCGAGACGCTGGTGGCCTTCGCCGAGTTCCTGTCGCAGCGCCTCGGCGACGAGGCCGGGGAGGAAGAGCTGCCGGAGCCGCTGGACATCCCGCGACCGGACAGCGAGAGTGTGGTCAAGGCGATCAAACGGCTCTCCGCGACCTATCCGATGCTGGACAAGTCGCGGATGCTCGATGAAACCTCCACGCTGATGGCCGAGCACACCCTCCAGGGGCGCGCGGCCGACGAGGTGATCACGGACCTGGAGAGGGTCTTCGAGCGCCACTACACCCGTCTGATCGAACGCAAGCAGAACGAGGGCGGCACCTGAACGACCCATGAACATCATCACCGACTGGTTCCGGCGCAATTTCGCGGAAAAGCAGACCATCATCCTGGCAGTGGTCCTGCTGGCCGGCCTGGCCGTGGTGGTCTATTTCGGTAACATGCTGATGCCGGTGCTGGCCAGCGTGGTCATCGCCTACCTGCTGGAGGGCCTGGTGGGCGCGTTCGAGCGGCGCGGGGTGCCGCGCCTGCTGATGGTCCTGCTGGTGATGGTGCTCTTCACCGCCTTCCTCGCCTTTCTGATGCTGGTGCTGGTGCCGATGCTCTGGGTCCAGTTCACCGAACTGCTGCGCCAGCTGCCGCGCTACGTGGCCGAGGGTCAGCAGTCGCTGCTCGATCTTCACGCCGACTACGCCTTCCTTTCCGAGGCGCAGATCCGCGAATTCATCAACGGGATCCGGAACGAGATCACCGGGGTCGGCCAGCAGGTCCTCTCCATCTCGTTCTCCTCCATCCTCATCGGCATCACCCTGCTGGTCTATCTGGTGCTGGTGCCGGTGCTGGTCTTCTTCTTCCTCAAGGACAAGGCGACCATCGTGCGCTGGTTCACCAGCCTGCTGCCGTCCGACCGGCGGCTTCTGGACCACGTGTGGCAGGAAGTGGACCACCAGATCGGCAATTACATCCGCGGCAAGTTCTGGGAGATCCTGATCGTCGGCGGGGTCTCCTGGGCGGTCTTCGCCTTCCTGGGGCTGGAGTACGCCATGCTCATGGGGGCCGCCGTCGGGATCTCGGTTCTGGTGCCGTACATCGGCGCGGCGGTGGCGACGGTGCCGGTGGCGCTGGTGGGTTACATCCAGTGGGGCTGGGGGGCGGACTTTGCCTGGCTCATCGTGACCTATCTGGTCATCCAGGCGCTGGACGGCAATGTGCTGGTGCCGCTGCTGTTCTCCGAAGTGGTGGACCTGCATCCGGTGGCGATCATCGTCGCGGTGCTGTTCTTCGGCGGGATCTGGGGGTTCTGGGGGGTGTTCTTCGCGATCCCGCTGGCGACCCTGGTGAATGCCGTGATGCGGGCGTGGCCGACGGCACAGCGGGTGCATGCGGAGGAGCTGGAGGCCGACGCCGAGGGGTCCTCCGGCAGCGGCACGGAGTCCGCCGTCGAGGAGTAACCGGGGCGGCGCCCGGCCTTCCGCGCCACTCAGGTGTGGAGGCGGTCCAGGGCCTCGTCGATGAGGCCGGGGGCCGCCTCGGGCCGGACGGCCTCGGTGGAGAGGTGGCGACGCCAGGCGCGAGCGCCCGGTCGGCCCTGGAAGAGATTGAGGACGGGGCGGATCAGCGCGGTCATCGGGGCGCCGTCCGCGTGGCGCTCGGCGGCGTAGGCGCGATAGGCGGTGACCGCCGCGCGCGGATCGGTACAGGGCGCCGGCTCGCCGTGAAAGCGCGGGTCGATGGCGGTGAGCATCCACGGATTGTCGTAAGCGGCGCGACCGACCATGACCCCGTCGAGTGCGGGACCGTCGGCGGGGTGGAGGACCGCCTCGGCCTGGTCCCAGTCGTGGATGCCGCCATTGTACTGGATGTTCAGAGCCGGGTTCTCCGCCTTGAGACGGTGGACGAACTCGGGACGCAGCGGCGGGATGTCGCGGTTTTCCTTCGGTGACAGCCCCTGCAGCCACGCTTTGCGGGCGTGGATGATGAAGGTGTCGACGCCGGCGTCGGCAACGGCGTCGACAAAGCCGGCGAGGGCGGTGTAGTCGTCCTGATCGTCGATGCCGATGCGACACTTCACGGTGACCGGGAGGTCGACGGCCGCGGCCATGGCGGCGACGAGTTCGGCCACCAGAGTCGGTTCCGCCATCAGACAGGCGCCGAAGCGGCCGGCCTGGACCCGGTCGCTGGGGCAGCCGACATTGAGGTTGATGGCGTCGTACCCCCATTCGGCGCCGATGCGTGCCGCGGCGGCCAGATCCGCCGCATCGGCCCCGCCCAGTTGCAGCACCAGCGGGTGTTCCTCGGGACGGAAGCCCAGCAGCCGCTCGCGGTTGCCGTGGATGGCGGCGCGGGCGTGGACCATCTCGCTGTAGAGCACCACCCGGCGGGAGAGCAGCCGCGCCAGATAGCGGAAGTGGCGGTCGGTCCAGTCCAGCATCGGCGCCACCGAGACCACCGGCGCCTGCGTACCCGCGTTGTTCATCGACACTCGCCCACCGAGCCGGGCTGGCAGCGGCTGCGGTCCGGCCAGATGGCGAAGTCGAGGGTCGCCCCGTCCAGTTTCACCCCGTCGAGATCGGCGCCACTGAGATCGGCGTGGCTCAGGTCGGCCCCGCGCAGATCGGCGAAGCGCAGGCTGGCGTCGTCCAGCCGGGCCCGCTCCAGGTTGGAGTCGCGCAGCGAGGCGTCGTCGAGGGTCGCATGGCGCAGGTCGGCGCGCTGGAGGTCGGCGCCGGTGAAATCGGCCTCGGTGCCATGGATCCGGCTGAGATCCGTGCGCTGCAGCGAGGTCCCGCGGAGATCGGCGCCATCCAGTTCGGCCTGGGCCAGCTGGCTGTCGTCGGCTCGGGCGTCGTCCAGAGTGGCGCCGCCGAGGCGGGCTCGATTGGCGTCGACCTTGCGCAGATCGGCATTGGTGAGATCGACCCCCTCCAGGTTCGCGCGTACCAGATAGGCGCTGTGCAGGCGGGTGCCACGCAGACTGGCGCCGGAGAGGTCGGCGAGACCGAGGTCGGCGGTATCCATGCGGGCGCCGTCGAAGATGCTGTTGCTGAACGTGGCGCGAGCGAGGTAGGCGCCGCTCAGGTTCGTGTTGCTGAAATCCTGGTCGGTCTTCGTGCAGCTGCCCCAGAAGACGCCGGGTGCCGGCGGGTCGTCACAGGCGGCCTGGGCGCTCAGCGGCAGCAGGGCGGCGAACAGCAGCGGCAGGAGCGCGTGTGGCGTGGTGCGGGGCATGGGTGATCAGCTCCTGATTCGGGGTGCGCGTCGATATCGAGCCGTGAGCCGTGCGGTCGCCGGGCCGGGAGGGCCGCCTTCGCGCCCCGGGGGACGCCGTGAATACGTCCATGCAGGCTCGACGGCCGCATCCCTGCGGCCGACGCCCCCGGGTCTCGAAGGCGGCCCTCCCGGCCCGGTGACCGCACGGTTCACGGCCCGATACCGCCGTGTCAGTGTTGCATGGCGCGCCCCTGTCGCCAAGGGCGCCTTTTCGTGACCGGGGGTGCCCGGTAGAATACGCCCCCTTTCTCACCGGGGACCGACCCATGCCGCTGATGCTGTTTCATACCACCGAGATGACGCCCGTTCAGCAGGAGGCGCTGCAACAGCGCCTCGGCGGTCCGCTGAGCCAGCGCGAGGGGCACTGGCGCATGGCGGTGGAACACCACCCCGACGCGGCGGCGCTGGCGGAACTGCGCGAGGCGTACCCCTTCGACATCAATCCGGTGCCCGAGGGCTTCGACCCGGCGACGGTGGGTCTGTTCATCTCCGACATGGATTCGACCCTCATCAGCATCGAGTGCATCGACGAGATCGCCGACTTCGCCGGGCGCAAGGCGGAGGTGGCGAAGGTGACCGAGGCGGCCATGCGCGGGGAGATCGGTTTCGAGGCGTCGCTGACGCAGCGGGTCCAGGCGCTGACGGGGCTCGACGAGAGCGCCCTGGAACAGGTCTACGAGGAGCGGCTGCGGCTGAATCCGGGGGCCGAGGCGCTGCTGGCCGGATTCGACGAGCGCGGCATCCCCACGGCGGTGGTCTCCGGCGGCTTCACCTTCTTTACCGACCGCCTGCAGCGCGACTACGGCATCAATCACGCCGAGGCGAATGTGCTGGAGATCGACGACGGGCGCCTCGGCGGCCGGGTGGTGGGCACCATCGTCGGCGCGGAGAAGAAGCGCGACTTCCTGCTGGGGCTCTGTCGGCAGCTGGGCATCGAGCCGGGCCAGGCCATTGCCGCCGGCGACGGCGCCAACGACCTGCTGATGCTGGAACAGGCCGGCATCGGCGTGGCCTATCGCGCCAAGCCGAAGGTCCAGGCGCAGTGCGATGTGGTGCTCAACCACAGCGGCCTGGACGCCATCCTCCACTTCCTCGAGATCTGAACCCGCCCCGGGCGCAGGGGCCTACGCCGGGGTGTCGGAGCGGCGCGCCAGGGTCTGGGCGATCTCGCCCACCAGGTCCGGCCCGCGATAGATGAGTCCGGTGTAGATCTGGACCAGGGCGGCGCCGGCCTCCATGCGCGCGTCGGCGTCCTCGCCACTGAGGATGCCGCCGGCGGCGATCACCGGCGCGGCGCCGTCCAGTTCCGTCACCAGTTGCCGCAGCACGTTGGTGGCCAGCGCGGCCACCGGTCGGCCGGAGAGGCCGCCGGTCTCCTCGCCGTGGTGCAGATGGCGGGTGGCATCCCGCTCGATGGTGGTGTTGGTGGCGATGACACCGTCGATGCCGGTCTCCCGCACCACCTCGGCCACCGCCGCGATCCCGGCGGGGTCCAGGTCGGGGGCGATCTTGACCAGCAGCGGCACCCGCCGCCGGCCGCGATCCAGCGCCGTGGCGCGCTCGCGCAGCTCGCCGAGCAGCCGGCGCAGCGGTTCGGCGCCCTGGAGGTCGCGCAGCCCCCGGGTGTTCGGCGAGGAGATGTTCACGGTGATGTAGTCGGCCACCGGATGGACGCGTTCCAGACCGTGGCGGTAGTCGGCCACTGCCTCCTCCGCCGGGGTGTCGGCGTTCTTGCCGATGTTCACCCCGATGATCCCGCTGTAGCGGCGCTTCTCCAGTTGCCGGACCAGATGGTCCACCCCCTTGTTGTTGAAGCCGAAGCGGTTGATCAGGGCCTCCGCCTCGGGCAGCCGGAAGAGGCGCGGGGCCGGATTGCCGGGCTGCGGACGCGGCGTGACGGTGCCGACCTCGACGAAACCGAAGCCGAGGGCGCCGAGGGCGTTGACGTGGTCGGCGTTCTTGTCGAGGCCGGCGGCCAGGCCCACCGCATTGGGGAAGGTGAGACCGAGACAGTCCACCGGCGCCGCCACCGGGCGAGGGCGCAGCAGGCCGGCGCGCCAGGCGAGCTCGAGCCCGTTCAGGGTGATCCGATGGGCGGTCTCCGGCGGCAGGGCGAAGAGCAGGGGGCGGAGCCAGTGGTAAGCGGTCATGGCGGGTTCGTTGTCCGGGTTCGAGCCCATTTTATGGCTGCATCAAGAATTTGACCATGCGGCTCCTTGTCCCCTTCCATGGTGGGCGCTAGAGTAGATGGATCTCCCGAGGTGTTACTCGGACTTTGCGTGGGGATGGGGCGCGAGCTGCGCGGTGCCGTTCTCGGAACAAGATACAAGGTAGAGGAGCTGTCATGCATTTCAACCGTCGTGAATTCCTGCAGATGATGGGCGCGGTCGGCGCGGCCGGGATCGTCGGTGGCTGCGGCAATGGTCGCAATGTCGCCCGGAGCCCGGAACAGCTCTACGATCTGCCGAAGTTCGGCAACGCCACCTTCATGCACATGACCGACTGCCACGCGCAGCTCAACCCGGTCTATTTCCGCGAGCCGAGCGTCAACCTCGGCATCGGCGAGGCCAAGGGTCGGCCGCCGCACATCGTCGGTACCAATTACCTGAAGCACTACGGCATCGAGCCCGGCGGTCCCGAGGAGTACGCCTTCACCTACCTGAATTTCGTCGAAGCGGCGGAGCAGTACGGCAAGGTCGGCGGCTTCGCCCATCTACGCACCCTGGTGAAAAAGATCCGGGCCGAGCGCGGCGACGACAACACCCTGCTGCTGGACGGTGGCGACACCTGGCAGGGTTCCGGCACCGCCTACTGGACCCGCGGCAAGGACATGGTCGATGCCATCAACCTGCTCGGCGTCGATGTGATGACCGGCCACTGGGAGTTCACCTACCGGGATGAGGAGGTCCTGGAGCACGTGCGCAACTTCAACGGCGACTTCGTGGCCCAGAACGTCTTTGCCAGCATGGACGCCATCTTCGACGGCGCCGAGGTCCACGACGAGGACTCCGGTCGCGTCTTCAAGCCGTACGTGATGAAGGACATGGGCGGCAAACGCGTGGCGGTCATTGGTCAGGCCTTCCCGTACACCCCCATCGCCAACCCGCAGCGCTTCATCCCCGACTGGAGCTTCGGCATCCGCGAAGGGGAGATGCAGAAGCTGGTGAACCAGATCCGCGAGACGGAGAGCCCGGACGCCGTGGTGGTCATTTCCCACAACGGCGCCGACGTCGACATCAAGATGGGCCAGCAGGTCACCGGCATCGATGTGATCTTCGGCGGCCACACCCACGACGCCATGTACCAGCCGCTGGTGGTGGACAACCCGAACGGCCAGACCATCGTCAGCAACGCCGGCTCCAACGGCAAGTTCCTGGCGGTGATGGACCTGGACATCGGCGACAACGGCGTGCGCGATTTCCGCTACAACCTGGTGCCGATCTTCTCCAACTTCATCGAGCCGGACCAGGAGATGGCGCAGTACATCACGGACGTGCGCGCCCCCTACCTGGATCGCCTCAACGAGGAGCTGGGGGTGCCGGACGAGGTCCTCTACCGGCGCGGCAACTTCAACGGCACCTTCGACCAGGTGATCTGCGACGCCCAGCGCGTGGTCGGCGATGCCCAGATCAGCCTCTCCCCCGGCTTCCGCTGGGGCACTTCGGTGCTGCCGGGACAGCCCATCACCATGGAGCACGTGATGGACCAGACCGGTCTGACCTATCCGGAGACCTACGTCCGGGAGATGACCGGCGAACAGATCAAGAACGTGCTGGAGGACGTCGCCGACAACCTCTTCCACGAGGACCCGTACCGGCAGCAGGGGGGCGACATGGTGCGCGTCGGTGGTCTCGACTACACCATCGACCCGCGCTCCACCATTGGCAAGCGCATCACCGATCTTGCCCTGGATAATGGCGAGAAGCTGGAGGCCTCGAAGAAGTACAAGGTCGCCGGCTGGGCCACCGTGAATCAGCAGTCCGAGGGCGATCCCATCTGGGACGTGGTCGCCACCTACCTGCGCGATCAGGATACCGTCACCATCGACAAGCTCAACACCCCGAAGCTGAAGAACGTGAAGAACGACCCGGGTGTCGAGAACTATCGGGGTGACGTACTGAGCTGAACTCACTCGCCCCCGAAACGAAATGGGGGGCGGTCCTCTTTCTCCGATGGGGAAAGGGGACCGTCCCCTTTTTTCGTCCCCTTCAGACGTGCAGACCCGCAGCGACGCCGGAGGCCCAGGCCCACTGGAAGTTGTGGCCGCCCAGGTGGCCGGTCACGTCGAGCACCTCGCCGATGAAGAAGAGGTCGGGCTGCTCCCGCACCGCCATGGTCTTCGACGACAGGGCGCGGGTGTCGACACCACCGAGGGTGACCTCGGCGGTGCGATACCCCTCGGTGCCGGCGGGGGTGAGGGACCACTCGCTCAGGGTCGTGGCCATGGCGTCGAGGTCGCCGTTGGCGAAGCCCTGCAGCGGCCCCGACCAGCCGTGCAGGGCGGCGAAGGCCTCGGCGAAGCGCTTCGGCCAGTGGCGGCCGAGGAAGCGGGCGGGGGTGGACTGCGGGGCTGCCTCGCGAGCCGCCGTCAGGGCCTCGCGGACGGCCTCGTCCGGCAGCATGTCGAGGGTGATGGCCTCGCCGGGCCGCCAGTAGCTGGAGATCTGCAGCATCGCCGGGCCGCTGAGACCGCGGTGGGTCACCAGCAGCGGCTCGCGGAAGACCGGGCCCTCGGCGGCCCGGGCGCGCACCGGAACGCTGATCCCGGCCAGCGGCGACAACGCCTCTCTCAGCGCCGGTTCGAGGGTGAACGGCACCAGCCCCGGGCGGGTCGGCAGCACCGTCAGCCCGAACCGGCGCGCCAGCTCGTGGCCGAAACCGGTGGCCCCCATGGTCGGGATGGAGAGCCCGCCGGTGGCG
>JBNJEU010000019.1:0-32413 GCA_051746205.1 Pseudomonadota bacterium
TCCTGCTCGACGCCCTTCTCGTTGGAGACGGCGTCCACCACCAGCAAGATGTCTTTGTTCATACCCTGCCCCTGCTTGAGCTCTCTCCATTCGACCGGGATTCCCCGGCCCGAAATTTCCCGTATCGCCGATCCGCGCTACACCCGCGGCACCAGCCGCGCCGTATCGATGGCATCCATCGTGAAACAGCGCTGCTCACCTTCGAAATCAATACACACCTCGTCATCCTCCACCGAGAGGATGGGACCCTGAAACTTGCGCTGACCGAACACGTCCGGTACGGCCAGTTTCAGACGCACCGTTTCACCGATGAAACGGCTGAACTGTTCGGCGGTAAACAGCGGCCGGTCCAGGCCGGGGGAGGAAACCTCCAGGTGGTACTCCCCCTGGATCGGCTCCTCCACGTCCAGCGCGGCACTGATCTGGCGGCTCGCCTGTTCGCAGTCCTCGATGGTGATCCCGTCGGGGCTGTCGATGTAGACGCGCAGAGTGGTCCCGCGTTCGCTGACCATCTCGATGCCGAGGCACTCGTAGCCGAGACCGGAAACGGCCGGGGCGACGACGCTGTGTACTGCCGGTGATGCCTGTCGCATAGGTCCCTGAAACAAAAAATGGGCCCTCGGGCCCACTACAAAAAAGGCCCCATCAGGGGCCCGGTCGGTGCGACGCTTCCTGTGCGAACCGGCGCGCCTTCATGGCGCCGCCTGGTCCGTCGGTCGTGGCCAGCGTCCCCGATCGTCACTCCGTCACGATCGCCGACCAGCAGCCACGAATTATATTGGCGATCGGGTGTCAGCGTCAAATCCGGCGTGTTGACAGGGCCTCGTGCCGAGCCGTAGATTCAGGGATCACTTTCATGAGGGGAACCGCAGTGGACTGGATCTTACCCCTGGCCATCATCGCGATACTGCTCCTCGGCGGTATCCTCATCTACAACCGCCTGGTCACTCACCGCAATCGGGTGGAAAACGCCTTCGCCCAGATCGATGTCCAGCTCCACCGCCGCCACGACCTGATCCCGAACCTGGTGGAGACGGCCAAGGGGTACATGCAGCACGAACGCGAGACCCTCACCGAGGTCATCGAGGCGCGCAACCAGGCGGTCAGCGGCCTGGAGAAGGCGCAGCACGATCCCATGGACCCGGCCGGCATGCAGCAGCTCGGCCAGGCGGAGCAGGGGCTCAGCGGTGCACTGGGCCGGCTCTTCGCCCTCTCCGAGAACTACCCCGATCTCAAGGCCAACGAGAACATGATGCAGCTCACCGAGGAGCTGACCACCACCGAGAACCGGGTCGCCTACGCCCGGCAGGGCTACAACGACGCGGTGATGAACTACAACACCGCCCGCGAGGTCTTCCCCAGCAACCTCATCGCGTCGATGTTCGGCTTCGATGCGGCCGTCCCGCTGGAGATCGAGGAACCGGCCATGCGCGAGGCGCCCAGCGTCTCGTTCACCTGAAGCCCCGACATGGACTTCTTCGAGCATCAGGACCGCGCCCGGCGGACCAGTCACTGGCTGGTCCTGTTCTTTCTCCTCGGCGTCACCGCCATCGCCGGTGTGGTGGCGGTGGTGGCCCTGCTGTTCCTCGGTGAACCGCCCCCGACCGGACCCGATGCGGGGCCGATGGCGTGGGTGAGCGCCAACCTCGATATCCTGCTGATCACCGCCGCCCTGGTGGTCGGCGGGATCCTGCTCGCCAGCCTCTTTCGCATCGCCAGTCTGGCCAGTGGGGGCAGTCACGTCGCCGAGATGCTCGGGGGCACCCGGGTCACCCCGGACAGCGGCGATCCCCTGAAGCGCCGCCTGCTGAACGTGGTCGAGGAGATCGCACTGGCCTCGGGCACGCCGATGCCGGACGTCTACCTCCTCGAGGAGGAAGAGGGGATCAACGCCTTCGCCGCCGGCTACGGCACCGGCGACGCCGCCATCGCCGTCACCCGGGGCACCCTCGAGAAACTCGATCGTGCCGAACTCAAAGGGGTCGTCGCCCACGAGTTCAGCCATGTCCTCAACGGCGACATGCGCCTCAATATCCGCCTGATGGGAGTCCTGTTCGGACTGCTGGTGCTCACCATTGTCGGTCGTTTCATGGTCCGCGCCCTCTACTTCGGCGGCCGCAGCCGCGACAGCCAGCAGGTGGCCATGGCGGTGGCGGCCATGGGTGCGGCCCTGCTGGTCATCGGCGCCCTCGGCGTCTTCTTCGGGCGGTTGATCAAGGCGGCCGTCTCGCGCCAGCGCGAATTTCTCGCCGACGCCTCGGCGGTTCAGTTCACCCGCAACCCCGAGGGGATCGGCGGCGCCCTGAAGAAGATCGCCCTGCACAGCCAGGGATCGAAACTGGAATCGCCCGAGACCGAAGAGGTCAGCCACATGTTGATCGCCTCCGGCTTCACGTCCATGAGCGGCCTGCTGGCCACCCACCCGCCGCTGACGGAACGGATCCGGGCCATCGAGCCGAACTACGACCCCGAACGCGATCTCGGTGAACTGGCGCGCCGGGAACAGCAGCGGGATGAACGCGAGGAGCGGCGCCGGGCCGCCGAGGAGGAGCGCCGGGCGCGGAGCGAAGCGGCAGACGGAGGCGGCGGCATTCACATCCCCGGCTTCGGCCGGCTCCCGGGGACCGAGGGGTTGCCGGAAGGCGCCCTGCTCGGCGCCATCCTGGCCGACGTGGACAGCCCCGACGAAGCCCGCCAGCAGCAGGCGCGGCACCTTCTCGACTCCCTGCCCGCCCCCCTGCGCGAGGCCGCCCACGGCGAGGATGCCCACCTGGTCGTCGCCTTCACCGTGCTGGGGCACGACGCCGAGGTTCGGGAGAAGCAGCTCGCCATCGCCCGGCGCGCCTGGGGGCGGACCGCCTTCGAGACCCTGGAGTCCTGGATCGCGGCGGGCTTGGAGCCGTCTCCCTCGCAGCGACTGCCGCTGCTTGAGATGGTGCTGCCGGCGCTGCGCCACCGCCCGGCGCAGCGTCTGCGGGCGCTGCGCGAGACGCTGGGCGAGCTGGTCGCCGCCGACGGCCGGATCTCGCCGTTCGAATTCGCCCTGGGCCAGCTCTTCGACGCCCACATGCGCGACATCCTCAAACCATCGGAACAGGGCCGGGGGCGGGCGCGGCTCGACCGCGAGATGGTTGCCGGGATCCGGGTGCTGCTCTCGGTCATGGCCCGCGCGGGCTCGGAGGACGACGAGACCGTGGCCGCGGCGTATGCCGGCGGCATGGCGCGCCTCTATCGGGACACCACCCCGCCGCCGTTCGACATGCCGGTGGACTGGGCGTCGGCCCTGGGCGCGGCCCTGCCCCGCCTCGACCGCCTCGGTCCGGAGAACAAGAAGCAGCTGCTCGACGCGATGCTGGCCACCATCAGCCACAACGGCCGGGTCAACGTCGCCGAGGCGGAGCTGCTGCGTGCCTTTGCCGCCGCCCTCCACGTCCCCGTTCCGCTGGTGGTACCGACCGCCGAATAAAGAAAGGCCGCGTCCCGGAGGACGCGGCCTTTCTGGTATCTGGTAGCGGGGGCAGGATTTGAACCTGCGACCTTCGGGTTATGAGCCCGACGAGCTACCGAACTGCTCCACCCCGCAACTGATACGACTCAGTATACGGATACGGACCGCTCTCCGCAAGCCCCGACCACCGCAGTACTCAGCCCTGGCGGGCCCGCCGATCGAGAAAATGCCGCAGCTGATGGCGATAGATGAAGCCGGGGGCGGCGAAGACGGCGAACAGGGCCAGGGTCACGACAATGAACTCCCACTCCTGGGGATAGATGTCGCCCCGCGCGGTGCGCTCGATGCCGAGGGCCACGACCCCGACTACGCCATAGAGAACCAGCCACTCCAGAAGCCGCATCCAGACGCTCTTGTTGCCGCCTTTCGGAGGCAACACGAAGAAATTGCGCTCGCTCAGCCACGGCAGGTTCGCCGCGACCAGGGCAATAACCAGCAGAAGAGCGATCAGTGTCGCGGTATCCATGCGTTCCTCAGAGCCCGAAGGCGTTCAGTGTCAGCGCCATCAGCGCGCCGGGAAAGAGCCCAAGGCCGAGAACCGCGAGGCCGTTGGCGGACAGCAGGACGCGCATGTCGGCATCCGCGACCAGCACCCCGTTGTCCTTCGGCTTGTCGAAATACATGTGCTTCACGACCCGCAGGTAGTAGAAGGCACCGATGATGGAGAACACCACCGCCAGCACGGCGAGCCAGACGAAACCGGACGCGACCACTTCCTGCAGCACCGCCATCTTAGCCCAGAAGCCGAGGAACGGCGGCACACCGGCCATCGAGAACATGATGATCAGCATCACGCCGGCGAACCACGGGCTGCGTTCATTGAGCCCCTTGAAGTCCTCCAGGTTCTCCGCCTCATGGCCGGTACGCGATAGGAGCATGATGACCCCGAAACCGCCCAGCCCCATCAACGCATAGGTAATGGTGTAGAACATCGCCGAGGCGTAGCCGGAATCCTGGGCGGTCATCAGACCGAGCAGGATGAACCCCATGTGTGCGATGGTCGAATACGCGAGCATCCGCTTGATGTTCTGCTGGGCGATGGCAAACACGTTACCCACGGCCATGGAGAGCACGGCCAGGGCGATCAGCATCCCCTGCCACTGGTCGTGCAGGCCGTCGAGACCGTCCACCAGCAGCCGCATGGCCATGGCGAACGCGGCGATCTTCGGGGCCGTGCTGATGAAGGCAGTCACCGCCGTCGGCGCGCCGTGATAGACGTCCGGAACCCACATGTGGAACGGCACCGCGCCGAGCTTGAACGCCAGACCGACGACGAGGAAGACCAGGCCGAACACCATGATGGTCTCGTTGACCTCGCCGGCGGCCACGGCGGCGTTGATCGCGACCAGGTTCAGTTCCCCGGTGGCACCGTAGATCATCGACATGCCGTAGAGCAGCATCCCCGAGGCCAGCGCGCCGAGGATGAAGTACTTCATCGCCGCCTCCGAGGCCATGGACGAGCGGCGATGCATTGCCACCATGGCGTACAGCGACAGGGAGAGAAGCTCGAGCCCGAGGTAGACCACCAGCAGGGTGTTCGACGAGATCAGTACCATCATGCCCAGGGTGGCGAACAGTCCCAGCAGGTAGAACTCGCCCTTGAGCATCGCCCGGTCGCGCAGATAGGGGCGCGCGTAGAGAAACACCACGAAGACCGCCAGATAGACAAAGATCTTCAGCAGGTCGGCCATGGCGTCGCGAATGTACATGTCGTTGAACGCGAGGCCCTGGTGCGCGTCGCTCATGCCGATGGTGATGATCGCCGCGCCGACCAGGGCAACCTGGGAGAGCAGATAGGTCACCGACCGGCTCTTGTCCGTCAGGAACAGGTCGATGAGCAGGATCAGGCAGACCATGCCCAGCAGGAACAGCTCAGGCAGCGCGGTCAGAAAGTCTGTGGACTCTAGAATCATGGTGCGCTCTCTCGCTTACAGCTTGGACTGGGCCACATGGTCCAGCAGGTTATGGACCGTCGCGTGCATGACTTCCAGCAACGGGGCCGGCCAGATGCCGATCAACAGCACGAAGAAGGCCAGAAGACCCAGGACCAGGAACTCCCGGGCATTGATGTCCTGAAGATCGGCCACCCTCTCGTTGGTGATGCCACCGAAGATCACCCGCTTGATCATCCACAGGGTGTACGCCGCACCGATGATGAGCGTGAGCGCCGCCAGGAAGGCGTACCACGGATTCGCCTTGAACGAGCTGAGGATGACCATGAACTCGCCGACGAACCCGGAGGTCCCCGGAAGGCCGGCGTTGGCCATGGCGAACAGCACCGCGAAGGTGGCAAACACCGGCATGGTGTTCACCACGCCCCCGTAGTCACTGATGTTGCGGCTGTGCAGGCGGTCATAGAGCACGCCGACGGCGAGGAACATGCCGGCGGACACGAAGCCGTGGGAGATCATCTGCACCATGGCGCCCTCGACGCCCATGGCCGCCCCGCTCCAGCTGCCGGTGGACTGGTAGATGGCAAAGATGATGAAGAAGCCGAGGGTCACGAAGCCCATGTGGGAGATCGACGAATAGGCGATCAGCTTCTTCATGTCCTCCTGGACCAGCGCCACGAAACCGATGTAGACCACCGCGATGAGCGACAGGACGATCATGAAGACGTCCAGCGCCGCGCTGGCGTCCGGCGTGATCGGCAGGCTGAAGCGCAGGAAGCCGTAGGCGCCCAGCTTCAGCATGATCGCCGCCAGGATCACCGAGCCCCCGGTCGGCGCCTCGACGTGGGCGTCCGGCAGCCAGGTGTGCACCGGCCACATCGGGATCTTCACCGCGAAGGCCAGCAGGAAGGCGATGAAGATCAGCATCTGCTCGGTGTAGCCCAGCTGCAACCCGTGGAAGTCGAGGATCGCGAAGCTGCCCGACAGGGTGTACATGTACAGCAGCGACACCAGCATGAACACGGAGCCGAAGAAGGTGTAGAGGAAGAACTTGATGGTCGCGTAGACGCGCCGCGGGCCGCCCCAGATGCCGATGATCACGAACATCGGGATGAGCATCGCCTCCCAGAAGACGTAGAAGAGCATGGAATCGAGGGCCGAGAAGACCCCGATCATCAACCCTTCCATGATCAGGAAGGCGCCCATGTACTGCGCGGCGCGATACCGGATCACCTCCCATCCGGCGATGACCACCAGCACGGTGGCGAACGCGGTGAGCAGGATCAGCGGCATGGAGATGCCGTCGACCCCCAGGTGATAGTTGATCCCGAAGGCTTCGATCCAGGGTGCGAACTCGGTGAACTGCATGTCCGCGGTGGCCCGGTCGAACCCGAACCACAGCGGGATCGACAGCCCCAGGGTCACCAGCGCCACGAGCAGGGCGAGTACCCGGGCCTCCAGGGCGTTCTTGTCCCCGCCCGTGGCGAGCACCAGCAACCCGCCGATGATCGGGGTCCAGATGACGAGACTCAGAAGGGGCAGCTCCGAAAGCATCTATGACTACCTTTTATTGTCGACCCGCGCCTACAGCACGTAGACGATGAACAGAGCCAGCAGGCCGATCATCATCGCGAAGGCATAGTGATAGAGAAAACCGGACTGGACATGACGGAACGTCGTCGCCATCCAGCCCACCGCTCGGGCGGCGCCATTGACGATCCAGCCGTCGATGAGGCGCACGTCGCCCACTCGCCACAGCAGCCGGCCGAGACCTCGGGCGCCGCCGCCAAAGGCAACCTCGTTGAAATCGTCGAAGCCGTACTTGCGCTCCAGCACCACCCGGATCGGCCGCAGCCGCTCCGCGATGACGGCCGGGATATCGGTCCGTTTCATGTACAGGAACCACGCGGCCAGCACCCCGAGAAGCGCCAGGTAGACCGCCGGGGCCTGGAAGCCGTGGATGACGAAACTCACCACCCCGTGGAAGTGCGAGCCGACCTTTGCCAGGGTGTCATGGGCCGGGTCCACATGGATCGCGTTGGCGAAGAAGTCGCCGAACAGCATCGGCCCGACGTAGATCGCGCCGATGACCACCGACGGAATGGCCAGCATCACCAGCGGCACGGTCACCACCTTCGGCGACTCATGCAGATGCGAGCGAGTATGCTCGTCCATCCGCTCCTGGCCATGGAAGACCAGGAAGAACATCCGGAATGTGTAGAGCGCGGTGATGAAGACCCCGATGAGCAGTGCGATGTAGGCCGCGTTGCTGCCGAACACGTCCGAGTAGCCCACCGATTCGATGATGGCGTCCTTGGAGAAGAAGCCGGCGAAACCCGGGAAACCGATCAGCGCCAGCGCACCGACCAGCATGGTCCAGTAGGTCACCGGCATGTACTTCTTCAGGCCGCCCATGCGCTGCATGTTCTGCTCGTGGTGCATGGCGATGATCACCGAGCCGGCGGCGAGGAACAGCAGCGCCTTGAAGAAGGCGTGGGTCATCAGGTGGAAGACCCCCGCAGCGTAGGCCGAGGCGCCCAGCGCCGCGGTCATGTAGCCGAGCTGCGACAGGGTCGAGTAGGCGACCACGCGCTTGATGTCGTTCTGCACCAGCCCCAGCAGGCCCATGAACAGCGCCGTGATGGCCCCGATGATCAATACCACGGAGAGCGCCACCTCGGAGAGCTCGTACAGCGGCGACATCCGCGCGACCATGAAGATACCGGCGGTCACCATGGTCGCCGCGTGGATCAGGGCGGAGATGGGCGTGGGGCCCTCCATGGAATCGGGCAGCCAGACGTGCAGCGGCACCTGGGCCGACTTGCCCATGGCGCCGATGAACAGCAGGATTCCGATGACCGTCATCAACTGCCATTCAAGGCCGGGGATGATCTCGATGCCGAGGTTTGCCATCTGCGGCGCGGCGTCGAAGACGTCGTAGTAATCGAGGCTGTTGAAGTACATCAGCACCGCGGCGATTCCGAGCAGGAAGCCGAAGTCGCCGACGCGGTTGACCAGGAACGCCTTGAGGTTGGCATAGATGGCGGTCGGACGCGTGTACCAGAAACCGATGAGCAGATAGGAGACGAGCCCCACGGCCTCCCAGCCGAAGAACAGCTGGAAGAAGTTGTTTGCCATCACCAGCATCAGCATGGAGAAGGTGAACAGCGACAGGTAGCTGAAGAAGCGCTTGTAACCGGGGTCCTCGTGCATGTAGCCGATGGTGTAGATGTGCACCATCAGCGACACGAAGGTCACCACCACCATCATCATCGCGGTGAGGTTGTCCACCAGGAAGCCGATCTCGAAACGGATCCCGTCGCTTTCCAGCCACTTGTAGACCGTTTCGTTGTAGGGCGCGGCGCCGTCGATGACGTGGTGCTTGAAGACCCAGAACGAGAGGACCGTGGCGACGCCCACCCCGAGGATGGTCACCCAGTGGGCCATGGAACGGCTGATGACGCGTCCGAAGACACCGGCGATGATCGCGCCGATCAGCGGTGCCAGGACGATGGCGAGATAGACATTTTGCATGGAATCGGCCACGGCGCTATCCCTTCAACGAGTCCAGGTCGGCGACATTGATGGTGTTCCGGTTACGGAACAGCACCACGAGGATGGCCAGCCCGATGGCTGCCTCGGCTGCCGCCACGGTGAGAATGAAGAAGACGAAGATCTGCCCGGCCGCATCGCCCAGATAATGCGAGAAGGCGATGAAGTTCATGTTGACGGCCAGCAGCATCAACTCGATGGACATCAACAGGATGAGCACATTTTTCCTGTTCAGCACGATCCCGGCCATGGAGAGGCCGAACAGGATCGCGCTCAGTATCAGGTAGTCGGACAGCGCTATCATTACCCTACCCCGTCTTGGTGGCCGCCGGTCGATGCGGCCATCGGATTGATTGATTCCCCGTCGGGATCGTCAGAGGGTGTTCTTCCGACGTTCCTCGTCGTCCAGAACGCGGAGACGATCGCCCTTGCGAACCGCGATCTGCTGGTCCGGATCCTGCTTCTTGCTGTTGGGCCGCCGTCGCAATGCCAGGCTGATGGCAGCGATGATGGCGACCAGCAGGATCACGGCCGCGAGCTCGAACGGATAGACATAGACCGTGTAGAGCACGCGGCCCAGCTCGGCGGTATTGCTGTAGCCGGAACCGGCCCGCTCGGGGGCGGCGATCTGCCCGAGGCCGAAGGTCTCGGGGCCGACCACCATGCCCATCATCACCACCACCAGAACCGCAACCACCCCGGCCACCGGCAGGAAGCGGATGAACCCCTCGCGCAACGGCGCCAGATTGATGTCCAGCATCATCACCACAAAGAGGAACAGCACCATCACAGCGCCGACATAGACCAGCACCAGGGTGATGGCCAGGAATTCCGCCTCCAGCATCAGCCACAGCCCGGCTGCCGAGAAGAACGTCAGCACCAGAAACATGGCCGCGTGCACGGGGTTGCGCACGGTGATCACGGCCAGCGCCGAGAGCAGCATGATGGCCGCGAAAAAGTAGAAGATCCCTTGCTCAAAGGACATGAATCGTATTCCCGAACTTGTTTGACCAGTTACCGATACGGGGCATCTTGTGCCCGATCGGCCGCAATCTGCTCTTCATACTTGTCACCGATGGCCAGCAGCTCCTGCTTGGTCTTCAGCAGCTCGCCACGGGATTCGGCATGGTACTCGAAAACCCGCGTCTCGACGATAGAATCCACCGGGCACGACTCTTCGCAGTAGCCACAGAAGATGCACTTCGACAGGTCGATGTCGTAGCGCGTCGTCCGGCGAGTGCCGTCATCCCGCTCGTCCGACTCGATGGTGATGGCCAGGGCCGGACAGACGGCCTCGCAGAGTTTGCAGGCAATGCACCGCTCTTCCCCATTGGGATAGCGACGCAGCGCGTGCAGCCCCCGGAAACGGTTGGACTGCGGCGTCTTTTCCTCGGGGTAGATGACCGTGACCTTGCGATCGAAAAAACGTCGACCGGTCAGACGCATCCCCTTGAGCAGCTCGAGGAGGAAGAGGCTTTTGAAGAAACGGTTGAAAGCATTCATAGGGATTCAGACTCCCGACGTCAGACGCCGTCGAACCAGGGCCCGAGACCCATGAGGATGAAGGCACCGAGTACCGCGATCCAGAAGATCGTGACCGGAATCAGGATCTTCCACCCCAGACGCATGAGCTGGTCGTAGCGATACCGGGGGAAGGTGGCACGCGACCACAGGAACAGAAGCATGAAGAACGCGGTCTTCGCCAGCAGCCAGACGATGTCCGGTACCCAGGCGAAGGCCGACTCCAGCCCCGGGATCCCCTCGAACGGCGAATGCCACCCGCCGAAGAAGAACAGCGCCGTGAGCAGCGAGATCAGGATCATGTTGGCGTATTCGGCCAGGAAGAAGACCGCGAACGCCATGCCCGAGTATTCCACGTGGAAACCGGCGACGATCTCCGACTCCCCTTCGGCCAGGTCGAACGGTGCCCGGTTGGTCTCGGCAAGGCCGGCGATGAAGTAGACCACCAGCAACGGCAGCAACGGCAACCAGAACCAGTGCAGAATGCTCCCCTGCTGGGCCTGGACCAGTTCCATCAGGTTCAGACTGCCGGCGGCCATGACCACCCCGACCAGGGCGAAGCCCATGGCGATCTCGTAGGAGACCACCTGTGCCGCTGAGCGCATGGAACCGAGGAAAGCATACTTGGAGTTGGAGGCCCAGCCGGCCAGGATAATGCCGTACACCCCCATGGAGGTGATGGCCAGGATGTAAAGGATGCCGGCGTCGACGTTGGTGACGTACAGCCCCTCACTGAACGGGATCACCGCCCACGCCGCCAGCGCGGGACCCATGGCCAGGATCGGGCTGAGCAGAAAGAGAAAGCGGTTGGAGCCGGTGGGCAGCACGATCTCCTTGAACATCAGCTTCAGGGCGTCAGCGATGGGCTGCAGGAGCCCGCGCGGACCAACGTGCAGTGGCCCGGTCCGGACCTGCATGAAGCCGATGATCTTGCGCTCGGCGTAGGTGTAATAGGCCACGGCCACCATCAGCGGCACCAGCAGCACCGTGATCTTGACCAGGATGACCAAGGCGGTCTGGACCCCAGCGGGCAGTCCGAGGGCTTCGAAGAGCTCAACCATTCCGGTTCCCACTCCTGCGTTAGTTCTTCGCCAGCTCAACCGGCCCGTGGCCGGCTCCGAGCCCCATGGACGTCGGCAGCCCCGCGGGCAGCCAGACGCAGTTATCCGGTACGCGTTCGTCGATGACGACCTCGACCTTCACCTCGCCGTCACCCTGGCGGACGGTGATCTCGCCTCCTTCGGCGACACCGTGGCGCTCGGCCTCGGTCCGGCTCATTGCGACGCCGGGGTGGTACGCATCGGCGGTGTGCTGCAACGGGCCGGCGCGTCGCACCAGGCCGTCCACGCCGTAGATGGGCAGGTCGGCGATGCGCCAGACGCCTTCAGCGATCGAGGCCAGGTCTTCGGGGGCCTGCCAGGACGGACGAGAACCGAGGTCCATCCCGCTGCACTGCGCCTCCAGTTCGCCGCGCACGTCGTCGGTAGTGACGTGGTCGAAGCCGGAAAGGCCGAGCACATTACCGAAAACGCGCAAAATTTTCCAGGTGGGACGCGCCTCGCCGGGCGGTTCGGCCGCCGCACGCATCCCCTGCCAGCGCCCCTCGATGTTCACGTAGGTACCAGCGGTCTCGCCCCAGGCGGTACCCGGGAGGATGATGTCGGCCAGTTCACGCATGTTCGCGTCGGCGAATGGTCCCACCGCGATGACCAGCTCGGCGGCCTCCAGAGCGGCCTTCAGGGCCCCGGAGGCGGCCACGTCGTCGATTTCGCTGCCGATGAGCAGGTAGGCCTTTGCCGGTTCGGCGACCATGGCGGCGGCATTGTGGCCGCTCTTGCCCGGCTGACCGCACGGGCCGCGATGCGGGATCGCGCCGGCGAGCCAGGCGCCGGGGCTGTTACCACCCAGGGGCAATTCACCGTAGTGGGCCCCGGCCAGCCCGGCGACCAGACCGGCCAGACTCCGGATGCGG
The DNA here is from genome assembly GCA_051746205.1 of Pseudomonadota bacterium. Lineage (GTDB taxonomy): Bacteria > Pseudomonadota > Gammaproteobacteria > Thiohalospirales > Thiohalospiraceae > Thiohalospira. The sequence continues at coordinate 12,446 of JBNJEU010000019.1, forward strand.
GCGGCGTCCGGGGCGTTCAGCGCCTGCTGACCGAGTACCACCAGGCGGTTCTTTCCGGCGGTCAGTGCTTCGGCCACGGCTGCCTCGTCCGAGCTCGGTGTCGCCGGCGCCAGCGCATCGAAGCCGGCGGGCATTTCTCCGCCGGTCTTCTTCGCCAGCGCCACGGCCACGCCGGCCAGATGCCGGGCCAGATTGCGCGGATCATCCACCAGATGCGTGGCGAGCGGGATGGTCGCTTCGCTGTTCATACCCTCGATGGCCGCGACTCGCCCCCCCTTCAGGGCAGCCTTGCGCAGACGGTGATTCAGCAGCGGCTGGTCCTTGCGCAGGTTACCGCCGACAATCACGGCACCATCGATGTTTTCCAGCTCCGCAATGGACAGTCCCAGGCTCGGCGGATTCGGGCGACGCGCATCGTCGGAGAAGTCCTGCTGCTGCAGGCGATGATCGATGTTGCCGCTGCCGAGGCCACGGGTGACCTTCTGTGCCAGGTAGGCCTCCTCCAGGGTCGCCGACGGCGACACCAGGGTCGCCAGAGCGTCACCACCGTGCTCGCCGAGCACCGCCTTGAGGCGGGTGCCGACGGCCTCCAGGGCGCTGTTCCAGTCCAGCGGCCGCAGCTGGCCGCCGTCGTCGCGCGCCATCGGCGCGGTCACGCGGTCGACGTGGTCCAGGCCGGTGTAGCTGAACCGTTCGCGATCGGCGATCCAGGTCTCGTTCACCGCCTCGTTGTCCCGCGCCACGACGCGCATCAGCTCACCGCGCAGACTCTCCAGACGCACGTTGGCACCAACACAGTCATGGGCGGCGATGCCGTCCTGACCGCTCAGCTCCCACGGCCGCGCGTGGTAACGGAACGGCTTCGAGGTCAGCGCGCCAACCGGACAGATATCGATGATGTTGCCGGAGAGTTCGGAGTCCACACTGTCCTCGATGTAGGTTCCGATCTCGGTATGCTCGCCCCGGCCGACCGCGCCCATCTCGCGAACCCCCGCGATCTCGTCACCGAAACGCACGCAACGGGTGCAGTGGATGCACCGGGTCATCTCGGTGGCAATGAGCGGGCCGATGTCGTGATCCTCGACCACGCGCTTGGGTTCGTCGTAGCGCGAGAAACTCCGGCCATAGCCCATGGCCATTTCCTGCAGATCGCACTCGCCGCCCTGGTCGCAGATGGGGCAGTCCAGCGGGTGGTTGATGAGCAGAAACTCCATCACCCCCTTCTGCGCCCCCAGCGCCCGCGAGGACTGGGTGAATACCCGCATGCCGTCGGTTACCGGCGTCGCACACGCGGGCAGCGGTTTCGGCGCCTTCTCCACTTCCACCAGGCACATGCGACAGTTGGCCGCCACCGACAGCTTCTTGTGGTAGCAGAAACGCGGGATGGTGATCCCGGCTTCATCGGCGGCCTCGATCAGCATCTGGCCGTCTTGGGCCTTGATGGGAATGCCGTTGATTTCGATATCGACCATGGTCTCGCCTATTCGTTGCCGGCCGCTCAGCTCGCGGCCACCATGCACCGCTTGTGATCCAGGTGGTACTGGAACTCGTCGCGGAAGTGTTCGATGAAGCTCGTAACCGGCATCGCAGCCGCATCTCCGAGGGCGCAGATGGTATGCCCCATGATCCGGTTGGAGACGTCACAGAGCAGGTCCAGATCCTCCTGACGGCCCCGGCCGTTCTCGATGCGGCTCACGGCACGGTAGAGCCAGCCGGTGCCCTCGCGGCACGGCGTGCACTGGCCGCAGGATTCCTCGTAGTAGAAGTAACTGATCCGCTCCAGCACCTTCGGCATGCAGGTGGTGTCGTCCATAACGATGACCGAGCCAGCACCGAGCATCGAGCCGTTCTGGGCCAGGGAGTCATAGTCCATGGTGCAGTCCATGATGGTCTCGGCCGGCATCACCGGGGTCGAGCTGCCGCCGGGGATCACCGCCTTGAGCCGGTGCCCCTCACGCACCCCGCCGGCCATCTCCAGCAGTTCGCTGAACGGCGTACCCATGGGCACCTCGTAGTTGCCGGGCCGGTTCACGTGGCCGGAGACCGAGAAGATCTTGGTGCCGCCGTTGTTCGGCTTGCCGAGATTGGCGAACCACTCGCCGCCGTTCTTCAGGATCAACGGGATGGACGAGAGCGTCTCGGTATTGTTGATGGTGGTCGGCCGCCCGAAGAGACCGTAACTGGCCGGGAACGGCGGCTTGAAGCGCGGCTGCCCCTTCTTGCCCTCGATGGACTCCAGCAGGGCGGTCTCCTCACCACAGATATAGGCGCCATAACCCCGGTGCAGGAAGGCATCGAAGTCGAAGCCGCTGCCGAACAGGTTCTCGCCGAGGAAACCGGCCGCGCGCGCCTCTTCCAGCGCGGCCTCGAAGCGCTCGCACGGCTCGTAGAACTCGCCGCGGATGTAGTTCCAGCCGACGCTCGCCCCGATGGTGTAGCCGGCGATGGCCATCCCCTCGATGAGCTGGTGCGGGTTGTAGCGCAGGATGTCGCGATCCTTGAATGTACCCGGTTCGCCCTCGTCGGAGTTGCAGACGATGTACTTCTGCCCGGGGGCGTTGCGCGGCATGAAGCTCCACTTCAGACCGGTGGGGAAGCCGGCGCCGCCGCGGCCACGCAGAGCCGAAGCCTTGATCTCGGCGATGATGTCGTCGGGCGCGACCTGCTCGGTCAGCACCTTCTTCAACATCTCGTACCCGCCGTTGCGGACGTAGGTGTCCAGGGTCCAGGACTTCTCCTGGTCATTGAACCGATAACAGACTTCGTTGGCCATCTCTCGCTCCACTCGCCGGTTCAATCCGCGGATTGAACTGCCGTCCGAGACTCGCGTCTCAGTCGAGTTGATCCAGGATCTCGTCCACCCGTTCGGGGGTCAGATTTTCGTAGTACTGATGTCCAAGCAGGAAAACGGGCGCGCCGGCGCAGGCGCCGAGGCATTCCACTTCCTTCAGCGTGAAACGCCCGTCGGGGGTGGTTTCGCCGAAGCCGATGCCGAGCCGCTTCTTCAGGTGATCGACAATGCGATCCGACCCGCAGAGCATGCAGGAAACGTTGGTGCACATGGCGATCTTGTGCCGGCCCACCGGCTCCAGCTCGTACATCGAATAGAAGGTGGCGACCTCGAAGGCGGCGATGGCCGGCTGTTCCAGGTATTCGGCCACGGCCTCGACCAGGTCGTCGGTCAGCCAGCCCCCGTTCTGCTCCTGGGCGATCTCGAGGGCGGGCATCAGCGCGCCCCGCTTCCAGTCGGCCGGGTACTGGGCCACCTTGCGGTCGATCGCCTCGCGCGACGCCTCGGTTAACAGATGCAGTTTGCTCTCGGCGCTCACCGGTCCACCTCCCCGAACACGATATCCTGGGTCCCGATCACGGCCACGACGTCGGCCAGCATGTGGCCGCGAGTCATCTCGTCCAGGGCCGACAGGTGGACGAAGCCCGGGGCGCGGATCTTCATGCGGTACGGCTTGTTGGCCCCATCGGAGACCAGATAGATCCCGAACTCGCCCTTGGGATGCTCCACCGAGGCGTAGGCCTCGCCCTCCGGCACCAGGTAGCCCTCGCTGAAGAGCTTGAAGTGGTGGATGAGTGCCTCCATGTCGCCCTTCATCTCCTCGCGCTTCGGCGGGGCGACCTTGTGGTCCTCGACCATCACCGGGCCGGGGTTGTTCCGCAGCCAGTCGACACACTGCTTGATGATGCGGTTGGACTGGCGCATCTCCTCGATCCGGACCAGATAGCGGTCATAGCTGTCACCGTTGGTCCCCACCGGGATGTCGAAGTCGAGCTGGTCGTAGACCTCGTACGGCTGGTTCTTGCGCAGGTCCCAGGCGACCCCGGAACCGCGCAGCATCGGCCCGGTAAAGCCCAGCGCCTTGGCGCGCTCCGCCGAAACCGGGGCGATGTCCACCGTCCGCTGCTTCCAGATCCGGTTCTCGGTGAGCAGTGTCTCGTACTCGTCCACGCGCCCGTCGAAGCGTTCGGTGAAGGCTTCCAGGAAGTCCAGCAGCGACCCCTCGCGGGTCTCGTTGAGGGCGTTCACCTGGGCCTCGTTGTGCCACTTCGAGGCCTCGTACTTCGGCATGCGCTCCGGCAGGTCGCGGTAGACGCCGCCCGGACGGTAGTAGGCCGCGTGCAGCCGGGCGCCAGAGACCGCCTCGTAGCAGTCCATGAGCTCCTCGCGCTCGCGGAAGCAGTAGAGGAAGATGCTCATGGCGCCGATGTCCAGTCCATGGGCACCGAGCCACATCAGATGGTTCAGGATCCGGGTGATCTCGTCGAACATCACCCGGATGTACTGAGCCCGGATCGGCGGGGTCACACCGAGCAGCTTCTCGATGGCCATCACGTAGGCGTGTTCGTTGGCCATCATCGAGACGTAGTCCAGGCGGTCCATGTAGGGAACCGACTGGTTGAACGGCTTGGTTTCGGCCAGCTTCTCGGTGGCGCGATGGAGCAGGCCCACATGGGGGTCGGCACGGTCGATGACCTCGCCGTCCATCTCCAGAACCAGTCGCAGCACGCCGTGGGCGGCCGGGTGCTGAGGCCCGAAATTGAGGGTGTAGTTGCGAATCTCGGGCATCAGTTGGCCCCCTCTTCACTGGAGCTCTCGGCGTAACGATGGTCGTCGCGGATGACGCGCGGCACGTTGATGCGCGGTTCGATGCTCACCGGCTCGTAGACCACTCGGCCGTGCTCCTCGTCATAGCGCATCTCGACGTTGCCGCTGATGGGGAAATCCTTGCGGAACGGATGGCCGACGAAGCCGTAGTCGGTCAGGATCCGGCGCAGATCCGGATGGCCATCGAAGACGATCCCGAACAGGTCGAACGCCTCGCGCTCGAACCAGTTCGCCCCGGGCCAGACCGTGACCACCGAATCCACCAGCGGCATGTCGTCGTCCACGAAGGTGCGCACCCGCAGCCGCTGATTGTGGGTCAGCGAGAGCAGATGGTAGACCACCGCGAAGCGCTCGCCGACCGGGGCCGACTCGCGCTCGCCATAGGTCATGTAGTCGATGCCGCAAAGGTCGATGAGCTGTTCGAAGCGCAGGTCCGCCGCGTCGCGCAGCGTGATCATGGTCTCCAGAAGTGCGGCGCGCGGAACGGTGAGGGTCACCTCGTCGAGACGGTCGACCAGCGCGAAGCCCGGCCCGTCGAAACGAGTGGCCAGCTGTTCCTGCAACGATGTCGTGTTCTTGCTCATGGGAGAACCGCCTAGCGTGCGATGGTGTTGGTGCGCTTGATCTTGTTGCGCAACTGCATGATGCCGTAGAGGAGCGCCTCGGCGGTCGGCGGGCAACCGGGGACATAGATGTCCACCGGCACCACGCGATCGCAACCCCGGGTCACCGAGTAGGAGTAGTGGTAATACCCTCCCCCGTTGGCACAGGACCCCATGGAGATGACCCAGCGCGGCTCCGGCATCTGGTCGTAGACCTTGCGCAGAGCCGGAGCCATCTTGTTGCAGAGGGTGCCGGCCACGATCATGACGTCGGACTGTCGTGGACTCGGCCGGAACAGCATCCCGAACCGATCCATGTCGTAGCGCGCTGCACCGGCATGCATCATCTCAACCGCGCAGCAGGCCAGACCAAAGGTCATGGGCCAGAGGGAGCCGGTCCGCGCCCAGTTGATGAGCTTGTCGGCCGAGGTGGTGACGACCCCCTTCTCAAGAACGCCTTCTACTCCCATTCCAGGGCCCCCTTCTTCCATTCGTAGATGAAGCCGATGACCAGGATCCCGAGGAACATCATCATCGCCGCGAAGCCGAACCAGCCGATGTCCTCGAGGACCACGGCCCACGGGAAGAGGAAGGCCACCTCGAGATCGAAGATGATGAACAGGATGGCGACCAGGTAATAACGCACGTCGAACTTCATGCGCGAGTCCTCGAACGCCTCGAAGCCGCACTCGTAGGGGGAGAGCTTCTCGCTGTCCGGGCGACGGGGCGCCAGCACGAACCCGAGGATCATCATGATCGCCGCCATCACGACGCCGATGGCGAGGAACATCAGTATCGGCAAGTAGTTTTCCAGCATGGGGCCTGCCCTCGTTGTCAGCCGGATTACCGGGATGCTGGCCGTCGCCCCGTGTCACGGGGACGAAACAGTGGCGAGGCAGTCTAGTGCCGCTCCACCCGCCTGTCAACCAACATAATCCCTTGTTTTTAAAGCGCTTAACCCCTTCGGCCCGAGCATCCTCGCGCCGCCTGTTCCGTTATGCTGCCCGGAACTATTCAGTTGGGGCGGGTACGTCCGGGGCCGCGGGGGCCCGTTCCCCGGGTTCGGAGTCGCCGGGCACCTGGAGCGGTTCCACGGTATCGGTCACGCTGGTTCGGTCGATCTGCTGGCCGGAGAGGTAGGCCAGGGAGAGGCTCGTGATAAAGAAGAGAGTCGCCAGCGTAGAGGTTCCACGACTCAGGAACGAAGCCGCACCCTGAGGGGCGACTTGTCCGGCCGAGGCCCCACCGCCGAAGGCGGCGCCAGCCTCGGCGCCCTTTCCGGTTTGCAGCAGGATCAGCGCCACCAGACCGATGGTCGTGACGATGTGAACCAGGAGAATCAGTGTGTAAAGCATCGAGTCCTCGGTTACTTACGCTTGGTCGGCCGCCCGGCAGATGGCCAGGAAGTCGTCGGACTTCAGCGAGGCGCCACCAATCAGGCCACCATCGATATCCGGGTTGGCCATCAGTTCGGCGGCATTGTCCGCCTTCATGGAACCGCCGTAGAGGATGCGCAGACCCTCGGCCACGCCGGCATCGTGCACAGCCACCCGCTCGCGGATGAAGGCGTGGACTTCCTGGGCCTGTTCCGGCGTGGCCGTCCGGCCGGTGCCAATGGCCCAGACCGGTTCGTAGGCGATCACGCCGTCAGCCAGTGCCTCGACGCCCAGCGCCTCGATGACGGCGTCCACCTGGCGGCCGACCACCTGCTCGGTGGCGTCGGTCTCCCGTTCCTCCAGGGTCTCGCCGACGCACAGGATGGGACTCAGAGAACCGTCGCGGGCGGCGGCGTACTTGCGCGCCACCTCGGAATCCTCCTCGTGGTGGAGGGTACGTCGTTCGGAGTGGCCGATGATGACGTACTGGCAACCGAAATCGTTGAGCATGGCCACCGAGACATCCCCGGTAAAGGCGCCCGACGGCTCGGGACTCACGTCCTGGCCGCCGACCCGCACCGGCGTCCCGGCGAGCTGCCGACTGACGTCGGCCAGATAGGGGGCCGGCGGACAGACGGCGATCTCCGCCTTGCCGATATCGCCGAGGCCGGCTTTGATGCCGTCGAGCAGGGCTTCGATGCTCGCCCGGTCTCCGTTCATCTTCCAGTTTCCGGCTACAAACGGTTGCCGCATCCGTTCCTCCACACAGGTTCGAAAATCGCCGCAAGCTTACCCTTGCGGCGCTCGAAAATCAATTTTTGTCCATGTGGAATCGGCATCGCCGCGCGAATTCTCTCGACGGCCCCGGTTCACCTGGCCGCCTCACGGCGGACCACCTCGGCCAGCTCTTCCGCCACCCGGGAAACGGCGCCGTGATCGTCGCCCTCCACCATCACCCGGATCAACGGCTCGGTCCCCGAGGGGCGCAACAGAACGCGGCCATGGCCGGCCAGTTCCGCCTCGGCACCCGCCACCGCCTCGCGCACCGCCGTCGAGGTCTCGATGTCGAGCATCTCTGCCATGCGCACATTGATCAGTTCCTGCGGATACTTGTACATCCCCTGTTTCACCGTGTGCAGGTCCTTGCCCTCGCCCCGCAGTGCCGCAAGGACCTGAAGGGCCGCCACCAGACCATCCCCGGTACCGATCCGATCACGGCAGATGATGTGCCCGGAGGTCTCACCGCCCAGCTGCCAATCCTCCGAGAGCAGGCGTTCGTGGACATAGCGGTCGCCCACTTTTGCTCGCTGGAAGGGAATTCCGAGTCCGTCCAGGGCGTGCTCGAGCCCCAGATTCGACATCAGGGTGCCGACCACGCCGCCATCCAGACGCCCCTCGCGCTGGCGACTGGCGGCGATAATGTAGAGCAGCTCGTCACCATCGACGATCTCGCCCCGGTGGTCGACCATGACGACTCGATCACCGTCGCCGTCGAAGCCGATGCCGAGATCGGCCCCCCGGGCCAGCACCTCGGCGCGCAACGTCTCCGGATGGGTGGAGCCCACCGCCTCGTTGATGTTGAGCCCGTCCGGGTCCACCCCGATGCTGGAGACCCGGGCCCCGAGTTCCTGAAGAACCTCGGGCGCCACGTGGTAGGTCGCGCCATTGGCACAGTCGACGACGATGTGCAGGCCGTTCAGTTCCATGCCGAACGGCGCGGTGCTCTTGCAGAATTCGATGTAGCGGCCGGGAGCGTCGTTGACCCGCACGGCCTTGCCGAGCTCCGCCGAAGCGCGCGTCGTCATCGGCTCTTCCAGCAGGTCTTCGATGGCCGCTTCCATGGCGTCGGGGAGTTTTGTCCCCTCGGCCGAGAAGAACTTGATGCCGTTGTCGTCGAAAGGATTGTGCGATGCGCTGATGACGATCCCCGCGCGCGCACGCAAGGTGCGTGTGAGGTAGGCGATGGCCGGGGTCGGTAGCGGACCCAGCAGCCAGGTATCCAGACCGGCGGCGGAGAGTCCCGCCTCCAGAGCCGATTCGAACATGTACCCGGAAATCCGGGTGTCCTTGCCGATCACCACCCGGCCATTGCCGTCGGTTCCGGCGAGCACTCGCCCGGCGGCCCAGCCCAGGCGCAGAACGAAATCCGGGGTGATCGGCGCCACTCCGACCCGCCCGCGGATCCCGTCGGTACCGAAGTAGCGTCGTTCACTGCTCATGCTGTCTCGTTCCTCGTCCCGGATTCGCCATGGTCCGGCGGGGTGTTCGCGCCGGACCATGGCTTCCCCTTGTGCACGTCAGGCGTTGCGCACCGCCTCGATCATGCGGACCGCGTCCAGGGTCTCGCGCACGTCATGGGTGCGAATGATACTGGCATTTTGCCAGATCGCCAGTGCCGCCAACGCGACCCCCCCGTACAGGCGTTCCGAAAGAGGGGATTCGAGGACCCCACCGATGATGGATTTGCGCGAGACCCCTACGAGCAACGGGAGTCCCAAGGACTGGAAACGGTCGAGATGCTTCATCAACTCGAGATTGTGGTCCAGGGTCTTGCCGAAACCGAAACCCGGGTCGAGCACCACCCGCTCGCGCGGGATTCCGACACGCTCACAGGCGAGCACACGCTCCTCCAGAAACTCCATGACCTCGGTGACCACATCGCTGTAGTAGGGTTCGTCCTGCATGGTCCCCGGCTCGCCCTGCATGTGCATCAGCACCACCGGAACGTCCAGCTCCGCCGCGGTGGTCAGAGCCTGGTCCTCGCGCAGGGCGCGGACGTCATTGATCAGCCCGGCACCGGCTTCGACCGCCGCACGCATGACGGCCGGCTTGCTGGTGTCCACGGCGATCAGGACGTCGAGTTCGCCGGCGATGGCCTCCACCACCGGGATCACCCGCTCGAGCTCGACCGACTCTTCCACCGGGTCGGCGCCAGGGCGGGTCGACTCGCCGCCGATGTCGATGATCCGTGCGCCGTTCTCCACGAGCTCACGGGCGCGGTCAATGGCCGCTCCCGGTGTGGCATGGAGACCGCCGTCGGAGAAGGAGTCGGGGGTCACGTTGAGGACCCCCATGACCTGCGGTGAACGCAGATCGGGGGAGGGCTGTTCACTGCTGGCCATCGCTTCCGCCATGGCCGTGTCAGTGCTGTCCGGCGGGTCCGCCCAGCGGGGCATCCGGGGATCCGTCGTCCTGCTCCCCGGAGACGGTATCGCCCGTATCGCTCGTCTCGCCGCCATCACCTTCCGGTTCGTGCCAGTCCGCCGGCGGTCGCGGCTCGCGCCCTTCCATGATGTCGTCGATCTGTTTCGAGTCGATGGTCTCGTACTTCACCAGCGCCTGCGCCATGGTATGGAGCTTGTCGAGGTTGGTCTCGAGCAACTGCTTCGCCTTGGCATAGTTGCTGTCGATGATGTTGCGGACCTCTTCATCGATGGCGTGAGCGGTCTCGTCGGACACGTTCTTGTGCTGGGTCACGGCGTGGCCCAGGAAGACCTCGCCCTCGTCCTCGCCGTAAGTCAGCGGGCCCATGCGGTCCGAGAGGCCCCACTTGGTCACCATGTTGCGGGCCAGCTCGGTGGTCCGCTGGATGTCGTTGGACGCACCGGTGGTAACCTTCTCGGAACCGTAGATGATCTCCTCCGCCAGGCGGCCACCGAACAGCGAACAGATCTGGCTCTGGAGACGCTGTTTGGAATAGCTGTAGCGGTCCTTTTCCGGCAGGAAGAGCGTCACACCCAGAGCCCGTCCACGAGGGATGATGCTCACCTTGTGGATGGGATCGTGGTCCGGTACGAGACGGCCGACGATGGCGTGGCCCGCCTCGTGGTAGGCGGTAAGCTCCTTTTCGTCCTCGGACATGACCATGGAGCGCCGCTCGGTGCCCATCATGATCTTGTCCTTCGCCTTCTCGAAGTCTTCCATCTCCACCAGCCGCTTGTTGGAGCGGGCGGCGAAGAGAGCCGCCTCGTTCACCAGGTTGGCCAGATCGGCGCCGGAGAAGCCCGGTGTTCCCCGGGCGATGACCGAGGCATCGACGTCATCGGCCACCGGGGTCTTGCGCATGTGGACCTTGAGGATCTGCTCGCGGCCGCGCAGGTCCGGCGCCGGAACCACCACCTGGCGGTCGAATCGACCGGGGCGCAGCAGCGCCGGGTCGAGGACATCGGGGCGGTTGGTGGCGGCCATGACGATCACCCCCTCGGTGCCCTCGAAGCCGTCCATCTCCACCAGCAGCTGGTTCAGGGTCTGTTCGCGCTCGTCGTGACCGCCACCCATGCCGGCACCGCGCTGGCGCCCCACGGCGTCGATCTCGTCGATGAAGATGATGCACGGGGCGTGCTTCTTCGCCTGCTCGAACATGTCGCGCACCCGCGAGGCACCGACGCCGACGAACATCTCGACGAAGTCGGAACCGGAGATGCTGAAGAACGGTACCTTGGCCTCGCCGGCAATGGCCTTGGCCAGCAGCGTCTTGCCGGTACCCGGGGAACCGACCATCAGCACGCCCTTCGGGATCATGCCGCCGAGTTTCTGGAACTTGCTCGGATCCTTGAGGAAGTCCACCAGCTCGACCACTTCATCCTTGGCCTCGTCGCAGCCGGCGACATCGCCGAAGGTGACCTTCACCTGATCCTCGCTGAGCATCTTCGCCTTGCTCTTGCCGAAGGACATGGCGCCCTTGCCGCCGGCACCCCCTCCCTGCATCTGGCGCATGAAGTAGATCCAGACAGCGATGAGCAGAAGCAGCGGGAACCAGGAGATGAAGATCTGCATCAGCATCGACTGCTCTTCCGGCGGCTTCGAGTCGATGGTGACGTCGGCGTCGAGCAGATCGCCCATGAGACCCGGGTCACCCGGGTTATAGGTAGTGAACTGAGTGCCGTCCTGCAGCCGCCCCTGGATGGTGTTGCCCTCGAGCGTCACGCGGTCGACCTGGCCGGACTGGACCTGGTTCAGGAAGGCCGAGTACTCGACCTCCTGACGTGGCTGTTCCTGCGGTCCAAAATTGTTGAAGACCGACATGAGGATCAGGGCGATAACCACCCAGATGATGATGTTCTTGGTAATCTCGTTCAATTGACCGCCTCTTCCCTCTGCTGCGTTCCCCCACGGTCGGGGGGTAAAACCGGTGTTTCGTTCGTTTGGATACGTTACACCACCGTGAAGTTCCGGGCCACCACATAGATTTCGGGGGAACGGTCACGCGAAGCGTCCGGTTTGCGGATCTTTACGGTGCCGAAACCGCGGCGCAACTCGTCGCGAAAGGGGTCGAACCCCTCGCCCTGAAAGGCCTTGGTAACGAAAGCGCCGCCGGGGCGCAGGGTCCGCTGGGCCAGGTCCCAGGCCAGCTCCACCAGGTTCATGCTGGCCGGCTGATCCACCGCCTTTACCCCGCTCATGTTCGGGGCCATGTCGGAGAGCACCAGATCCACCGGGGCGCCGTTCAGCACCGCCAGCAGTTCATCCAGCACCGCCTGCTCGGTGAAATCCCCCCGGAGGATGGTCACCCCGGCCAGGGCCTCCATCGCCAGGCAATCCAGGGCGACCACCCGCCCCCCCGAACCGACCCGCTCGGCGGCATACTGGCTCCAGGCGCCGGGGGCCGCGCCGAGATCCACCACGGTCATACCCGAACGGAAGAGGCCGTCCTTGCGGTCCAGCTCCTCGAGCTTGTAGACCGCCCGCGACCGGTACCCCTCGGTGCGAGCGCGGCGGACGTAGTCGTCGGCCTCGTGCTCCTGGAGCCAGCGCGTACTGGAACCGCGCGCCACTAGCGCTCTCCCCGGGACGCGCGGCGGGCCACCCGGCGCACCCGTGCGACCAGCCAGAGCGCAGCGGCCACCGAAAAGAGGCCCATGGCCAGGATCTGCGCATCCGGCTCGGTGAAACTCCGATGGACCACGAGCCAGACGATGGGCAGCAGCACAACGACTACACCCAGGTCGATCTTGGTGCCGTTGAACGGACTCGGCGCCACTGTCATGGTTCGCCGCTTGCGGGTTACACTATCGGGCTTTTCCCTACTCTCGGTCATCGGTCCCATGTCTCTGAACAACAAGCAGCGCAGCCATCTGAAACAGCAGGCCCACGCTCTGAAGCCGGTGGTCATGCTCGGCCAGCACGGCCTCACCGACGCCGTGGTCAACGAGACCGAGCAGGCCCTGGAAGCCCACGAACTCATCAAGGTCCGTATCAACGCCGGCGACCGCGACACCCGGGCCGGCTTCATCGAGGAGCTGACCCGCCGGACCGGCGCCGAGCCGGTCCAGACCATCGGCCGCGTCGCCATCCTCTACCGCCCGCCTCGCGAGCGCCCGGCGCGGTTGAAGCTGCCGCGGTAGGCGCCCACTGTGCCGGAAACTTCCCGCCGACCCCGGGTCCTCCATGACAGGACGAACCTCTCGCTGGAGCGGTATTCGGGGACCTGCCCGACCCGGGGGCGTCGGCCGCATGGATGCGGCCGACGAGCCTACACGGATGTATTCACGGCGTCCCCCGGGGCGGGCAGGCCCCCGAATACCGCCGTCCGGGCTCACTCGTACCGCACCTCGACGACCTCGTACTCGCGCGTACCGCCCGGCGCCTCCACCCGGGCGATGTCGCCCTCCTCCTTGCCGATGAGCGCGCGCGCCACCGGGGAGGTCACCGAGATCAGGCCCTGCTTGATGTCCGCCTCGTCGTCGCCGACGATCTGGTAGGTGGTCTCGTCACCGGTCTCTTCGTCGACCAGGTCCACCGTGGCACCGAAGACGACCTTGCCGCCGGCATCCACCGTGGTCACGTCGATGATCTGGGCGCCGGCGAGCTTCGACTCGATCTCCTGGATCCGGCCCTCGATGAAGCCCTGCTGCTCGCGGGCGGCGTGGTATTCGGCGTTCTCCTTGAGATCGCCGTGTTCGCGCGCATCGGAGATGGCCTCGATGACCTGCGGCCGCTCGACACTCTTCAGCTGATGCAGCTCCTGGCGCAGCTTCTCGGCGCCGCGCACTGTCATTGGCGTGTTTCCGCTCATGCCATTAGCTCCCTATGCAGCGTCTGCATGCTGTTAACGTCGAAGGATTCGCCGTGGTGGATGGCGATGGCCGTGGCCTCGGCACCCGCCAGGGTCGTGGAGTAGGTAACCTTGTGCATCAATGCCTCCCGCCGAATCAGGTAGGAGTCGGCGATCGCCTGCTTGCTGTCGGTGGTGTTGATGATCAGGGCGATGTCGTCGTTCTTGATCATGTCGACGATGTGCGGGCGCCCCTCGGTAACCTTGTTCACGCGCTCGCAGGGCAACTGCGCCTCTTCCAGCACCTGCGCGGTGCCGCCGGTGGCCACCAGTTCGAAACCGGATTCCACCAGCTTGCGGGCGACCGCGACCATCTCGGCCTTGTCCTGGTCGCGCACACTGACGAAGACGCGACCGCCGCGTGGCAGCACCACGCCGGCGCCGAGCTGCGCCTTGGCAAAGGCCTCGCCGAAGGTGCGGCCGACGCCCATCACCTCGCCGGTGGACTTCATCTCCGGGCCCAGCAGCGGGTCGACATTGCGGAACTTGATGAACGGGAAGACCGACTCCTTCACCGCAAAATAATCGGGCACCTTCGGCTCGACAACCCCCTGCTCGCGCAGGCTCTTGCCGGTCATGCAGCGCGCCGCGATGCTCGCCAGCGGCAGGCCGCTGGCCTTGGCGACGAAGGGCACGGTCCGCGCCGCGCGCGGGTTCACCTCGAGGATGAAGACGCGGTCGCCCTGGACGGCGAACTGGACGTTCATCAGGCCGACCACCGACATCCCGCGCGCCAGCTTCACGGTCTCCCGGCGCAATTCATCCTGAAGCATCTTGCCGAGGTGAAAGGGTGGCAGTGAGCAGGCGGAATCGCCGGAGTGGACCCCGGCCTGCTCGATGTGCTCCATGATACCGCCGATGAGAACCTCCTCACCGTCGCAGACCGCGTCGACATCGACCTCGGTGGCATCGTCGAGGAAACGGTCCAGCAATACCGGGGCGTCGTTGGAGACCTTGACCGCCTCGCTCATGTAGCGCTGGAGCTCGGTCTTGTTGTAGACGATCTCCATGCCGCGCCCCCCGAGAACATACGACGGCCGCACCACCAGCGGATAGCCGATCTCGTCGGCCAGCCGCTCCGCCTCCTTGTCGGTGCGCGCGGTGCGGTTGGGCGGCTGACGCAGGTCGAGGTCGTCCAGCAGGCGCTGGAAGCGCTCGCGGTCCTCGGCCAGGTCGATGGAGTCGGGGCTGGTGCCGATGATCGGCGCGCCGGCCGCCTCCAGGTCGCGGGCCAGCTTCAGCGGCGTCTGGCCGCCGTACTGGATGATGATCCCGGCGGGCTGCTCCAGGTGGACCAGCTCCAGCACATCCTCCAGGGTCAGCGGCTCGAAATAGAGCCGGTCGGAGGTATCGTAGTCGGTGGAGACGGTCTCCGGGTTGCAGTTGACCATGATGGTCTCGTAGGCGTCTTCCCGACACGCCATCGCCGCATGGACACAGCAGTAATCGAACTCGATGCCCTGACCGATGCGATTCGGCCCCCCACCGAGGACCATGATCTTCTGGCGATCCGTCGGCTCCGCCTCGCACGCCCGCTCGTAGGAGGAGTAGAGATAGGCGGTGGTGGTGGCGAACTCGGCGGCGCAGGTGTCCACACGTTTGTAGACCGGACGCACGCCCAGCTCGTGGCGACGCTTGCGCACCTCCGATTCGCGGACTCCGGTCAACGTCGCCAGACGGCTGTCGGCGAACCCGCGCCGCTTGAGCTGGAACAGGCGTGCCTCGTCGAGGCCGTCAAAGCCCAGTTCCCGGACCCGCCCCTCCAGCTCGATGATCTCCTGGATCTGCTCGAGAAACCAGGGATCGATGCCCGTGAGTTCATGTGCTTTCTCCAGGGAGAAGCCGGCGCGAAAGCCATCGGCCAGGTACCCGATCCGACCACTCCCGGGGAAGCGGCATTCGTGGAGGACCTGTTCCATGCCATCCGGATCGTCGATGTCCACCCGTTCGTTGAGGCCGTCAGCACCGGTCTCCAGGCTGCGTAACGCCTTCTGGAACGACTCCTGGAAGGTGCGGCCGATGGCCATCGCCTCGCCCACCGAGCGCATCTGGGTATTCAGCCGGTCATCCGCCTGCGGAAACTTCTCGAAAGCGAAGCGCGGGATCTTGGTAACCACATAGTCGATGGATGGCTCGAATGACGCCGGAGTCAGGCCACCAGTGATGTCGTTGCCGAGTTCATCGAGGCTGTAGCCCACCGCCAGTTTCGCCGCCACCTTGGCGATGGGGAAGCCGGTGGCCTTGGAGGCCAGCGCCGAGGAGCGCGAGACGCGCGGATTCATCTCGATGATGGTCATCCGCCCGTTCTCGGGGTTGAGGGCAAACTGGACGTTGGAGCCCCCGGTGTCGACACCGATCTCGCGAAGCACCGCCAGCGAGGCATCACGCATCACCTGGTACTCCTTGTCGGTGAGCGTCTGCGCCGGTGCCACCGTGATGGAGTCGCCGGTGTGGACGCCCATGGGGTCGAGGTTCTCGATGGAACAGACGATGATGCAGTTATCCTTGTGGTCACGGACCACCTCCATCTCGAACTCCTTCCAGCCGAGCACCGACTCCTCGATGAGCAGTTCGTTGGTCGGCGACAGATCGAGCCCGGTTTCGCAGATCTCGACGAACTCTTCGCGATTGTAGGCGATGCCGCCGCCGGAACCCCCGAGGGTGAACGACGGCCGGATGATCACCGGAAAGCCGATGTCGGCCTGGACCCGGTGAGCCTCTTCCATGGAGTGGGCCACCTCGGAACGCGGCGACTCGAGACCGATGCGCTCCATCGCCTGGCGGAAGCGGTCGCGGTCTTCGGCCTTCTCGATCGCATCCACCGAGGCGCCGATGAGGTTCACGCCGTACTGTTCCAGCACGCCGTGGCGACCCAGATCGAGGGCACAGTTCAACGAGGTCTGGCCGCCCATGGTCGGCAGCAGGGCATCGGGACGCTCCTTTTCGATGATGCGCGAGACGGTCTGCCACTCGATGGGCTCGATGTAGGTGGCGTCGGCCATCTCCGGGTCGGTCATGATGGTGGCGGGGTTGGAGTTCACCAGCACCACCCGGTAACCCTCCTCGCGCAGGGCCTTGCAGGCCTGGGCACCGGAGTAATCGAATTCACAGGCCTGGCCGATCACGATCGGACCGGCGCCGATGACCAGGATGCTCTTGATGTCGGTACGCTTGGGCATGGGACTCGGGCCTTCCGTCAGTTGGGACGCCGGGCGGCGGCCATCAATTCGACAAAATGATCGAACAGGGGCCGCGCGTCATGGGGTCCGGGGCTCGCCTCGGGGTGGCCCTGGAAGCCGAACGCCGAACAGTCGGTGCGATGGATCCCCTGGAGGGTGTTGTCGAACAGTGAACGGTGAGTCACCCGCAGATTGGCGGGCAGATTGTCATCGTCCAGGGCGAAGCCGTGGTTCTGGCTGGTGATCATCACCCGGCCGCTGTCAGCATCGCGTACGGGATGGTTGGCGCCGTGGTGGCCGAATTTCATCTTCGCCGTCCGCGCGCCGCTGGCCAGACCGAGCAGCTGGTGGCCGAGGCAGATCCCGAACAGCGGGATGCCGGCTTCGATGAGCGCACTGATGGCAGCGATGGCGTAGGTGCACGGCTCCGGGTCGCCGGGGCCGTTGGAGAGCATCACGCCATCGGGATTCATGGCCACCACGTCGGTGGCCGGCGTGGTGGCCGGGACCACCGTCACCCGGCAACCGGCATCGACCAGCAGTCGCAGGATATTGCGCTTGATCCCGAAGTCGTAGGCGACCACGTGGTAGTCGAGCGCCGCCTCGGAAGTCTCTTCCGGCATCCCCCCGGAATGACACCATACCCCCCGGCGCCATTCATAGGGTTCCGCCGTGGTCACCTCACGCGCGAGATCCATCCCGGCCAAACCGGGGAATTCGCGCGCTGCCGCGATGGCCTCCTCGGCGCGAATGCCCTCGCCCGCCATGAGACAACCCGCCTGCGCACCCTTCTCGCGCAGCACCCGGGTCAATTCACGGGTATCGACATCGGCGATGGCCACAGTGCCCTGACGCGTCAGGTAGTCCGGCAACGACTCCGTGGCGCGGTAGTTGCTGTGGCGCCGCGGCAGATCGCGGACGATCAGGCCGGCAGCCTTGACGCCATCCGACTCGGCATCGCCCTCGTTGGCGCCGACATTGCCGACATGCGAGCAGGTCAGAGTCACGAGCTGCCGAAGGTAGGAAGGGTCGGTGAGGATCTCCTGATAACCGCTCATGGCAGTATTGAAGACCACCTCGCCGACACTCCGGCCATCGGCGCCAACGGAGACTCCCTCAAAGACAGTACCGTCCGCCAGGGCCAGTATCGCGGGCTTGTGCAAGTCAACCTCCCGGTGCAGACATACTGAGCGGGAAAAGGGGACAGCCCCCTTTTCCCGCTCGCGGATCAAGGATGGCTACATAGTAATCCACGGCCAACAGCCGGGAAAGGGGGACCCCCTTTTTCAGCCCCCGATGCCGAGGACGTCCCGCATATCGTACAGGCCGGGGCCACGTCCGGTCAGCCAGCCGGCCGCGCGAACGGCCCCGCCAGCAAAGGTCTGGCGGCTGGAGGCCTTGTGGGTGATCTCCAGGCGCTCGCCGTCGCCGGCGAACAGCACGGTGTGATCGCCGACCACGTCGCCGCCACGGATGGTCTCGAAGCCAATGGTCCGACGGTCGCGCTCACCGGTGTGACCATGGCGTCCGTAGACCGCGCACTCGGCCAGATCGCGGCCGAGGGCGTCGGCGACCACCTCGCCCATGCGCAGGGCCGTCCCCGACGGCGCATCGACCTTGTGGCGGTGGTGGGTCTCGATGATCTCGATGTCCACCGTATCACCCAAGGCGCGGGCGGCCATTTCCAGCAGCTTCAGGCTGAGGTTCACGCCGACGCTCATGTTCGGCGCGAAGACGATGCCGATGTCGGCGGCGGCGGCCTCGATGGCCCGCCGCCCCGCCTCGTCGAAGCCGGTGGTGCCGATGACCATGGCGCAGCCCGCCCGTCGACAGGCCGCCAGATGGGCCAGAGTCGCCTCCGGCCGAGTAAAGTCGATGACCACATCGCAGTCCCCGGCCACCTCGTCCAGCTCCCCGACCACGACGATCCCCAGCGGGCCGAGACCAGCCAGGAGGCCGACATCGGTGCCGACGACGTCGGCCTCCGGATGGTCCACGGCGGCGGCCAGCTCCACGCCATCGGTCGCCGTTACCGCCGTGACCAGGGCCCGGCCCATGCGACCACCCGCCCCGAGAATACCTATCTTCGCCATAGTCCGCCCCGTCCGAAAAGACCCTTTCAGGTCCGCATGTTATCGAAAAACTTCTTCACCCCGTCCAGCCAGGAGTGGGAACGCGGCTTGTGCTTGCGACCATCGGCCTGGAGCGACTCGTCCAGGGCCTCCAGCAGTTCCTTCTGCTCCTTGTTCAACTTCACCGGCGTCTCCACCACCACGCGGCAGAGCAGGTCACCGGTATCGCCACCACGCACCGAGGTCACGCCCTTGCCGCGCAGCCGGAAGGTCTTCCCGCTCTGGGTCTCGGCCGGCACCTTGACAGTGGCCTTGCCGTTCAGCGTCGGCACCTCGATCTCGCCGCCGAGGGCGGCGGTGACAAAGGAGATCGGCACCTCACACTGCAGATCGTTGCCGTCTCGCTGGAAGATCTCGTGCGGCTTGACCTGGATATGGACGAACAGGTCCCCCGGCGGGCCACCGTTCTCGCCGGCCTCGCCCTCGCCGGAGAGGCGGATGCGATCGCCGGTATCGACGCCGGCCGGCACTTTCACCGACAGGGTCTTCTCCTCCTGGACTGTGCCATCGCCGTGGCAGGTGTCACAGGGGTCGCTGATGATCTCGCCGCGACCATGGCAGCGCGGACAGGCCTGCTGCACGGTGAAGAAGCCCTGCTGCATCCGCACCTGGCCGATGCCGTTACAGGTCGGGCAGCTCTCCGGCTTGCTACCCGGCTTCGCACCACTCCCGTCACAGACCTCGCAGGGCACCGCGGTGGGGAAGCGGATGCGCGACGTGGTCCCCTGCACCGCCTCCTCGAGGGAGATGGTGAGGTTGTAGCGCAGATCGGCACCGCGGAAGACCTGCCGGCCTCCCCCGCGACCACCCCCCCCGCCGAAGATGTCGCCGAAGACATCGCCGAAGATGTCGTGGAAGCTGGCACCGCCACCGAAACCACCGGCGCCGCCGCCACCCATGCCGCCCTCGACCCCGGCGTGGCCGAACTGGTCGTAGGCGGACCGCTTCTGGGTGTCGCCGAGGACCTCGTACGCCTCGCGGGCCTCGGCGAACTTCGTCTCGGCCTC
>JBNJEU010000020.1:0-31631 GCA_051746205.1 Pseudomonadota bacterium
ATCGACAAGGATGTTGTCTGGAACACCCTGGTGAATGACCTTCCCCCGTTGATCGACAACCTTGCTCCACTCTCGGAATAGAAGCAGCGCCTCTGCGAAAACGGGACCCAGGGCTGAGGCGGCCCCGGGTCGCGGGAGGGGAGGGACTTCAGTTGCTGAAGCCGCGATGGCGCAGCGCGTGCTGCGCCCGCACCCGATCCCGGGAACGGTGGTTGGTCTCGCCGTTGGCGATGCGGCGGAGCTCGTCCGGCTTCATCTCGGCGGTGTTGTCGGTGCGGTTCTGGGAGCCGCGCGGGCCGATGCGGATCATGGGGACCTCCTGAAAACGCTTGAAATGTGAACACCTTGCGACCCGCCATTGTGACAATCGTGGCCGGGGCGACGAAAGGGGGTGGGCCGTCCTTCATCGGCTCGCGCGGGAGGTGCATTCAGCTCGCGTTGTGGCAGCATGGTGGTATGTGTCCGGAATCCCGAGTCCCTTCCTGCCCGTCGGCCCGCGTGTCCGCCCTGCCCATGGCGCTGTTCGTGGCGCTGGCGCCGGGGGCGGTGAGCGCCGACAGCGTGCGGCTCGACGAGGTCGAGGTGAGCGTTCCCCGCCTGGAACGGCCCCTGACCACGACCCCGGCGGCGGTGTCGCGGGTGGACGGCGACACGGTGCGGCGGGGCCGGGTGGCGGTCCAGCTGGAGGAGGCGCTGAACCGGGTTCCCGGTCTTTTCTTTCAGAATCGCTACAATTTCGCGCAGAATCAGCGCATTTCCATGCGGGGTTTCGGTTCCCGGGCGCCCTTCGGGGTGCGCGGGATCCGGATCGTGGTGGACGGCTTCCCGGAGACGCTCCCCGACGGCCAGTCGCAACTGGACCTGATCGATCTGGACGCCGTGCGCCACATCGAGGTACTGCGCGGTCCGGCCTCGGTACTGCACGGCAATGCCAGCGGCGGGGTCATCGCGGTGACCACCCGCGACGGCTCGGAGCCCGGTCCGGCGAGTGCGGCGCGGGTGGTGCTGGGGGCGCACGGCGAGCGCAAGGTCGCGGTGCGCGACAGCGCCGAGGACGGGCCGTGGCGCTTCCACGCCGGGGGCTCGCTGCTGCGGCGCGCCGGCCATCGCGAGCAGAGCGCGGTGCGCAAGGGGCTGCTCACCTTCAAGGGGGTCCGTGAATTCGGGCGGGGCCGGGCGTTGACCACGGCGGTCAGCGCGGTGGCGCTGCCCCGGGCCGAGGACCCCGGCGGTCTCACCGCCGATGAGGTGGCGGCGGATCGCGAGCAGGCCGCGCCCATGGCGCGGGCGCTGGACGCCGGCCAGGCGGTGCGCCAGCAGCGCCTCGGGCTGCGCTGGACGGACCCGTCGCTGCTGCCGGGCGAGGTGCGCGCCCGCTTCCACTACACCCAGCGCGATTTCGAACAGCAGCTGCCGTTCCATTACCCCGGCGCGGAGAACTTCATCGCCTTCGACCGCGACTTCGTCGGCACCGGCCTGGAATACCACGAGCGTGTCGGGTTTATGGGGCGGCCGGGCCGCCTGGTGGTCGGACTCGACGCCGATCACCAGAGCGACAACCGGACCCGCGAGAGCGTGAACACCGACGGCGAGGTGACGGCGCTGACCCAGGACGAACAACAGCGGGCCACCGCCACGGGCCTGTTCAGCCAGCTGGAGCTGGGTCTCGCCGAACGCCTGGATCTCACGGCGGGGCTGCGCGTCGACCGCGTGCGCTTCGCCATCGACGACCGCCTGCGCGAGCCGGCGGACGCATCCGGTACGCGCCGGTACACGGAGCCGAGCGGCTCGTTGAGCCTGGCCAGCGAGTGGTCACCGGACCACGGCGTGTACGCCACCCTGAGTACCGCCTTCGAGACGCCGACCTTCGTCGAGTTCGCCAACCCGGAGGGCACCGGTTTCCACCCGGACCTCGAGCCGCAGCGAGCGGTGAACCGCGAGATCGGCGCCCGGGGTCGGGGCGGGCGGCTGTCCTATGACCTGGCGCTGTTCTCGGTGCGGGTGCGGGACGGCATCGTGGTGGCCGAGGACGACGAGGAACGGGACTTCTACGAGAACGCGGCGCGCTCGCGCCGGGAGGGCGTGGAGCTGGGGCTCGAGCATGACGCCGCCGACGCCCTCGCCCTGCGCGCCACCTGGACCGCCGCCGATTACCGCTTCCGGCGCTTTACCGATGACCAGGGCGTCGACCACGACGGCAACCGCCTCCCCGGGTTGCCGCGCCACCAGGTCTTTCTGGAGGCGGACTGGCGCCCCGCGCCGCTGCGCGTGGCGCTGGAGGTTCGGCACGTGGGCGCGGTCTACGCCGACAACGCCAATGCCACGTCGGTCGATGGCTATCAGCTGGCCAACCTGCGCCTGGGGCGCGAGTGGCGCGGCTGGTACGGGCAGACCGCGGAAGTGTGGTTCAGCGTCGATAACCTGCTGGATACGGAATACCACGACAACGTGCGCATCAACGCCGCGGCGGAGCGCTACTACGAGCCGGGACCGGGGCGAACGGCGCGAATCGGGCTGGAGGCGCGCTTTTGACGGGAAACCGGCCGGCGATCGGGTGGGCTTGGTTGCCATGGACAGGGTTATGGGGGAGAATTGCCGGCTCCGAAATCCCCGGGGGGCGTTGGGCCAAACCGGCGCCCGAAACGAGAACCCAAGCTGATTCAAGTGGATACGCGAGGTCGCGGTGGCAGTCGTGACGACAGCCCACGCACCGCTTCCCGAATCGCCAACCCTGTAAGGAGAAGCCCATGCCGACCCGCAGAGAGCTTGCCAACGCCATTCGCGCCCTGTCCATGGACGCGGTCCAGAAGGCCAATTCCGGCCACCCCGGCGCCCCCATGGGCATGGCCGACATCGCCGAAGTGCTCTGGAACGATTTCATGGAGCACAATCCCGCCGACCCGAACTGGGTGGATCGCGATCGCTTCGTGCTCTCCAACGGCCACGGCTCGATGCTCATCTACTCCCTGCTCCACCTCACGGGCTACGACCTGCCCATGGAGGAGCTGAAGAAGTTCCGTCAGCTGCACTCGCAGACCCCGGGGCACCCCGAATTCGGCTACACCGCCGGCATCGAGACCACCACCGGTCCGCTGGGGCAGGGCATCAGCAACGCCGTCGGCATGGCGCTGGCCGAGCGCGTGCTCGGCGCCCAGTTCAACCGCGACGAGCACCACATCGTCGACCACTACACCTACTGCTTCCTGGGTGACGGCTGCCTCATGGAAGGCGTCTCCCACGAGGCGTGCGCCCTGGCCGGCACCTGGGGCCTCGGCAAGCTGGTCGCCTTCTGGGACGACAACGGCATCTCCATCGACGGCCACGTCGAGGGCTGGTTCAGCGACGACACGCCGGGCCGCTTCGAGGCCTACGGCTGGCACGTGATCCGGGGCGTGGACGGCCACGACGCCGAGGCGATCAAGAAGGCGGTCGCCGAGGCGCGTTCGGTGAACGACAAGCCGAGCCTGATCTGCACCAAGACGACCATCGGCTTCGGCTCGCCGAGCCTGTGCGGCAGCCACGACTGCCACGGCGCGCCGCTGGGCGAGGACGAGATCGCCGCGACCCGCAAGAACCTGGACTGGAACCACGGTCCGTTCGAGATCCCGGACGACGTCTACAGCGGCTGGGACGCGAAGGGCAAGGGCGCCGAGGCGCAGAAGCACTGGCAGGCGAAGTTCGACGCCTATCGCCAGGCCCATCCCGAGCTGGCCGCCGAGTTCGAGCGCCGCGTGATCAAGGGCGAGCTGCCGTCCGACTGGCAGCAGAAGGCCCAGGCCTTCATCGAGGAGACCGCCGGCAAGGCCGAGAAGATGGCCACCCGCAAGGCCTCCCAGGCCGCCATCAACGGCTACGCCCCGGCGCTGCCGGAGTTCCTCGGCGGCTCCGCCGACCTCACCGGCTCCAACAACACCGACTGGAAGGGCTGCAAGGACATCACCGCCACGGTGATGGACGGCAACTACATCCACTACGGCGTGCGTGAGTTCGGCATGGCCGCGATCATGAACGGCGTCGCCCTGCACGGCGGTTTCATCCCGTTCGGCGGCACCTTCCTGATGTTCTCCGACTACGCCCGCAACGGTGTGCGCATGTCGGCGCTGATGAAGCAGCGGGCCATCTACGTCTTCACCCACGACTCCATCGGTCTGGGCGAGGACGGCCCCACCCACCAGCCGGTGGAGCACGTGGCCAGCCTGCGCTTCATCCCGAACCTGCACGTCTGGCGTCCCTGCGACACCGTCGAGACCGCCGTGGCCTGGAAGTGTGCGGTGGACCGCGACACCGGCCCCAGCGCGCTGGCGCTGAGCCGTCAGGGCACCGTCTTCCAGGAGCGTGACGCCAGGCAGCTCGGCGACATCTCCAAGGGCGGCTACGTGCTGCGCGACTGCGACGGCGAGCCCGACGTGATCCTCATGGGCACTGGTTCCGAGGTGGAGCTGGCCACGGCCGCCGCCGACACGCTGTCCGGCAAGGGTCGCAAGGTGCGCGTGGTCTCCATGCCGTGCACCGATCGGTTCGACGAGCAGGACGCCGCCTACCGCGAGTCGGTCCTGCCCTCCGGCTGCCGCGCCCGCGTGGCCGTCGAGGCGGGTGTGACCAGCTTCTGGCACAAGTACGTGGGTCTCGAGGGCCGCGTGGTCGGCATCGACACCTTCGGCGAGTCGGCCCCGGCCGGCGACCTGTACAAGGAATTCGGGATCACCACCGACGCGGTGGTCGAGGCGGCGGAAGCCACCCTCGGTTGATCCCGCTCGGTGGCGGCCCCCGACGGGCCGCCGTCCCGCTTTCAATTTCAGACCTCAGGAGAACGAGCAATGACCATCAAAGTCGGTATCAACGGTTTCGGCCGCATCGGCCGCATGGTGTTCCGCGCCATCGCCAACGACTTCCCGAACCTGGAAGTGGTCGGCATCAACGACCTGCTGGACCCCGATTACCTCGCCTACATGCTGCGCTATGACTCGGTGCACGGCCGCTTCGACGGCGACATCAGCGTCGAGGGCACCAACCTGGTGGTGAACGGCAAAAAGATCCGTCTGACCGCCGAGAAGGACCCGTCCGCGCTGAAGTGGGGCGACATCGACGCCGACGTGGTGGTCGAGTCCACCGGCCTGTTCCTCACCGCCGACTCCGCCCAGGCCCACCTGGACGCCGGCGCCAAGAAGGTGGTGATGTCCGCCCCGTCCAAGGACGACACCCCGATGTTCGTCTACGGCGTGAACCAGGGCGACTACAACGGCCAGAACATGGTCTCGGCCGCCTCCTGCACCACCAACGCCCTGGCCCCGGTGGCCAAGGTGCTGGACGACAATTTCGGCATCAAGCGCGGCCTGATGACCACCGTGCACGCCGCCACCGCCACCCAGAAGACCGTCGACGGCCCGTCCATGAAGGACTGGCGCGGCGGTCGCGGCATCCTGGAGAACATCATCCCGTCCTCCACCGGTGCCGCCAAGGCCGTGGGCAAGGTGCTGCCCGGCCTCAACGGCAAGCTCACCGGCATGGCCTTCCGCGTGCCGACCTCCGACGTCTCCGTGGTCGACCTCACCGCCGAGCTGAACGGCGACGCCAACTATGACGACGTCTGCGCCGCCATGAAGAAGGCGTCCGAGGGCGAGCTGAAGGGCGTTCTGGGCTACACCGAGGACCTGGTGGTCTCCACCGACTTCCGTGGTTACACCGCCCCGTCGGTGTTCGACGCCGGCGCCGGTATCCAGCTCGACCCGACCTTCATCAAGGTCGTCGCCTGGTACGACAACGAGTACGGCTACACCTGCAACATGCTCCGCATGGTGGAGCACGTCGCGAAGTAGGCCGCTCGGCCGTCCGGGGCTTCGGCCCCGGCGCTCCCGGCGGACGTCGGGAGTCATCGGCCAGGGCCGGCGCGGCCGGTCCTTGCCAATGACTGGAATGCATTCATCTTTTGAGGAGATTAGACCCATGGCCATTACCCGCATGACCGATCTCGACCTGGCCGGCAAGCGCGTGCTGATCCGCGAGGATCTGAACGTGCCGCTGAAGGACGGCAAGGTCGGCGACGACACCCGCATCCGCGCCTCCATGGAGACCATCACCAAGGCGCGCGACGCCGGCGCGAAGGTGATGCTGATGTCCCATCTGGGCCGTCCGGAGGAGGGTGTGGCCGACAGCGAGAACTCCCTGCAGCCGGTGGCCGACCACCTCGGCGGCCTCCTCGGCAGCCCGGTGAAGCTGATCGGCGACTACCTGGAGAACACCCCGGAGGTCGCCGACGGCGAGGTGGTGCTGCTGGACAACGTCCGCTTCAACAAGGGCGAGAAGAAGGATGACGAGGCGCTGGCGAAGAAGTACGCCGCGCTGTGCGACGTCTTCGTCATGGACGCCTTCGGCACCGCCCACCGCGCCCAGGCCTCCACCCACGGCGTGGCGAAGTTCGCCCCCGAGGCGTGCGCCGGTCCGCTGCTGGCGCGCGAGCTGGACTCCCTGGCGGCGGCCCTGAAGGAGCCGCGCCGTCCGCTGGTGGCCATCGTCGCCGGCTCCAAGGTCTCCACCAAGCTCACCGTGCTGGAGTCGCTCTCCACCGTGGTCGACCAGCTCATCGTCGGTGGCGGCATCGCCAACACCTTCATCAAGGCGTCCGGGCACAACATCGGCAAGTCCCTCTGCGAGGACGACCTGATCCCGGAGGCCAAACGGCTGATGGAGAAGGCGAAGGCGGCCGGCGCCGAGATCCCGATCCCGACCGATGTCACCGTCGGCAAGGAATTCTCCGAGTCGACCCCGGCCGAGGTGAAGCCGGTGGACGGCATCGGCGATGACGACATGATCTTCGACGTGGGTCCCGATACCGCCGGCCGTTTCGGCGACATGCTGAAGAATGCCGGTACCATCGTCTGGAACGGGCCGGTGGGCGTGTTCGAGTTCGACCAGTTCGGCAAGGGTACGGAGGCCATGGCCAACGCCATCGCCGACTCGGACGCCTTCTCCATCGCCGGCGGTGGCGACACCCTGGCGGCGGTGGCCAAGTACAACGTCGAGGAGCGGGTCTCCTACATCTCCACCGGCGGCGGTGCCTTCCTCGAGTTCCTCGAGGGCAAGACCCTGCCGGCGGTGGCCATTCTGGAAGAACGAGCCAAGGGGGCGTAAGGACGCGCCAGGAATACGGAGCGGCCACGTAAAGCCATGCAAAGACGAACCAAGATCGTAGCCACGCTGGGGCCGGCCACCGATGATTCCAAGGTCCTCGACCGGATCATCGAGGCCGGTGTCGATGTGGTGCGGATCAACTTTTCCCACGGAGAGCCGGGGGATCATGCGGAACGAGTGGAGAAGGTGCGCAATCGCGCCCGCGCCCATGGTCGTCAGGTCGGCGTACTCGCTGATCTCCAGGGTCCGAAGATCCGCATCGAATGTTTCAAGGACGGTCCCGTCGAGCTGATCGAAGGAGACCGCTTTACCCTCGACGGCGCCCTGGGAACCCACGAGGGCACGGCGGAGATCGTCGGCCTCGGCTACAAGGCGTTGCCGGAAGATGTGGGCCGTGGTGATACCCTGCTGCTCGACGATGGTCGTCTCGTCCTCTGGGTGGAGGAAGTCGAGGGCACGCAGATCCACTGCAAGGTGGTGGTCGGCGGGGCACTCTCGGATCGCAAGGGCATCAATCGCCAGGGCGGCGGGCTTTCGGCGCCGACGCTGACCGAGAAGGACCGCAACGACATTCGTCTGGCCGCCTCCTTCGACGCCGACTATCTGGCCGTCTCCTTCCCGCGTAGCGCCGAGGACATCCAGGAGGCCCGGACCCTCATGGAGGCCGCCGGCGGGCATCAGACCGGCATCGTCGCCAAGATCGAGCGGGCCGAGGCACTGGATTGTGCCGAGGAGATCATCGAAGCCTCCGACGCCATCATGATCGCTCGGGGCGACCTTGGTGTGGAGATCGGTGATGCCGCCCTGCCCCCGGTGCAGAAGCAGCTGATCAAGTCGGCTCGGGACAAGAATCGGCTGGTGATCACAGCGACCCAGATGATGGAGACGATGGTTACCAACCCGATCCCGACCCGGGCCGAGGTCTTCGATGTGGCCAACGCCGTTCTCGACGGCACCGATGCGGTGATGCTCTCGGCCGAGACCGCCACCGGAAAGTACCCGGACAAGGTCATCGGCGCCATGGGACGGATCGCCAAGGAGGCCGAGAAGCAGCGCCGGATGACCCATTCAGAGCATCGGCTCGATTCCAATTTTCACCGCATCGACGAGGCCATCGCCATGTCGGCGATGTACGCGGCCAACCATCTGCACGTGGCGGCCATCGCCAGTCTCACCGAGTCGGGCTCGACCCCGTTGTGGATGTCGCGGATCAGTTCCGGCATCCCCATCTATGCCTTGACCCCGCATGTGCAGACACGTAGAAAGGTCACACTATTCCGTGGCGTCTATCCGGTGAGCTTCAAGGCCTCCGGCGATGAGGCCGAGCTGATCAATCGCGAGGCCATCGAAGAGTTGCTGCGCCGCGGAGCGGTCCGCGAGGGGGATCTGGTGATCCTGACCAAGGGCGACCGCATGGGTGTTCACGGCACCACCAATGTAATGAAGATCATCAAGGTCGGGGAGCACGAGGCGCCAGAAGGCTGACCCCGACCCGCAGGAAACGGCGCGTCGCCGGACGGTGGAACGGCCCCCGGCGACGGCAACAGTCACGAACCATTGCAAGCCCAATAAGGAGGTCCTCATGGCCCTTATCTCACTGCGTCAACTGCTGGACTACGCCGCGGAGAACGACTTCGGTCTGCCCGCGTTCAACGTCAACAACATGGAGCAGATGCACGCCATCATGATGGCGGCGGACGCCTGCGACAGCCCGGTCATCATGCAGGGCTCCGCCGGTGCCCGTAAGTATGCCGGCGAGCCCTTCCTGCGTCGGCTGGTCGAGGCCGCCACCGAGATGTACCCGCACATCCCGGTCGTGATGCACCAGGACCACGGCTCCGAGCCGGCGGTCTGCCTGCGCTCCATCCAGTCCGGCTTCACCTCGGTGATGATGGACGGCTCGCTGATGTCCGACATGAAGACGCCGTCCAGCTACGAGTACAACGTCGAGACCACCCGCAAGGTGGTGGAGATGGCCCACGCCGGCGGTGTCTCCGTCGAGGGCGAGCTGGGTTGCCTGGGCTCTCTGGAGACCGGCGAGGCCGGTGAAGAGGACGGTTCCGGCGCCGAGGGCAAGCTGAGCCACGACCAGATGCTGACCGATCCGGCCGAGGCTGCCGACTTCGTCAAGCAGACCGGCGTCGACGCCCTGGCCATCGCCATCGGCACCAGCCACGGCGCCTACAAGTTCACCCGTCCGCCGACGGGCGACATCCTGGCCATCAGCCGGATCAAGGAGATCCACGACCGCATCCCGGATACCCATCTGGTGATGCACGGCTCCTCCTCGGTGCCGCAGGAGTGGCTGGACATCATCCGCGAGTACGGCGGCGACATCCCCGAGACCTACGGCGTCCCGGTCGAGGAGATCCAGCAGGGCATCAAGTACGGCGTGCGCAAGGTCAACGTCGACACCGACCTGCGTCTCGCCTCCACCGGCGCCGTGCGCAAGCACCTCGCGGAGAACAAGTCCAACTTCGACCCGCGCAAGTTCCTCAAGGCGTCCACCGATGCCATGAAGGAAGTCTGCCAGGCCCGCTACGAGGCCTTCGGCAGCGCCGGCCACGCCTCGAAGATCAAGGCGCTGTCGCTGGACACCATGAACGAGCGCTACAACTCCGGCGAGCTCGACCCGCGGGTCAAGTAAGTCGCGAGTGTCCCGGCGGCCCCTTCGGGTGGCGGCCGTGACAAAAAAGGGCCCCTTGAGACTCAAGGGGCCCTTTTTTTGGCCGCTATAGCAGGTACCGGATCCCTTGGAGGATCCATCGTCCACATTGAAGGGAAGAATCGACGCGATGCTCGTACAGGGTCTGACACTCGCCGCCGGAATGTATGGGGCCTACAAGGGCCACCAGCATCAGGAGCGTATGGAGGGTGCCCTCAACGAACAGACCGATGTCCTCAAGGAGCAGCTCGATATCTTCCGGAGTGAAAAGGGTGGCGCCGACCCCCGGCGCGGCCAGAATGTGGACGAGCAGGTCTAGCCCCTCGAAGGTTTTTTTGGTGCAAGACAAACCGGTTCGGTTATGCTACTTTTGCACTGTTTGGGGTGGGGCGCTGCCTCGTTGGCTGCCAAAGTACGGCCCCGCGTTGGACTGTCTAACCTGGAATTTCAAACGGTTGTCGAAGAAGCGGAACCTGAATGCAGGTATTCCGCTTCATAGATACCTGCAATTCAGACAATCAATTAGTTCTGTGGTGCGGGTCTCTCTATGATGGCCGTAAGTACGCTTACCCACTTGAAGGAGTGACTGACAATGGCTGAGAAGTATGATGCGGGTGTAAAGGAATACAGGGACCTGTACTGGGCACCGGACTATGTGCCGCTCGATACCGATCTGTTGGCCTGTTTCAAGGTGACCCCTCAGGCAGATGTGCCCTACGAAGAAGCGGCCGCGGCGGTTGCCGCCGAGTCGTCGACCGGGACCTGGAGTACCGTGTGGTCCGAGCTGCTGACCGACATGGAGTTCTACAAGGGTCGCGCTTATCGAATCGAGGACGTGCCGGGCGACAAGGAGAGCTTCTACACCTTCATCGCCTACCCCATCGACCTGTTCGAGGAAGGGTCGGTCGTGAACGTGCTGACCTCTCTGGTCGGTAACGTTTTCGGCTTCAAGGCGGTCAAGCACCTGCGTCTGGAAGACATTCGCTTCCCGATTGCCTACATCAAGACCTGCATGGGTCCGCCCGCCGGTATTCAGCTCGAGCGTGACCGTCTGAACAAGTACGGCCGTCCGATGCTCGGCGCCACCATCAAGCCGAAGCTCGGTCTCTCGGCCAAGAACTACGGCCGTGCCGTCTATGAAGCGCTGCGTGGTGGCCTCGATCTGACCAAGGACGACGAGAACGTCAACTCGCAGCCGTTCATGCGCTGGCAGGATCGCTACGAATTCGTAGCCGAAGCCGTTCAGAAGGCCCAGCAGGAGACCGGCGAGGTCAAGGGCCACTATCTCAACGTGACTGCGGCCACGCCCGAGGACATGTACGAGCGAGCCGAATTCGCCAAGGACATGGGCATGCCGATCATCATGCATGACTTCCTGACGGGCGGATTCTCCGCCAATACCGGTCTGGCGAAATGGTGCCGCAAGAACAACATGTTGCTCCACATTCACCGTGCCATGCACGCCGTCATCGATCGCCATCCGAAGCACGGCATCCATTTCCGGGTGCTGGCCAAGTGCCTGCGCCTCTCGGGCGGTGACCATCTCCACACGGGCACCGTGGTCGGGAAGCTCGAGGGCGACCGCGCGTCGACTCTCGGCTTTGTGGACCTGCTGCGCGAGTCCTTCATTCCGGAAGACCGTTCGCGCGGTATCTTCTTCGAGCAGGACTGGGGTTCGATGCCGGGTGTGTTCGCAGTGGCCTCCGGTGGTATCCACGTCTGGCACATCCCGGCGCTGGTCACCATCTTCGGCGATGATTCCGTGCTGCAGTTCGGTGGTGGTACCCAGGGGCACCCGTGGGGCAACGCCGCAGGTGCGGCCGCCAACCGCGTCGCCCTCGAAGCCTGCGTCAAGGCGCGTAACGAAGGCCGGGATCTGGAGCGCGAATCCCGCGATATCCTCGAATCCGCCGCGCGCCACAGCCCAGAGCTGGCGATGGCCATGGAGACGTGGAAGGAAATCACGTTCGAGTTCGAGACCGTCGACAAGCTCGACGCCTGAATCGCGCCAACCGGATTAGGAGACCATTAAAATGAATTCATCGAATGTGACCGGTGACTACACCACCAAACGTACTCTGGAGACCTTCTCCTTCCTGCCGCCGCTGACCCAGGAAGAGATCTACCAGCAGATCGAGTACATGCTGGCCGAAGGCCTGACGCCGGCGATCGAGCATGAAGAACCGTCGCGTGCCATGAGCCATTACTGGACCATGTGGAAGCTGCCGTTCTTCGGGGAACGCGAATTGTCCAACGTCGTGAATGAGCTGGAAGCGTGCCATCGCGAATTTCCCGGCCACCACGTCCGTCTGCTCGGATATGACAGCTACACCCAGAGTCTGGGAGTCTGCTTTGTCGTCTACCGCGCCAGCGGCTGGTGAGTTGTCAATGCCCGATGGCCATGGGGCTGTCGGGCGTGTTCATCTGAGTCGGGAGATTACCGTATGGCCACGCGAAAACTAACCGGACGCGCTGCGGCACTGGAGCGTCGTCGGGCTCAGGTCGAGGGTAAGTCGGCGTTACCGGAGCGCTCGCGCCCCGGTTCCCGGACTTCTTCGACCCCGAGCACGGCGACTCCGCCGGCGGCTGCAAGCAGTAACCGGGGAACCGCAGCGCAAGGATCGTCCGCACGCGAGGCAGCTCGCGAACGCCGCCGTGCGGCGTCCGCCAAAGGCAAGGCGGCGATTCGAATCAACGATCGCCAGCGCGGTGACGTGATCGAGGAGCGTAATGCCGCCGTCGAGGAAGAGAAGGCCTCGAAGTGCGAATGTGGTGGGTCCGGCTCCGAATGTCAGTGCGAGGATGGAGCCGGTTCGAAGGCTGCGGCAGCGGAGCCTGTGCAGTCGTCGACGCCACGCGCCAAGACTCCGACGAGACGGCCGGCGGCCAGTGCGCGCAAGGTGAATCCGAGCGATAGCGGCCGCATGGAGGCGCGAGCTCGCCGAGAGGCGATGTCCAAGCAGGGCAAGAACGGAATCGAGGCGCATCGCAATGGCCTGAGCTCGGCTCAGATGCTGAAACAGAAGAATCCGGAGATTTCCAGTCGTGAAATCGCCAGGAATGTCCGTGCCATGCGCAGTGCGCGCGGGGCGCGTGCCGAATCGAAGTCGTCGGCATCAACCGGCAGGCCGTCAGCGCCAACCGGCAAACAGCGTCAATCACGTCGTCATCGCGACATGACCGGCACCAAGGTCCATCACAGCGATCAGACCACGGGTGACGAATACGGTCTCTGCCAGAGCGTTACCGGGACTGAGTACTTTTCCAGCGAGGTGTTCGACGAATTCTGTCAGGGCGAACCGCCTCAGGTTCCGCGCAAGGTGGAGAATTCCAGCACCTACACGGGACACAATATCACCACCTCCGGCAATGTCGTTCGCAGTGAGAAAGTGACCGGGGACGACCGGGGTGGGTGTCAGAATGTCACGGGTACCGAATATGTCGGTCGCGAGGATTACGAGGAGCTGTGCCAGACCCGTCCCGAACCCGGGCACGCCAAGGTCAGCTTTTCGCAGACGACGCGCGGCATGATCGTCTCGGGGGCCAAACCCTCTCGTTCAGAGGGTGTGACCGGCAATGAGAGCGGTACGTGTGTGGCGGTGACGGGTACGCCCTACGCGGGGCTCGAGGAATTCTCGAGCTACTGTGGCGAATCGTCGCTGCGCAAGGTCATGGACCGTACGCCCCGACAGGAAAATGCGCCGGATTCCGCTGCTCAGGGTGTGACCGGCGACTGGCCGCGGATGACCGGGATGACGGGCATGGAGCGTGGTGCATGCGCCAATGTCAGCGGAACGGGGTATACCAGCGTCGCGGATACCCAGGCTGTATGTGCCGCGGCACCGGCTTCGGAGACCGAAGCCGATTACCCGCAGTCCATGGCGATG
This sequence comes from Pseudomonadota bacterium, assembly GCA_051746205.1. Classification (GTDB taxonomy): domain Bacteria; phylum Pseudomonadota; class Gammaproteobacteria; order Thiohalospirales; family Thiohalospiraceae; genus Thiohalospira. The sequence continues at coordinate 13,681 of JBNJEU010000020.1, forward strand.
ACGGGTGCACCCGATGCGTCGACTGACCGTCGATCGGCTGCTGTCGGCAGCGGTGGTGATCCGACCAGCCGCATCAGTGGCACCTTCTCCCGAGGCGAAGGGAAAGTGACCGGGACCGAGGATTTTCGCTCATTCAGTGGTCGGAATCAGACCATTCAACCTGGTACCGCTGCCGTCGGGCGGGCACACGAAGGCGAGCAGCCCGCCGTCGCCCGGGTTGTCTCCCGGGTGACAGGTGAAGGGATCACCACCGGTATGAAGATTACCGGAGATGACTGGGATCGCGGCGATCGGGTAACCGGGACCGAAGGGACGTCATCGACGCAGCGCAATCCCACCAAACGGGGGCCGATCAGTGCCATGCCAACGGTGGAAAACAAGCGTAATGACACGGTCCCCGTTGCCGAACAGATGGTTACCGGTAGTAGCGGTGGAACCGAAAAGGGTGCCGTAGTCACGGTGTCCGGTGGTGCACGGGGCTGATTGAGGCGCGGAAATGATCATCCCTCGTTCTAAAGGGCGGCGCCATCTGTTGCGGCAACCGGCCGTAATGGAGGAAACGATGGCGGTTCGGTCCCCCGTGGGCAGCAACGGTGGACACCCTTTCGTACGCAACGAGGAAAACGCGGAACTGATCGCTTACGAACATCGGGTGAAGGGGGCATTCCAGGCCATTGAAGGTTGCCTCAAGGAAATATCCACCCTGCGGTATGACGGTGACTTCGTCGCCAAGGCGCAGAGAGTCGCAGAGGACAGACTGGGCTTCGGGTTGCCGCAGGCGCTGCTGGAGGATTCCTGGATCGGCAATCTGGATGTGGGCCGTCTGCATTCCTGGTGTACGTTCGAGACGTTCCGTCGGATGTCCGACGCCTTTTTTACCGAGCAACCACTGGCGGGAGGCGAACAGGAGTTCCAGTCGTTCATCGAGGATTGCGGCTTTCATCTCGTCGATGTCACGCCGTGTGCCGATGGCCGGCTTGCACATGTGATCCGGTACGTTCTGCGTCTACCCTATCGGACAGTGCGGCGTCGGTCGTATGCCGGAGCGCTGTTCGATGTAGAGGACAGCCTGGAGAAGTGGGTCGAAACCGAAATGCTTCGGCACCGGGAAATGGTCCCGAATCCCGCGGACGAGCCGACCAGCTATCTGAAGATCGCGGTCTATCACTACAGTTCCGCTCGGCCCGATGAAGAGGGCTGCGCGGCACATGGCAGCGATATGAAACGTGCCGCCGATGGTGCATGGCAACGCTTGCAGGCTTTCAGGGAAGGGGTCGAGAACAGTTACTGCTGTGGCGCATCCATCGATCTGTTACTGATCGGTCTGGATACGGATAATGACGCCATTCGTGTCCATCTACCGGATGCCAATGGCGACATCGACATCAACGATTCCATCGATGGAACCGAGCTGTATGAGCGATCCCGGGTGGCTCAGACCCCGGACCCGTTGCAATGGGTCAGCGAATACCTCTACAGCGCGCAGGAGAGGAGCGGGCGCCAGCCCCCACAGGCGGGAATGGTGCGGTTTGCGGCCCGATTGTTACTGGGCAACCTCTCGCAGATCGATTATGTTCGGCGGTTCCATAATGGGATGTACAGTGACCTGGGACACCAGGAAATATTTGTGGGCATGGGGATCGGATTCGAAGAGGTTCAGCTGCGCAACCTGACCTACTTCGCCTACCTCAAGACCGTGGAAGAGGGTGCGGCTGACCTGGATGTCGGTATCAAGATCTTTTCCGGATTGAACGTTGAGCGCGGATTGCCGGTGCCTGTGGTGATTCGGTGTGATTATCACGGCAGTGTGCCAGGAGCGCGAGACCGTGCCGAGGCCCGCTGCAGGCAGCTTGACCATGCGCTGAGGCAGCGATTCTCCAGTCTCGTCGATGCCGGAAAGCTGCACACCCTTCTGATGGTAAGGGACTGTGTTGCGGATCGGGTGGCAGAGACCATTGCCTGCTCGGCATTGCCCGAGCGAACGGAGAGACACTGAATGAAGATTTGCAAGGTCCTTAAACCCCTGGTGTCGACGAACCGCATCCAGGAGCTTGAACACAAGCATCTCCAGGTGGTTCAGGATGGTAGCAGCTGTCTGGTCGCGGTCGACTCCGTCGGATGCGCCCCCGGTGACTGGGTGCTCTGCGTCGGCAGTTCAGCGGCACGCGAGGCAGCCGGTAGCAAGGAATATCCGAGTGATCTGACGATCGTCGGGATCATTGACTACTGGAACGAGGAGTCCGGCGGATGAACATCATGAATGTGGTCGACTCACTGGTCTGCACGCAGCGGCATCAGGGTCTGGGCCATTATTCATTGAGGATTCTGAAGGACCGATCGGGGAAGTACCAGGTTGCGGTGGATACCTGCGGATGTCGTCCGGGTAACTGGGTATTCGTTATAGAGGGTTCGGCGGCGCGTTATGCGTGTGGCGATCCATCGGTGCTCACCGACCTCACGGTCGGTGGGATAATCGACAAGTGGGAAGTGGACGGCGAAATGCAGGGCGTTGCGACGCAATGAGCAGGATGATGTCAGTGCTGCGGGCAATGACGAGTTTTGAAATTAACCTCAAGATGGAGATTGGTAATGAGTGAGCATAATCACGGTATTGCGCTGGGCATGATCGAGACTCGTGGTCTTGTGCCGGCGATCGAAGCTGCCGATTCGATGACCAAGGCCGCCGATGTCTGGCTGGTCGGTCGCGAGTACGTTGGTGGTGGCTATGTCACAGTTCTCGTGCGCGGTGAAACCGGAGCCGTGAACGCTGCGGTTCGCGCCGGAGCGGATGCCTGTGAACGTGTCGGTGACGGCCTTGTCGCGGCCCACGTCATCGCGCGTCCGCATAAGGAAGTTGAACCCGTGCTGAGCAATGCCGGCTCGGGCGAAACCAAGTAAGTGTGATCACCCAACCTTCAGGAGAATGAATCATGGCTAATGATACATACGGTATTGCACTGGGTATGATTGAAACCCGCGGTCTGGTGCCGGCCATCGAGGCGGCCGATGCGATGACCAAGGCAGCTGAAGTGCGCCTGGTCAGTCGGGAGTTCGTCGGTGGTGGTTACGTCTCCATGCTGGTTCGGGGCGAAACCGGTGCCGTGAACGCTGCCGTTCGCGCCGGTGCGGATGCGTGTGAGCGCGTGGGTGACGGCCTCGTGGCTGCTCACATCATCGCTCGCCCGCACAAGGAAGTTGAAACCATCCTGTCCGGCACCACTGAAGCTTAAGGCCGCCAGGGGCGGGTGCTGCTACCGTGGATACCACGCTGAACATCAGTGCCCGCTATTCCATCTGTTGTGAGACGACCCGTTGTGATGACGCCTGATCCGACAGTACTGGGGTATCTGGGCAGGGCGCTGAGTCTGGAATTCAGTGTCGTGCAGCAGTTTCTGGCCACCGCGAGGTTGCTGGAGACCCGGGGCATCGAATCGGCGGCCAAGAGGTTTCAAGCCGAGGCCACCGAGGAGATGGGCCATGTCGAAAGGCTCATCAGTCGCATGCTGGCACTCGGAGTCGCTCCCAACACCAGTCAATTACGTCCTGTGCGACTGACCGGCACTCTGCCGGAACTGGTCAATCATGCGCTGGATCTCGAACGCGAGATTACCGGCTTCTATACCCGTGCAGTGGCGCATTGTTCGTCGGTTCAGGCCTACGAAGACCGCCTGTTCTTCGATCAGCTTCTGCAGGAAGAACGCCACCACCTCGCCGAGTTCGAACAGTGGTACGGCGAATTGACTACACCGACACAGACGCCGACAGGTTCCAATCGATGAGTCATCAGTGGCAGCAGCGAGAGCGGCCGTTTCGCCTGGAACGCCGGGCTCAGTTCGAAAGTTATGACGACTTGCGCGATTTCCTTGATCGAGCTGCGGAAGTGTCGGAGCAGGTCGGCTTCTATCCGGACATGAGCTTCGGTCAGACGCATGTCACAATGACCATCCAGGCCCCGGATGACAGTAGAACATTCCCGGACCATGTGCTCGATTTTGCTCGGCAGGTGGACGAGATGTTGTCACCCGAACATGGCGATTCTGCGGCGCAGGAGTAAAGCATGAGCGAAAACAAGTCGAATTCGACTACCGATTCGGAAACGAGTGGTACTTCAGAGGAAAAAAAGCCGCAGGGTGGCAAGGCCACAGGTGGAACGGCTGCGGGCAAGTCGAGCGGCGGGAAGGCCACTTCGAGCAGCAGTGGGACGAAGTCGACCCCACGCAAGCAAACCAGCCCGAAAACCGGTTCGAGCAGCACGCAGAACAAGCCGGCCTCTGGCGCAAAGGAAAGGGAGCGGGAACAGGACGATACGCCGCGTCCGCTGCCGCGTTCACCACGGGTCTGGCCCGACTAGTTGAGGCTCGGCATGCATGGGCCTCTCGGCGAAAGCTGATGGAAGAGAAGAGAGGCCATGGCAGGATACGATGAGTCACGTTTCAAGGGCGGTCTGCCGCAATACCTGATCCGCCATACCACGTTCAGGCAGCTGCAGATCTTCGAGGCCATCGTACGACTGGGCAGCTTCACGCGAGCGGCCGAAGAGCTGTTTCTGACTCAGCCGACGGTATCAACGCAGTTCAAGAAATTGACTGCGGCCATGGAGTTGTCCCTGATTGAACAGTCCGGGCGTCGGCTGCGTGTGACTGAAGCGGGCGAAGAGCTTTATCAGACTGTTCGAGCCATCTTCGACAGCATGGCCGATCTGGATACGCGACTCGCCGAATTGAAGGGACTGCGGCGGGGACGCCTGCGCGTCGGCGTGATCACCACGGCCAAGCATTTTGCGCCCGAGATCCTCGGTGATTTCTGCCGCCGGTATCCCGAGGTGGATGTTTCGCTCCACGTGGCCAATCGGGAACAGATCTATGAGCGCATCATCAATAATGAGGATGACCTCTTCATCCTTGGTCAGCCACCAGAGGAACTGAGGGTCGAGGCGCATCCCTTTGCCCCGAATCCGCTCGTGGTGATGGCCGGGCGTGAACACCCATTGTGTCGTGAGTCCGACATTCCGGTCGAACGCATTGCACGGGAGCCGTTCATCATGCGCGAACCAGGGTCGGGAACACGGGACGCGGCCATGAAACTGTTCGCTCAGCATGGTCTGACGCCGAATATCCGGATGGAGTTGAGCAGTAACGAAGCGATCAAGCATACCGTGGTGGGCGGCCTCGGGATTTCGGTCCTTTCGCTGCACACGCTCTCGCTGGAGGGGGCCGAAGGGCCGGTCGACATCCTCGACGTCCAGGGTTTTCCAATCCAGCGGCAGTGGTACCTTGTTCACCAGGAAGGCAAGGCGTTTACATCGGTTGCCCAGGCCTTCCTCGAGTTCGCGCAATCGAGTGAAGCGCAGCTACGCGAGCGCATGGCGAATCTGTACCAGCGCTTTTCGGAGCGACACCAGACGCGCCGTCTGCAGGGTTCGCCACAGACAGATACCGACAACCAGGTTTCGACGTCATGATCGAATTGCGCACTTATGTCTTCATCGATTCCCTGCAGCCGCAGCTGGCTGTCTATCTGGGGACCGTCTCCCAGGGTTTCCTGCCTGTTCCGGGGGACGCGTGCCTCTGGATCGAGGTGTCGCCCGGCATGGCGGTTCACAGGCTGACCGACGTGGCATTGAAGGCGACCCGGGTCCATCTGGGGCAGCAGGTGGTGGAACGGGCCTTCGGCTCCATGGTTCTGCATCACCGAGATCAGAGCGATGTACTCGAAGGAGGCAATTCGGTTCTCCGAACCCTCGGTGCCGAAGAGCGGGATCGAAAGAAATGTCGTGTGGCCTGGAGCGAGACCATTCGTTCCATCAGCCCGGACCATGCCGTTCTGATCAATCGCCAGGATCGACGGGGGTCGATGATTCGGCCCGGTCAGAGCCTGTTCATTCTGGAAACCGAGCCGGCCGGTTATGCTGTCTATGCCGCGAACGAAGCAGAAAAGGCGGCCGACATCACCCTGATCGATGTGCGGGCTGTGGGTGCATATGGTCGTCTCACACTGGCGGGGACCGAAGCCAATATCGATGCGGCGGCCGGTGCCGCGGTCAATGCAGTGAACACCCTGACCGGCTCCTGAGCCGGTTGCCCCTCCTCCTTTCCCATCACGAGTGTTCCGGGCTAGGGCCTGCCTCGCAGGGCGCGCGTCTTGTTGACCATCCGCAACAAGGATAGTGCATTGTTGTAATGAGTTACCTCGTGCAGCGGTACCCACCGCACGTCAAAGGACTCGTTATTGCCGGGCAGCGGAATCCTGTCATCGATTTCGACCAGGAAGCGGATGTCGAAATGGACATGACGGTGATCGTGGGGGCTGGGATGGATGGTGTGGATGTCGACATCGAACAGATCGTCGTTCACCAGATGAATCTGTTCCAGCGGGATCCCGGTTTCTTCCGCTGTCTCTTTAAGAACCACACGCAACATGTCGGGATCGCCGTCGGCGTGCCCACCCGGTTGGAGCCAGCGATCGAGTTTGCGATGGTGCAGCAGCAGGGTATGGCTGCGAGCCGGATTGACAACCCAGGATGAACCGGTGACATGGCCGGCATGCAACTGTCGATCGAAGCAATTTTCGTGCTGCTGGATGAAGGCAATGGTACGCTCGACCATTGCCGCCTCTTCCATGTAGCGGGTTCGGTACTGACAGAGCAGTGCAAGAAGTGAGTTTCTGTGCATGGTGTCCCCGGCCGGGTCTCGATCTCGAAAACGCTCGCAACAATCCGCTATTAGACCATGCCGGGGTTGCAACGTCGAGGTTGAACGGAGTGGTCGGAATGTGAACGAATGCAGGATACCTCCTGAATTGTCTGTTAATCTGACCTGCAGGTTCCGGGGGACGTACTCAGGATATGCAACTTCATCTGGACTTCGTCGATTCCGCTCGTCGCCATCGCAAGAAGATGGCGTTTCTGGATCGCACCACGGGTCGCGATCTGACCTACGGGCGGGCCCTCATCGGGAGTCTCGTCTTCCAGCGCCGGATCCAGGCGCTGGAAGACACCTATGTCGGCATCATGCTGCCCACCTCCGCCGGCTGCGGCCTGGCCATCATCGCGACGTTGATGGCGGGGCGCGTGCCGGTGATGATCAATTACTCCACCGGCGCGGCGGAGAACATCGCCATGGCGCGCGAGCGTACCGGCCTCTGTACCGTGATCACCTCGCGCACCCTGCTCGACCGCATCAACTGCCCGACGGACGACGAGATGCTCTTCGTCGAGGATATTCTGGCCAGCACCGGCACCTGGAGCCGGATCCGGGCTGCCATCCGATCGCGGCTGCCGCGCCCGTTGCTGGAATGGACACTGCATCGGGGCGCGCCGGACGATGTGTGTGTTCTGCTGTTCACCTCCGGTAGCGAGAAAGAGCCGAAGGGGGTGGAGCTGACTCATCGCTCCATCGGTGCCAACCTCGAGGGGGTCGAGAAGATGTTCTCGGCGGTGGACGAGAAGGGGGTGATGCTCGCCATCCTGCCGTTGTTCCATGTCTTCGGTTTCTCCACGACCTTCTGGCTGCCGATCCATCTCGGCCAGACGGTGGTTACCTACGCGAATCCGCTCGAGTTCCGCACGGTGGTGGAGCTCATCCGAACCGAGCGTCCGACCATCCTGGTCACGACCCCCTACTTCCTGATGAACTACCACCGTGTGGCGGAGAAAGGCGATTTCGACTCGCTGGAGCTGGTGGTCGCCGGCGCCGACAAGACGCCCGAATGGCTCCACAAGGCCTTCCATGAGGAACATGGACTGACCATCATCGAGGGGTACGGCACAACGGAGACCAGCCCGGTGGTCTCCGTGAATCCCGCCGAGGCGCCGAGGGTCGGCAGTGTCGGAGTGCCGATCCCGGGGGTCGAGGTGCGCATCGTCGATGTCGATAGCGGCGCGGTCCTCGGATCGGGCCACGAGGGCAAGATCCAGGTGAGCGGCGACGTCCTGATGAAGGGCTATTTCAACGACATGGAGTCGACCATGCTCAAGATCGAGGATGGCTGGTACGAGACCGGGGACATGGGGCTGCTCGACGAAGACGGCTACCTGTGGCATCGCGGACGCCTCCGGCGTTTCGTGAAGGTCGCCGGAGAGATGGTCTCGCTGACCCGGGTCGAGGAGGCCACCGCCGATCTCATCCCCGATGACGCGGAGGTCTGCGCGGTGGAGATCCCGGACGCGCGGCGCGGTGCGTCCATCGCCCTGGCGGTGACGGTCGGAGTGGATGAGAGCTGGCTGCGCCGGGAGCTAAGCAAGCGCTTGCCGGCCATCGCCGTTCCGCGGATGATTGTCCCCGTGGACGAGCTGCCGAAGATGGGCAGCGGCAAGGTGGATTTCCGTGGCGCGGAGAGTCGAGTGCGCGCACTGCTCAAGGAGAAGGGATGGAACTGATTGCCGAGCTCTTGCGGATCCTGGTCTGGCCGGCGGCGCTGGTCTGGTTGGGCTACATGTTCCGGAACGAGGTCCGGGAGTTGAGCAAGCGCTTTGCCTGGGGCAAGGAGCGTGATGTACGGGGCCGGGTCGAAGAGATGCTGAACCGCATCGACCAGACGAGCAAGGAAGTCGCCCGGATGATGGATGGCGGACGCGCCGAACCATCCGTGGGGGCTCCCATCCGCTACGAGGTTCTCCAACGGCTCGCGCAGACCTCGCCCCGAGCGGCCATTATCGAGACCTGGGCCGAGACGGACATCAGCATCACCGACATGGCCCGGGAATACTTCGAAATCAGCCGCGGGCCGATGGCCAGCCGACGAGCCGTGGAACGGCTGGTGGAGGTGGAAAGACTGCCCCGCAGTGCCGTCGATTTCTACCAGGCGCTGCGCGATCTGCGCAACAGTGCCACCCATTTCCCCGACCGAGTGCTGGTCCAGGATGACGCCGAGCGCTTTCTGGATCAGGCCCTCTATCTCGTTCGCAACGTGCGCATCGCGACCGGCTGATCGGCGCCCCTAGTGCGGTAGCAGCGTGTTCAGCGCCTCGATTCGCTCCCCGGCGAGCTCGGCACTGGGGGCGAGCAGGTTGATGTGGCCCATCTTGCGCCCCGTTCGCGCGCCCTCCTTGCCATACAAGTGGAGGTGGGCGCCCGTGTCGGCGAGGACCTTGTCCCAGCCGGGCTCACCATCGCGCCACCGCTCCCCCAGAAGATTCAGCATTGCCCCGGGGCTCAGTGGAGCCGGATCCCCGGCCGGCAGACCGCAAAGCATGCGGACCTGCTGTTCGAACTGAGAGGTCGCGCAGGCATTCTGGGTGATGTGGCCACTGTTGTGTGGGCGCGGGGCGAGCTCATTGACCAGCAGCTCACCATCGCGGGTCAGGAAGAACTCCACCGCCAGAACCCCCTGATAATCCAGTGCCTCGGCGACACGGCGGGCAAGGGTGTCGGCTTCTGCCAGAACGGATGCGTCGGCGCGCGCCGGCAGCAGGGTGGAGTGGAGGATCCCGTTACGGTGGTTGTTCTCCACGGCGGGGTAGGTGGTGGTCGTGCCATCGAAGCCGCGTGCGAGCACAACCGAAAGTTCCATGTGCAGTTCGACCCGGCGTTCCAGGACGCAGGGGACGCGGCCGAGTTCCTGGAAGGCGGCATCGGCGACTACCGGGTCATCCACCTCGATCTGGCCCTTGCCGTCGTAGCCGAGGGTGGCAGTCTTCAGCCGCGCTGGGGTGCCCACCACTTCAAGAGCCGTGGCAACGTCACCGGAGTCCTCGATCACCGCGAACGAGGCGGTGGCGATGCCGTGGTCGTGGAGGAAAGCCTTCTCGCGGATCCGATTGCGCGCGATGGCCACCGGTTCCGGTCCCGGCGCCAGACGGCACTGTTCATTCAGCCAGGCCAGGCTCTCCGCCGGCACATTCTCGAATTCCACGGTGACGGCGGCACAGTGTTCGGCCAGGGTGGTCAAGGCGGCGCCGTCGTCATAGGCGGCGCAAAGGTGGTCATCGGCGGCGTGGGCGGCGGGAGGGCATTCGCCGGGATCGAGGACCAGTACGCGATAGCCCATGGCCTGAGCCGCGTGGGTGAACATACGGCCGAGCTGGCCACCACCGAGGATGCCGAGGGTCGCCCCTGGCTGGATCGGTGTGGACGACCGGGTCATGCGTCGTTGCCCTCCGGTGGCAGGCGCATGGCCTCGGCGGCGGCCGTCTGACGGGAACGGTAGTCGGTCAGACGACGGGCGATGGCAGGATCGTTCGCCGCCAGCATGGCGGTGGCGAAGAGACCTGCGTTGGCGGCTCCCGCCTCCCCGATGGCAAAGGTTGCCACCGGGATGCCGCGTGGCATCTGGACAATGGAGTAGAGGGAGTCCTGGCCGCTCAGGTAGCGCGATGGAACCGGAACGCCCAGAACCGGGACCGTGGTCTTGGCCGCCAGCATGCCAGGGAGGTGTGCGGCGCCACCGGCGCCGGCGATGATGCAGGCGAGCCCACGCTCGGCCGCTGTCTCGGCGTAGTCGAAGAGGCGATCGGGCATGCGGTGGGCGGAGACTACTTCGGCAGTGTAGGGGATGTCGAGTTCATCCAGGACCGCCGCAGCGTGGCTCATGATCCGCCAGTCACTGTCGCTGCCCATGATCACGCCGACCAGGGGTGCCCGCACGTTCTCGGCCATAGCCTCTACCTCCGTGGATAAAGCGCGCATGTTACCAGCCTTTGTGAAACGGGGGCCATACTCTTTACTGGACAGTGCGGGGGGGCTGACACATACTGGTTTCAAGTCTTCAGCCCGGGGAAGTCGATGTACCGGTTATGGGACCTGCCGACCTATCGAACCATGGAAACCGGCATGGCGCTGGAGCGTTTTCATTGTCTCCGCCTGTTCCTGCTGCGCGCCGGTGAGCCCCGGATCCTTGACCTGAGGGGCCTGCGTTCCCTGGGTCTGCTACTGGAGGACGAGGCCTGGGTCTGTATCGACCGTACGATGAACGATCTCCCGGTGGCCGCGTGGACCCACTTTCGCCGCCCCGCCTCCCTCGCCCCGGGGGAACAGGTTACCTGCCAACTGCACCACTACCATTCCCACGCCAGCCTGATCGTGAACAGCATTCTGGAAAAGGCGGAAAGCGAAGTCATGCGGCGCAGCCGTCGTACCGCGCCGGGGCGCGCAGCGATCCTCCCCTTCCCGGGACAGTGAAGGTGGTTGTGAACGAGGAAGGGGGTCAGGCGGCGTAGTAGAGGACGCCCATGGCGTCCGCGACACGTTGATCGATCTCGCCGAGGACCGCATCCAGCTGCGTTTCGCTGATCCCGGCCAGCTGCCAGGCGTCGGGGTCGACATGTTGCGGTTGCTTGAACAGCGGGGTGCTGGGATGGATGGCCGTGGCAATGCCGTCGGCGAGGTGGACGATGGCCTTTTTCTGCCCGTGGTGGTTCGGGGCCCCGACCTCGTGGTGCCCACCAACGGCGGCGATGATGTCTTCCGGGAGGTTCCAGTGGCGCAGCAGCGCGGCCCCGGCCTCGGCATGATCGAAGCCGACAATGTCGCGCTCCGCCCGGAAGATGGGCAGGTTCTTCTTGCGCGCGTAGAGGATCGCCTCCTTGGACAGGGTCGGCAGCGTGGTGTAGAGCAGCAGGGAGCCGATGTCGTGGAGAAGGCCGGCGAGGAAGTGGCTCTCGCGATCACGCTCGCCCAGGTGTTCGGCCAGGGTCCGGGCGGCGACGGCGCAGGTAAAGCTGTGTCGCCAGAAGGTATCCATGGTCACCAAAGCGTTCGGGAGATCCTTGAACTGGCTGACCACCACCGTCGAGATGGCGAGGAAACGCAACTGATTGGTTCCGATGAGGGCTACCGCCTTGTCCAGGGAACCCACCGGTTTTGTCAGCCCGTAGTAGGGGCTGTTGACCGCCGCCAGAAGGCGGGCGGAGAGCGCCGGATCGCGCCCGATGATCTCGGCCAGATCGCCCGTGCTGGTGTAGGCGCTCTCGACCGCGCTGTTCAACTCCCCGACAACATCCGGCAACGAGGCCAGACGCGGGTTCTGCGCGATCAGTTTGTCAATGTCCTGCACAGCCATGCCTGAATCTCCGGTCGGCGGTGTGAATTCCTTTTCCACTCTTTCGCGAATCATACTAGCCAAACATGGACCGGAGTTCCGTGAGTCGAGTCACAACTCTGGTCATGAATTGAATGACGTCGGGCCATCATCCGCCGGCGCCTGTTCCGGTGGTACCACGGAACAGGTCTCGCTTTCCTCGTCGAACACCAGGACCGCCACGCCATTGGCCAGGCGGCTCCGTAATTGCTCCACACGCGTGGTCAGCGGTGTCTCCACCTCGCCGTAGTCGGTGCCGTCGCGCGTTGCGATCTCGGCGAGCACCGCGTCCAGAGTCTCGGCATTGAGGGCGTCGGGCGGGATCCGCTGAGCCACGTTCACTCCCAGGGTTGCCGGGGCTTGAGCCGTTCAAGCTCGCGCTCGTGCCGGGCGACGAACCGATCCCCGATGGGCCAGCCGCAGGCGTGGGCGATCCGCAGGAAGAGCAGCAGCCCGACGATCACAGCGATGGCAATGATAAGCGCCAGAATCATGGTACTCCTCCGGAATCGAGTTGCCAGTCAATCGGGCCAGATTTTACTGCTTTGTAACTTTCACGGGGAGATCGGTCCGGGCCGTCGCCGATCCAGCCAGACCAGGACCATGGGGGTGAACAGCAGCGTCAACGGCGTTGCGAAGGCCAGCCCCCCCGCGATGGCGGTGGCCAGCTGGGTCCAGTACTGGGTGGACGGCGCCCCGACGTGGAAGTCGCGGCCGAAGAAGTCGATGGTCCAGCCGAAGACCATGGGGGTCAGGCCGAGGATGGTGGTGACGGCGGTCAGCACCACCGGTCGCATGCGCTGAGCGCCGGCGCGCAGTGCCGCGTCCCGCGCCGCCAGGCCGGCCTCTCGCAGCCGGTTGTAACTGTCGATGAGGACGATGTTGTTGTTCACTACCACGCCGGCCAGCGCGAGAACCCCGATCCCGCTCATGACCACGCCGAACGGCTCCTGGCGTACCAGCAGGGCGAGGAGTACGCCGGCGGTGGAAAAGATGATGGAGGAGAGCACCAGAACGGCCTGATCGAAGCGGTTGAACTGGGTGACCAGGATGAGAACCATCAGGGCCAGCGACAGAAAGAACGCCTGGACGAGAAAGTCGGCTGCTTCCGCCTGCTCTTCCGCCTGCCCCCGGAAGCGGACCGTGGCCTCGTCGCCGATGTCGTGCTCCGCAAGGGCCGTCTCCAGGGCGTCGATGCGTTCGTCGGCGAGGAAACCCTGGGCCGTGTCGGCCTCGATGGTGAAGGCGCGTTGACCGTCCCGGCGCTTGATCAGACCGGTGGCCGGGACGGGTCGGACCTCGGCAAAGTTGCGCAGCGGGATCAGACCGTGTTCCGAGGGGATGCGCAGGTTCACCAGTTGCTGCACATGGCGGGCGGAACGCGGCAGGCGCATCCGGATATCCACCTCGTCTTCACTGTGTGCCGGCTGATGGGTGCCCAGCAGCATGCCGTCGGTCAGGGTCTGCAACCCCTGTCCCAGCCGGGCGATGTCGACCCCGAAACGCGCCGCCTCGCTCCGATCCACGATCAGCTCCAGCTCCACCCCGGGCAGGGGACGATCATCCTCGACGTCGGTGAAACCGCCCAGCCTCTTCATCTGCTCCCGGATCGCGGCCACCGTCTCCTCCAGCTTCTCCGGCTGGTCGCCACGCACCTCCAGGACCACCGGCCGGTTGCCGCCGGGGCCCTTTTGTTGCTGGAGGAATTGAAGTTTCATGCCGGGTAGATCGGCGGTCTTTCGGCGCAGACGGTCGAGGACCTCGGTGGCCGGCTCGCGGGTGCGCCAGTTGGTGAGTTCCAGCTGGATGATCCCGATGACGTCATTGGCGTGGTCTCCGGTGAGCCGGGCGCGCTGACTGCCGATGGTGCGCGAATAGACGGTCCGTATGGCGGGGTCGCCGTGGAACCGCTCTTCCACGTGGCGCACCAGTTCATCCGCCTCGCGGACCGCGAGATCCCCGCGCGCCTTGACCTGAACCTGGGCGAAGCTCGGTTCCACGTCGGGGAAGAATTCCACCCCCTGGCCGTGATTCATGTAGAGGCCATAGGCGCCGACGACGATCAGGGCGGTGGCCAGCAGGGCCCGAGCCGGATGACGGATGGCATGGTTCAGTATCCACGCGTAGCTGCGGGTTACGCGGTTGAGCGCTCCCCAGTCGCCCTGCTCGGCGGCACGGATCTGACTGGTCTGCTCGGGGTTCAGCGGCTTTCGGGCACCCAGCTGACCGCCGAGAACAGGAATGAAGATCAGGGCCATGGCCAGTGACATCAACAGGGTGACGATGACCGTGGCCGGCAGGTAGATGATGAACTCGCCGACGAAGCCGGGCCAGAAGAGCATCGGGAAGAAGACCGCCAGGGTCGTGGCGATGGCAGTGGTGATGGGCCAGGCCATGACGTGGGCGGCGTTGCGGAAGGCCTCGATGCGGTCGTATCCCTCGGCGATGTACCGATCGGCCAGCTCGGTGACCACCACCGTACCGTCCACCAGCATTCCCACCACCAGGATCAGGGCAAAGAGGACGACGATGTTCAGTGTGAAGCCGAGAAGATGAATGGCAAGGATCCCGCCGAGGAAGGCGCCTGGAATGGCCAGGCCGACCAGTAGGGAGGCGCGTGATCCCATGGTGGCGATGATGACCAGCACCACCAGCAGGATCGCGGCGATCACGTTGTTCTCCAGGTCGCCGAGGAACTGTTTGACGTCCTTGGCCATGTCCTGGAGATAATTGACCTTCAGAGCGTTCGGCGCGTCGTCGGTGGTTTCCTCGATGATCTCGCGCGCCGAGGCGACCACCTCGAGGATATTGGCCTCTCCGCGCTTGCTGATTTCCAGCGACAGGGCGGGATGACCGTTGATGCGGGCAAAGCTCTCCGGATCCTTGAAGGTTCGGCGGACCTCGGCAAGGTCGCGCAGGCGGACCACCGCGCCATCCTCGGCGCGGATGGCGGTGTCGCGCAGGTCTTCGGCGTCCTCGATGGTGCCGGCGACCTTCAGGGCAATGCGGCCGACCCCGGTGTCCACCGCTCCGGCGGTGACCAACTGATTATTGCGCTGAATGGCGCGGGTCACTTCCTCGTAGGAGAGACGGTAGGATTCCATGACCAGTGGATCGACCAGAACCTCCAGAACGGCCTCGCGGTCACCGCCGATGTCGACCTCCAGCACGCCGGGCAGCGCCTCCAGACGGTCGCGGGTTTCCCGGGCGAGGTCGAGCAGGGTGCGTTCGGCCACCGGCCCGGAGAGGGTGGCGGTGAGAACCGGGAAAAGGGAGATGTCCACCTCGCTGACACTCGGGTCCTCGGCTTCGGCGGGCAGTTCGTTGTCCGCCTGGTCCACCGCCTCGCGGATGTCGGTAAGCGCCTGGCGGTTGTCCCAGCCGGCCTCGAAGTCCAGACGGACCATGGCAAAGCCTTCGCCGGCCCAGCCGTGGACGGCATCGAGACCCGCCACCGAATGCAGTTCCCGCTCCAGCGGCTGCAGCAGCAGTCGCTCGGCATCCTCGGCCCCGATCCCCGGATACACCACCGTGGTGAAGAAGATGGGGACTTCAACATCGGGCTGTGCCTCCTTGGGCATGGAGATGTAGGTGAACAGCCCGATCACGAGTGTCAGCGCCAGCAGCAACAGGACGGAGCGGCTGCGGCTGATGGCGGCGTCGATGAGTGCCTTCACTGCGGAGCGACCTCCGGACCTCCGGTTCCTCCGACCTCGCCTTTGTCGTCCGCCAGTGCCGAAGCCGGGCGCGGATTGACCGTTTCGCCGGGCCGGACAAAGCCCTGGCCAATGGTGATCAGGCGGACGCGTTCCGGTGGTCCGGTGACCCAGAGGCCATCGGCGTCGGCGCGCACGGGCGTGACCGGATGAAAGACGGCGGTGTCGTCGTCGGCGACCGCCATCAGGCCCAGTTCACCCTGGTCGTTGAGGCTCAAAATGGCCGGAGAGACGCGGTGGGCGCGCACTTCCTCCACCGGCACGATGACCTCGGCGCTGAGCCCCGACGGCAGGGCACCGTCGGGGTTGGGAACCTCCACCTCCATGCGGAAGGTGCGAGTGGCGGGGTCGGCCATCGGGGCAACAAAGGTGACTTCACCCTCGGCCTGGCTGCCGTCCAGGAAGCGGATACGGGCCGGCAGGCCCGAAGCCACCTCATCGATGCGGTTCTGTGGCACCTGGACCACCGCCAGAAGGGGGTTGTTGTCGACCACTTCGGCCACCTTGCCACCAACGGCAACGAAATCCCCGGTTTCCGCCAGTCGACGGTTGACGATGCCGTGGATCGGGGCGCGAATGCGGGTGTTGGCGATGTCCAGCTCCACGGCCTCCAGTCGGGCCTGGGCCGCCTCGAGTTCGGCGCGGCGTGTATCCACCTCCAGCTCGGCGATGAAGTCGTCCTCGGCCATGCGGCGGGTGGCCTCGTACTGGCTCCTGCGCCCCTTGACCTCGGCTTCGGCCTGGCGCCTCTTCGCCTCGCGATCGTCCATGCGCAACCGCGCCAGCTGCTGGTCCGGTTCCACGCGCGCGCCCCGTTCCACGGCCCATTCGGCGATCTGGCCGGCGGTCTCGGCACGGACCACAATGCGCTGCATCGGCTCTACCCGGCCCTGGAGCATCAGTAGTCGCTCGACTTTCCCGGCTGTGCGCTCCTCCACCGCGACGGCCATGGGCGGACGCTCTTCGCTCGATTCCGGTGTCGGCGCCTCGCGGGTCATGACTCCGGACAGGATCCAGAGGACCGCCAGCGTCCCCACGAGGAGAACCACGGCAGGGCGGTTGTTGAAGAGGATGCGTGGATTGAAACGACTCATGGCTTGCCGGTACCCGTTCTTCGTATGGGGCTGTCGGAAGAGTCTGGATGCATTTGACCGATCGGTCAACACAGGTTCAACGGCGGAAGAAGAGCCACAGCAACAGGGAGATGATCCCACTGGCCAGCAGGGAGGTGCCCAGCGGGAAATAGAAGCGAAAATCGTCACGCTCAATGGCGATGTCGCCAGGTAACCGCCCCAGCCCGAGGCGGGAGAGCCACGGCCAGAGCAGCCCCAGCACAACCAGGAAGAGCCCGAGGAGGATCAGGAGACGACCGAAGCCTCCCGGCATGTCAGACCGTCAGGGTGCGGACGCCTTCGCTGGAGCCCGTCAACAGGACGTCGGCCGGATCCAGCGCGAACAGGCCGTTGGTAACCACGCCGGGGAGGTTGTTCAGCTGCGCCTCCAGCTTCTTCGGCTCGGTGATGGAGAGGTTGTGGACGTCGAGGATGACGTTGCCGTTGTCGGTGACGAAGCCCTCGCGCAGCTCCGGACGACCACCGAGGCCGACCAGCTGGCGCGCCACCAGACTGCGCGCCATCGGGATCACCTCCACCGGCAGCGGGAAGGCGCCGAGGGTGCCCACCAGCTTGGTGTCGTCGACGATGCAGACGAACCGGTCGCTGGCGGCGGCGACGATCTTCTCTCGCGTCAGGGCGCCACCGCCGCCCTTGACCAGCTCCAGCCGTTCGTTGGTCTCGTCGGCGCCGTCGACGTACACGGCGATCTCGTCGACCTCGTTGAGGTCGTAGACCGGGATGCCGTGGCCCTTCAGACGCTCGGCGCTGGCCTCGGAGCTGGCGACGGTCCCCTTGATGCGCCCCTTGATGGCGGCGAGCTCGTCGATGAAGCAGTTGGCGGTGGAGCCGGTGCCGACGCCGACGATGGTGTCGTACTCGACGTGTTCGATGGCCGCGCGGGCGACGGCCTGTTTCATCTCGTCCTGGTTCATGGTGGTGTTCTCCTCGTCTACCCGCGAGCGGCGGGGGGCAATCGGACGCCTATTCCCCCGATTATAGGACGGTGCGGGCCTCGCGGACCAGCCCGGTGCCCTCGACGGGTTCGAAGGCCACCTCGTCGGGGATCGGGTAAGCCCCTTCAGGCGGCGACGAACCGGTTCAGGAA
>JBNJEU010000021.1:0-28517 GCA_051746205.1 Pseudomonadota bacterium
CTGGAAGAGGGCGAGCACTTCATCACCGGCTTCGACCGGCCGAACATCCGCTACCACATCACCCAGGGGGGGGACGGTCGCGACCGGCTGCTGCGCTTCCTCCAGGCGCACCACGAGGGTGAGGCGGGGATCGTCTACTGCCTCTCCCGGCGCAAGGTGGAGGCCACCGCCGACTGGCTGTCGGCGCGCGGGATCCCGGCGCTGCCCTACCACGCCGGACTCGACGCGGCGACCCGGGAGCGCCACCAGCGCCGCTTCCTCGCCGAGGACGGCCTGGTGATCGTGGCCACCATCGCCTTCGGCATGGGCATCGACAAGCCCGACGTGCGCTTCGTCGCCCACCTGAACCTGCCGAAGAGCGTCGAGGCCTACTACCAGGAGACCGGCCGCGCCGGGCGCGACGGCCTGCCGGCCAACGCCTGGATGCACTTCGGCGTGCAGGACGTGATCACCCTGCGCCAGATGGTCGAGGGCTCGGAGGCGGACGAGGCGCACAAGCGGCGGGAGCGGCAGAAGCTGGAGGCGATGCTCGGGCTGGCGGAGGTCACCGACTGCCGCCGGCGCGCCCTGCTCGGCTACTTCGACGACGCCCCGGAGGCGCCGTGCGGCAACTGCGACAACTGCCTGGAGCCGCCGGCCACCTGGGACGCCACCGAGGCGGCGCGCAAGGCGCTCTCCTGCGTCTATCGCACCGGCCAGCGTTTCGGTGTCACCTACCTGCTCGACGTCCTGCGCGGCAAGGGCGATGGCCGGGTGCGGCAGAATCGCCACGACCGGATCTCCACCTTCGGCATCGGCGCCGATCTCGGCCAGGAGGTCTGGCGGGCGGTCTTTCGCGGCCTGCTGGCCGAGGGCCACCTGGCGGTGGACGAGGCGGGCCACGGTGGTCTGCGGTTGACCGAGACGGCCCGGCCGCTGCTGCGCGGCGAGACCACGTTCACCCTGCGCGAGGTCCACCGCCCGACCCGGCGGCCCCGGTCCGGCGGCGATGGCGGCGCCGGGCGGAGCACCGGCACCCCGGAGTTCGACCGGCCGGAGGACAACGCGCTGTGGGAGGCGCTACGCCGCTGCCGCAAGGACCTGGCCACCGCCGAGGGGGTGCCGCCCTACATCATCTTCCACGACGCTACCCTGGCCGCCATGGTCGACGAGCGCCCCCGCGACCGTGACGCCTTCGCCGCACTCCCCGGGGTCGGCGAGCGCAAGCTGCGCGACTGGGCCGACCCCTTCCTCGCCGTCATCCGCGACGCCGAGTTCCCGGCCACCGACGGACCGGACTAGGCGCCGAGGCGCTCGCTCACGCGGGTGGTCAGGCGCCGGGCGTCGTCGGCGATGGCGTAGAGGCTCGGGATCAGCACCAGCAGGATGCTGGCGGCGAACAGGATCCCGTAGCCCAGCGAGATGGCCATCGGGATCATGAAGCGCGCCTGGCGCGAGGTCTCGAAGATCATCGGCGCCAGCCCGCCGAAGGTGGTCAGACTGGTCAGCATGATCGGTCGGAAGCGGCGCACACCCGCCTCGATCACCGCGTTCACCGCGTCCAGCCCCTCCGCCTTGCGGGCGTTGGCGTAGTCGAGCATCACCAGCGAGGTGTTCACCACCACCCCGCCGAGGGCGATGATCCCCATGATCGAGATGATGCTCAGGTTGTAGCCCATGACCAGGTGGCCGAGGATGGCGCCGACGATGCCGAACGGGATCGCGGTCATGATGATCAGCGGCTGGATGTAGCTGCGGAACGGGATCGCCAGCAGGGCGTAGATCACCAGCAGGGCGATGGTCACGCTGCTGAAGAAGCTCTGGATCGATTCGCGCATGCTCTCCTGGCGGCCGACGAAGCTGTAGGTCAGGCCGGGGTGATCGTCCATCAGTTGCGGCAGCATCTCCTCGCGCAGGACGCCGAGGATGCGCTGGGTCTCGCCCGCCGGTTCGACATTCGCGGTGACCGTGACCGTGCGCCGGTTGTTGCGCCGTTCGATGGTGGTGAAGGCGCGCCCCGGATTCAGCGTGGCCACCTCGGTGAGCGGGACGTAACCGCCGTCGGGCAGCCGGATGAGCATGTCTTTGATGTCGGCGATGTTGCGGCGCTCCGATTCGGGGCGGCGGACCATCACCCGGATCTCGTCGCGGCCGCGCAGCAGGCGCAGCGCCTCGGCGCCGTGGAAAGCGTTCCGGACCTGGTCACCGAGGTCGGCGGTGGTCAGACCGCTGGCGCGGGCCGTCTCGGTCAGTTCGATGTCGAACTGGCGCTTGCCGGGGGTGAAGCCGTCGTCGATGTCGGTCACCGGGGACAGCTCTTCCAGGCGGGCGGCCAGTCCCGCGCTGGCCTGGTCGAGGACGTCGATGTCGGAGTGGCTCAGCTCCACGCTGATCCCGGGCCCGCCGCCGGGCCCGCCGCGATCCGATTCATAGCGGATGGACTCGGTGCCGGGGATGTCGCCGGCCTCCTCGCGCCACAGCCGGGCGACCTTGGCGGTGCTGATGGGGCGTTGCTCGGGCGGCTGGAGATAGGCGCGCAGCCGGATGCGGTTCTCGTTCACCGACGCATAGACCCCCTGGGAGAGCTGGTCGCCACCGTTCGCGTCGATGACGCGCTCGACGGCCTCGATCATCTCGTCGCGCACCGCGAACACCCGTTCCGCCGGGCTGCCCACCGGCAGGGTCACGGTGGCGTCGGCCTGGTCGGCCTCCACCGACGGCATCAGGATGAAGCCCATGCGCCCGCTGAAGGGCAGGGCGAGGGCGATGAGCAGGATCACCACGGCCGTGGTGGTCGTGGCGTAGCGCCATTTCACGGTCCAGGCCAGGAAGGGCCGGTAGCGCTCCTGGATGAAACGGGTGAAGGCCTGGCTGAAGCGCTGCTGTTGCCGGTGCAGGTAGGCCCCGACCCCGGTTCGTCCACCCTCCCGGGTGTAGCCGATGTGGGTCGGCAGGATGAAGAGCACCTCGATCCAGGAGATCAGGAAGACCGTGGCCACCACCAGCGGGATGACCGCCCAGATCTGGCCGAAGGTGCCGGGAATGAACAGCAGCGGGAGGAAGGCGACGATGTTGGTCAGGATGCTGAAGGAGATGGGCTTGGCGATGTCGCGCGCGCCCTGGATGGCCGCCTGGGTGTTGCCCATGCCGCGCTGACGGTATTCGTAGATGTTCTCGCCGGCGACGATGGCGTCGTCGACCACGATCCCCAGCGCGATGATGAACGCGAACATCGACACCATGTTGATGGAGACCTCGAGCCCCGGCAGGAACAGGAAGGCGCCGAGGAAGGCCGTGGGGATGCCGACGGTGACCCAGAAGGCGAGCTTGAACTCCAGGAAGATCGAGAGCAGCAGCAGGACCAGCAGCAGGCCGACGAAGCCGTTCTTCATCAGCAGTCCGAGGCGCTGGGCGTAGATCTCGGAACTGTCGTTGCGGACGCTGATGTCGACCCCGGGAGGGAGTTCGGCGAGGGCGCGGGGCAGGTTCTCGTGGACCGCCTCGCTGACGCTGATCGGGGTCTGATCCTCGACGCGGTAGACGGCGAGCCCGATGCCGCGCTCGCCGTTGAAGCTGGCCTCGCTGATGACGTCCTCGAAACCCTCGCGGATGGTCGCGATGTCGCCCAGGCGCAACGGCCCGCCGGAGGGCGTGACCGCGACCACGATGTCGGCGAACTCCTCGGCCCACTCCCGCCGCTCCGTGACCCGCAGCAGGATCTCCCCCCCCTGGGTGCGGATGCTGCCGCCCGCCCGGTCGATGGCGACGCCGGCGATCGTGCCGGAGACCTGGGCCAGCGTCAGGCCGTGGGCGCGCAGGGTGCCGTCGGGGATGTCGATGTGGATCTGCGGACTGCGGACGTCCTCCAGCTCGGCCTGGGTGATCGCCGGGGATTCCAGGATGCGCTCGCGGACCCGCTCGGCGGCGCGGTAGAGTTCCCCTTCCGGCAGGTCGCCGTGGATCTGGAGATCGACCACGTCGCGGCGGTGGCTGTTGAGGCTGACCCGGGGCTGTTCGGCCTCGGCGGGCAGGGTCGTGATCCGGCCGACGGCGGCGAGCACATCCTGATAGACCTGCTGGCGGTCGGCTCCCGACAGGATCTCGAGGGTCAGGGAGCCGGAGCCCTCGTTGGCGGTGGAGCGGATCTCGTCGATGCCGTCGAGGCCGCTGACGGCCTCCTCCAGCGCCAGGACCACGCCGGTCTCGACCTCCTCGGGGGTGGCGCCGGGGTAGGCGACCGTGACCGAGACGGTGTCCAGCTGGAATTCGGGAAAGACTTCCTTCTGGATGTTCTGGGTCATGAAGATGCCGCCGATGATGAACAGCAGCATCAGCAGATTGGGAGCGACCCGGTGTTCGACCATCCAGGCCATGGGGCCGCGCTTGACGGGGGTGGTATCGCTCACCGGTCCTCCCGACTCGTCCGCAGGGGCATGCCGGCTTGCGGGATGCCGAGGTCGCTGGTAACAACCCGGTCACCGGCGGCGAGATCGCCCCGGACGAGGACCTGATCGCGGCCGCGATGGAGCAGTTCCGGCTCCCGGATGGCGAGGGTGTCGTCCGTGTCCATGACCCAGACGGTGTCGTTCTCGCGCAGCCATTCCGGGCGCAGGGCGAAGACGCCTTCCAGCCGCCGACCCTCGACGAGGCCGCGCACGTGGCTGCCGAGCAGGAGTTCGGGACGGTCGTCGGCCTCGAGCCCGAGGGGATCGTCCACGGCCACGAGGACGCGGGCCATGCGGCCGGGCTCGTCGACATCGCCGCGCACACGGAGGATGCGGCCTTCGCGCGACCGCCCCGGGGCCCAGGCGCCGTCGCGGAACAGGGTGACGCGGCCGCCGCCGTCGCGTTGCAGCCAGCGCAGGCTCTCCGACGGCAGGCTGAATTCCACCCAGAAGGTCGTGCGATCGACGATGGCAAGGAGATTCTGGCCGCTGTTCACGCGGCTGCCGACATCGGCGTGGCGGTCCAGGACCAGGGCGTCGAAGGGGGCGTCGATGCGGGTGCGCTCGAGATTCAGGCGCGCCTCATCGCGGTCGGCCTCGGCGGCGGCGACTTCGGCCTCGGCGGCGTCGAGCTGCGGTTCGCGCAGCATCAAGCGGCGCTCCTCGGGGCTGAGATCGTCCACCTCGGCAAGCATGAATTCGGCCTGGGCCACGGCGTGGCGACCGCGTTCCTGGGCCAGGTTGGCCCGCGCCCGCGTCAGGCCACTTTCCGCCCGACGTACGGCCAGTCGGTAGTCGCTCGGGTCGATGGTCACCAGCCGTTCACCCCGGTCCGGGAGGCCGCCGGGCAGGGCCTCGGGCCCGAGTTCACGGAGGACTCCACCGACCTGGGGTTGCAGGGTAACCTCGCGGGCCGGTCGGACGGTGCCCCATGCCTCCAGGATGACCCGTTCATCGGTCGGTTCGATGGGGGTCGTCTCGACCAGCCGCGCGGGTCGATCGGGTTTTTCGCGCTCGGGCGATTCGCCTCCGCGCAGGATGATGGCGACCACGGCCACGCCGACGAGCAGGATGAGTGCCGGTATCAACCGATGGAACCAGTGGCGTCGGCCCCTGGGAGGAGCGGGTCTCGGGGTCGGATCGATCATGGGGTCAGTCCTCGGGTTGGCTCGCGATCCCGGCGCTGCGGTTTTCCGTCAGTGCGGCGGGTTGGACCGGTTGCTCGATTCCGGACCAGCCGCCGGCCAGGGCGCGGTGCAGGTCGATGCGGTGTTCCAGTGCCTCGCGGCGCGCGGTCAAGTGTTGTCGCCGGGCGCTGTGGTAGCCATTGACGGCGTCCAGAACGGCCAGGTGGTCGGCCTCGCCGTAGCGGTAGCGGCGGCGCGTGTTCTCCAGTAGTCGTTCCGCCTCGGTGACTTCGGCCGACAGATGGTTCAGGTAGTCGCGCTGATGGCGTTCCCGGGCCAGGGCATCCTCGACCTCGCCGACGGCCTCGAGGACGCTCTCGGCGTACTCCATGGTCGCCTCGTCGGTGGCGGCGCGGGCGCGATCCGCCTCGGCACGGCGGCTGCCGCCATCGATGATCGGCATGACCAGCCCGGCACTGAGGTTGGTGATCCAGGTGGCGACCAGTTCACTGGCGCTGGCGGCCTGGCCGGTGAGGGAGGCGCTCAGATCCAGGCGCGGAAAGCGGTTGGCGACCGCCGCCGCGGCGCGCGCGTCGGCGGCCTGAAGCCGCAGATAGCCGGCGCGCAGATCCGGACGGCGGAGGACGAGTTCGCCGGGCAGGCCAGTGGCGGGCAGGGGGGGGAGCTCGGGGAGCTCGCCCGTCGGGGCCTCGAAATCGGTGGCCGATCGGCCCAGCAGCAGGGCCAGCTCGTGGTCGAGGGTTTCGAGGCGCGCCCGGGCCTGGGCGCGCTCCCCCGCGAGGCGTTCGATTTCCCGTCGCTGCCGGTGGCGATCGGCCGCCGGGGCATGGCCGGTACGGAATCGCTTCTCGACCAGGGCCATGACCTCTCTGGCGGAAGTGAGCTGACGATCCAGCAGGTCGAGCTGGGCGCGGGCCTCGACGCGGTTGTACCAGGTGCGGGCCACCCGGGCGGTCAGGGTGATGGCCGCCGCGCGCAGGTCCCCCCGGGACGCCTCGGCGTCATGGACCGCGGCGTCGCGCTCGGATCGCACCCGGCCCCACAGGTCGACTTCATAACTGGCGGCCACCCCGACCCCGTAGACATCGGTGGCGGGGTTGTCGTCCCGCCTCTCCTGTTTGACCGAGCCCTCGGCGTTGACGGAGGGGAACAGGTCGGCACCGCCCCGCCGGGCCACGGCCTCGGCCTGGTGCAGTCGGGACCGGGCGGCGGAGAGGGAAAGGTTGTTGTCCAGCGCCGTGTCGACCAGCTCGTCGAGGCGGGGATCCGCCAGGCCCTGCCACCAGCGCTCGGCCGTGCGTTCTTCTCCCGACTGACTGAAGGATTCCGGCAGGGCGGGCGTAGCCTCCTCGCGCAGTTCGGTGCTCCCGCAACCGGCCAGCACCAGCAGGGTCGCCAGGGACAGCAGGCGGGAGGCCGCATGGAATCGGCACACGGCTCTGTGATTCGGGGGCGTCATGGTGTTCCGTTTCAGGGCAATGGCAAGGTGGTCGGCACGAAGGATTCCCCGTGTTCGAACGCGTCGGTGGAACATGGTTCCCGCCCGGTACGTCGATGTCGGTGCGTGGACGAATGATAGAACGCTTCGGTGACCAGATGCACCTGGTCCGGGTGGCGTGCCTCACGGTGGTAAGGGAAACGCGCCATGAAAAAGGCCCCGCCGGAGCGGGGCCCTGATTCAGGCTCTGGGCCGAACCCGATTCACTCGGGGACGACGTTGGAGGCCTGCGGGCCCTTGGGGCCGTCTTCAACGTCGAAGGTCACCTTCTGGCCCTCGGTCAGGGAACGGAAGCCGTCCCCCTGGATGGCGGAGAAGTGGACGAAGACGTCACCCTCGCCGTTGTCGCGGGCGATGAAGCCGTAGCCCTTGGAGTCGTTGAACCACTTTACACTACCTGTTGCCATTGTCTTGTTACCTTGAAACGGAATGTGGGGTTGCGGGCCAGCGCATTGGGAGGGCAAGTTCCGGGGAGCGTCCTGCAGGAGGGGGCATCCGAATCATGTCGCCGTCGCAAGGCGTCGGCCAGACCCTGTATAGCAGCCCCGCGCAGGGCTGGCAAGCGGATTCAGTCGCCGGCGCCCTCCAGCGCCTCGCTGGCGGCGAGCCATTCCTCCTCCAGAGAGGCGATTTCCTCGCGCAGGGCGGCCTGGCGGCGCTGGAGTTCGGTGAGTTCGGTGCGGCGCGCCGGATCGGTGTAGAGCTCGGCCTCGGCCAGGGCCTCCTCCACCCCGGCGCGCTCCTTCTCGGCGCGGGCCAGCTGCTGTTCCGCCTTCCGGGCCGCCTGGCGCAGGGGCTTGTTCGCCTCCCGTCGGGCCGCGCGTTCGCGCCGGTCCGGGCGATTGTCGTCGGCGGCCCCGGCGGTCGCCCCCCCCGCGCCGCTCGCGGCCGGAGCCTTCGGCGAGCCGGACTCCTCCGCGCCATCGGCGCGGCTCCACGGGTCGTCGGTGTCGCGCAGCCAGCGGCGGTAGGCCTCCAGATCGCCATCGAAGGGGCGGACCCGGCCCTGGGCCACCAGAAGGAACTCGTCGACACTGTCGCGCAGCAGGTGGCGGTCGTGGGTGACCAGGATCACCGTGCCCTCGAAGTCCTGCAGGGCGACATCGAGGGCGTGGCGCATCTCCAGGTCGAGGTGATTGGTGGGCTCGTCCAGCAGCAGCAGGTTGGGCCGTTCCCAGGCGATCAGCGCCAGTGCCAGACGGGCGCGTTCACCGCCGGAGAAGCGCTTCACCGGTGACAGGGCGTCGTCGCCGTGGAAGCCGAAGCCGCCGAGGAAGTTGCGTCGGTACTGGTCGTCGCAGCGCCGCTCGGTGCGTTGCAGGTGCAGCAGCGGGCTCGCCTCCGGGTCCAGTGCCTCCAGCTGGTGCTGGGCGAAGTAACCGATGGCCAGATGCTCGCCGGTGATGCGCTCCCCGGTGAGCGGCCCCTGCTCCCCGGCGATGGTCCGGATCAGGGTCGACTTGCCGGCGCCGTTGGGGCCGAGCAGGCCGATGCGCTGACCCGGCAGCAGCGTCAGGTCGACCCCGGCCAGCACCGGGGTGCCGTCGTAGCCGAGGTCGGCGCGGTCGAGGGAGAGCAGTGGCGTCGAAGTCTTCTCCGAGGCGGGGAAGCGGAACTGAAAGGGCGAATCCACGTGGGCCGGGGCGATGCTCTCCATGCGCTCCAGCGACTTCAGCCGGCTCTGGGCCTGGCGCGCCTTGTTCGCCTGGGCCCGGAAGCGCGCGATGAAGCGCTCCATGTGGGCGATCTCCTGCTGCTGCTTCTGGTACATCGCCTGCCGCTGGGCCAGCTGCTCGGCGCGCTGGCGTTCGAAGGCGCTGTAGCCGCCCTTGTAGAGGGTCAGCGTGCGGTGCTCGAAGTGGAGGATGTGGCTGCAGACATTGTCGAGGAAGTCGCGGTCGTGGGCGACCACCAGCAGCGTCCCCGGATAGTCGCGCAGCCACTGCTCCAGCCAGAGCACCGTCTCCAGGTCGAGGTGGTTGGTGGGCTCGTCCAGCAGCAGCAGGTCGGAGGGCCGGATCAGCGCCCGGGCCAGGTTCAGGCGCATGCGCCAGCCGCCGGAGAAGTGGCCCACAGGCCGCTCGATGGCCTCGGGGGAGAAGCCGAGACCGGTCAGCAGTTGCTCGGCGCGGGTGCGCATGGTGTAGCCGTCGAGATCGGCCAGTTCGCCGTGCAGGCGGACCATCTCCTCGTCGTCGCCGCGCGCCTCGGCGGCAGCCAGGGCGTCCTGGACGGCCTGCCATTCGGTGTGGCCGGCGAGGACGTAGTCCACGGCGCTGACGTCGACGTCCTCGATTTCCTGGGCCATGTGGGCGATGCGAGTACCCGGCGGGAGATTGATCTGGCCGGCATCGGGGACGGTCTCGCCGAGGAGCAGGCGGAACAGGGTCGACTTGCCGGAGCCGTTGCGGCCGGAGACGCCGACCTTCCAGCCGGCGTGGAGGGTCGCGGAGGCGCCCTCGAGGAGGATTTCGCCTCCCTGTCGGAGTTCCAGGTCCTGGATGTTCAGCACGTCATCGACCTCCCGGATGGCCGGGTACGCGGGTGGCGGGGCCGGGCTCCGCATTCCCGCCCCGAAACCACTCTTCAGCCCCCGGCGGCCTTGCGCGCCTTCTTCCGCTCGTGCTCCTGCAGCTGCTTCTTGCGCAGCCGGATCGATTCCGGGGTCACCTCGACCAGCTCGTCGTCGTCGATGTACTCCAGCGCCTGTTCCAGCGTCATCCGCACCGGCGGGGTCAGGACGATGTTCTCGTCGGAGCCGGAGGCACGCATGTTGTCGAGCTTCTTGCCCTTGGTCGGGTTCACCGTCATGTCGTCGCCGCGCGAGTTGGCGCCGATGATCATGCCCTCGTAGACCTCGATCCCCGGGTCGATGAACAGCTTGCCGCGCTCCTGCAGATTGAACAGCGAGAAGCCCAGCGCCTTGCCGGCGACCATGGAGACCAGCACGCCGTTGCGCCGCTCGCCGCTGCCGCCACCCTTTACCGGGCCGTAGTGGTCGAAGCGGCTGGTGAGGATGCCGCTGCCCGAGGTCAGGGTCAGGAACTGGCCGCGGAAGCCGATGAGGCCGCGCGACGGGATGATGAAGTCGAGCCGCACGCGACCCTTGCCATCGGGCAGCATGTTGGTCATCTCGCCGCCGCGCTGGCCGAGCTCTTCCATGACGCCACCCTGGTGCTGCTCCTCGACGTCGAGGATGAGCTCCTCGTAGGGCTCCTCGGGGCCGTTCTCGGTCTGGCGGACGATGACCTCGGGCCGCGAGACGCCGAGTTCGTACCCCTCGCGGCGCATGGACTCGATGAGCACGGAGAGGTGCAGCTCGCCGCGACCGGAGACCTTGAACTTCTCCGGCGAGTCGCCCTCTTCCACGCGCAGGGCGACGTTGTGGACCAGCTCCTTCTCCAGCCGCTCCTTGATGTTGCGGCTGGTGACGTACTTGCCCTCGCGACCGGCGAACGGCGAATCGTTGACCTGGAAGGTCATCGAGACAGTGGGTTCGTCCACGGTCAGCGCAGGGCGCGCCTCGGGGTTCTCGGGCGAGCAGATGGTCTCGGAAATGAACAGCTCCGGGATGCCGGTAATGCCGATGATGTCGCCGGCGTAGGCGACGTCGGTCTCCACGCGCTGGAGGCCCATGTGGGCGAGCACCTGGCCGACGCGGCCGCGCCGGGTCTGGCCCTCGCGGTCGACCACCACCACCGGCTGGTTCGGCGAGATCTGGCCGCGGGTGATGCGGCCGATGCCGATGACGCCGAGATAGGTGGAGTAGTCCAGCGAGGAGATCTGCATCTGCAGCGGCGCGTCGGGATCCACGTCGGGGGCCGGCACGCGGTCGGCGATGGCCTGGAACAGCGGCTCCATGGAGTCGGTCAGGGTGTCCGGGTCATCGCCGGCGATGCCGTTGAGGGCCGAGGCGTAGATGATCGGAAAGTCGAGCTGTTCGTCGCTGGCGCCGAGGGTGTCGAAGAGGTCGAAGACCTGGTCGACGACCCAGTGGGGCCGGGCGCCGGGACGGTCCACCTTGTTGACCACGACGATGGGCTTCAGACCCCAGGCGAACGCCTTCTCGGTGACGAAGCGGGTCTGCGGCATGGGGCCGTCGACGGCGTCCACCAGCAGCAGCACCGAATCGACCATGGACATGACGCGCTCCACCTCGCCGCCGAAGTCGGCGTGGCCGGGGGTGTCGACGATGTTGATGCGGTAGTCGTTCCACTCCAGTGCGGTGTTCTTGGAGAGGATGGTGATGCCGCGCTCACGCTCCTGGTCGTTGGAGTCCATGATGCGCTCGCCGTCCTGGTCACGGCGGTCCAGTGTGTTCGACTGACGCAGAAGCTGGTCGACCAGCGTGGTCTTGCCGTGGTCGACGTGGGCGATGATGGCGATGTTGCGGAGATTCTCGATCAAGACGGCCTCGGGTACACGATGATTGCGGATGATCCGCCGATCATACGCGAAAGAGGTCGTCTTGACAGGGTTGGATTCAGCCGGGTTTCTGGATGAGCTTGTCCAGATCCACCAGGTGGTCGCCCCGACCCCCCTGGACCAGGGCCTGGCCGTGGTAGCCGTAGAGTCTGGCCACTTCGTGCGCCAGGCGGTAGGCGGCCACATCGGTATCGGCGAAGACCACGTGCTGGGCGAAGCCGTTCTTGCCGTAGAAGACGACTTCCCAGCCGTAGGGGTACTCCTGGATCTGCAAGGGGTACTCCCGGGCATGGGAAGCCGGGACGAGGGGTGTGCTGGCGGTGTTGCTCGCCATGACGAATCGGTCCTAGAAGTACTGGCCGCCGGCACCGACGACGATGGTCACCAGGCCGATGAGGGTGTTGAGTCCCACCAGCCAGCGGATCTGCCCCAGATTGCGACCTCCCTCCTGCCAGTCGCCGGCGGCGACGGCCTTCTTCAGGCGCCCGTACGGGGCAAAGAAGACGTGCAGGAAGATTGCCATCATGAGGAAGCCGAGTCCGTTCATGGTGTGGATGTGCAGCCGCGCACTGTCCATGCCGCCGAGGACACTGAAGATGTACCAGTAGCCCGTGGCCAGGATGACGGCGATGGCCAGCCAGACCCAAGGGAAAAAGCGGCGGAAGATGCCGTTCCACAGCTTCAGGCGTTCGGGCGCTTCCAGGCTCTCCACGGCAGCGGGACGGGTGAACATGTAGGCGAAGAACATGCCGCCGACCCAGATGACAACAGCCAGAACGTGCAGTGCGATGGCGAGGGCTTGCATGGTGGGTGTTTGACCTCTCGTTTCAGTGGATTCGCGGGGATCGTCGAGGACCCGCATCCCTTTGGGTCCGGGTCCCGAAGCTTCTCCCCCAGTATGGCACAGGTTGGTCCAATCGGCGCCACTCTACATGGATAAAGCAATTAAAATCAAGCGGATGAGATAATTCTTATGTTCCTTTCGGATGGACGCGCTCGCATCGAAAGACTACACTCGTACCGTTTGTATGGTTATTTCTTGTCGATACAGTGGAGTTGGTGAACATGGCACATATTGTGATTCTTGGTGCGGGCATCGGCGGAGTCCCCGCCGCCTACGAGATGCGGGAAGCCCTCGGGAAGGAACACGAGGTTACGGTGATCAATGCCACCGACTACTTTCAGTTCGTGCCCTCCAACCCCTGGCTGGCGGTGGGCTGGCGTACCCGCGACAAGATCACCGTGCCCATCGGCCGGTATCTGGAGAAGCACGGCATCCGGTTCATCCCGAAGGCGGTGGAGACCATCGACGCGGAGGCCAACACGCTCACGCTCCAGGGCGGTGAGGTGGTCGACTACGACTACCTGGTGATCACCACAGGGCCGCGACTCGCCTTCGAGGAGGTGGAGGGGTCCGGCCCCGAGACCGGCTTCACGCAGTCGGTGTGTACCGTGGACCACGCGGAGAAGGCCCACGAGGACTTCCAGAAGCTGGTGGCGGAGCCGGGTCCGGCGATCGTCGGCGCGGTGCCGTTTGCCAGCTGCTTCGGTCCGGCCTACGAGTACGCGGCCATCCTCGATACCGCGCTGAAGAAGCACAAGGTGCGCGATCAGGTGCCGATGACCTTCGTGACCAGCGAGCCGTACATCGGCCATCTGGGTCTCGGCGGCGTGGGCGACTCCAAGGGCATGCTGGAGCACGAATTCCGCAATCGCCACATCAACTGGATCACCAACGCCCGCACCACCAAGGTCGAGGACGGCATGATGTACGTCGATGAACTCGACGACAACGGCGAGATCCGCAAACAGCACGAACTGCCCTTCAAGCACTCCATGATGCTCCCCGGCTTCAAGGGCGTGGACCCGGTGGCCAATGTGCCCGACCTGTGCAATCCGCGCGGCTTCGTCAAGGTCGACGAGCACCAGCGCAGCCCGGTGTATTCCAATATCTTCTCGGCGGGCGTCTGCATCGCCATTCCGCCGGTGGAAAGCACCGTGGTGCCCACCGGCGCGCCCAAGACCGGCTACATGATCGAGTCGATGGTTACGGCCATCGTGAAGAACATCCATTCCGAACTGGAGGGGAAACCAGTGGAGGCCTCCGGGACCTGGAACGCCTTCTGCCTGGCGGACCTGGGTAACACCGGCGCCGCCTTCGTGGCCATCCCGCAGATCCCGCCGCGCAACGTCACCTGGTTCCGCACCGGCAAGTGGGTGCACTGGGCGAAGATCCTGTTCGAGCGCTACTTCCTGCGCAAGATGAAGAAGGGCGCCTCGGAACCGCTGTTCGAGAAGTGGGCCCTGAAGATGATGGGACTGGGTCGTCTCAAGCCGAAGGGCGGGAAGAAGTCGTAGCGCCCTCCGGGTGAATGCCATCGGCCGACTCTCGGCGGGCCTCCCGGCTCGCCATCGGCCGGTTGTGCGGGGATCGTCTGCGGCGTCAGTCCCCGGCGGGCGGTGAGAAGTAACGCCGCAGATCGTCCTCGGTGCCCCCCGCCTCTGAATCTCGCGTGGTTTCGCGGCGCTCCGTTCGCGTTGCCGGATCCGGGTTCGACGCCTTCCATTCCTTCCGTTCCCTCCGTTCCTGGCGGGGGTCACCGAGCCAGCCCTGGATCCGGCGCGTCAGTGCACGGGCTTCGGTGGTGGTTCGCCCCGAGCCGGGCAGGGCATCCTGGCGATAGTGGGCGTTGTCCCCGCGCCGCGCGTTCCTGCGCCGTTCCGAAGCGGTGTCGACCACGCTTCGCGGGGCGCCTCGGCGGTAGATGTCGAGGATCGGAAATTCCGCGTTCGTCAGGCGTTCCAGCGCCTGCTCGCCGTCGTCGCCGGACGGGATGACGACATCGACCAGGACCAGGGCGTGAGGGGTTGTGCCGGTGTCGTCCAGTGCATTCAGGAGGTCGAGTCCGCCGAGGCCGTGGCCGAGGAGCACGATCCGGGGCGAGTCGTCCTCGAGTCGGTCCATCAGCCAGTCCGTGCCCGCGCGCAGACGCCCGTCGGTGGCCCCGTCGGGGTCGCGCGCCAGGGCCAGGGTCAGCCAGCCCTGGTCGGCCAGCTCCCGGCGCACCGGCGACATGACCCCGGGATAGTCGGGGTGTTCGCCTCGTCCGCCCACGAGCAGGACGCCGCCTCGGGGGTTCGGGCGCGCGGCCTGGCGGGCGATGGCGAAGAATCGCGCGCCATCGGCCTCGAGCCAGATGCCCTCGCCGTCCCGGAGACGCTGTTCCAGGGGGTGAGTGTCCTCTGCAAAGGCGAACCAGGGCGCCGACAGGAGCAGGGCCAGCAACAGCGAACGGGCAGGAAAACGGGGGGAACGCATGGCGGGTGGTGTCCTTTGCTGAGAACATTCGGCGTTCAGTATAAAGGCGCCCGGGTCGTGAAAAACAGCCATCTTTGGGGTAGAGTAACCCCTTTCCAGCTGGCATTGAAACGAGGAATCAACCATGGCCGACGCACTCATCGCCCCGTCCATCCTGTCCGCCGACTTCGCCCGGCTCGGGGAGGAAGTGGACAACGTCCTCCAGGCGGGGGCCGACATCGTCCATTTCGACGTCATGGACAACCACTATGTGCCGAACCTCACCATCGGGCCGCTGGTCTGCGAGGCGCTGCGCAATCACGGTGTGACTGCGCCCATCGACGTCCACCTGATGGTCAAGCCGGTGGATCGGCTGATCCCGGACTTCGCCGAGGCCGGTGCCAGCATCATTACCTTCCACCCGGAGGCCAGCGAGCACGTCCATCGCAGCCTGCAACTGATCAAGAGCCACGGCTGCAAGTGCGGGCTGGTCTTCAACCCGGCGACGCCTCTGGATTACCTGCGCCACGTCATCGACGAGATCGACATGGTGCTGATCATGTCGGTGAATCCCGGATTCGGGGGACAGGCCTTCATCCCCGAGGCACTGAACAAGCTGCGTGAGGCACGCCGCATCATCGATGAATCCGGGCGTGATATCCGTCTGGAGGTCGACGGTGGTGTGAAGGCGGAGAACATCGGCGAGGTCGCCGCGGCCGGCGCCGACACCTTTGTCGCCGGCTCCGCCATCTTCGGCAAGGACGACTACGCGAAGGTCATCGGCGAGATGCGCGCCGAGATCGCAAAGGCCGGCTGAGTCCGGGCCGATGCAGCCTCGCCTGATCATCTGCGATCTGGACGGCACACTGGTGGACAGCGTGCCGGATCTGGCCCGTTGCGTGGACTCCATGCTGGCCGCCCTCGGGCGTGAACCGGCCGGTGAGTCGAAGGTGCGCGACTGGGTCGGCAACGGAGTCGAGCGGCTGGTCCGCCGGGCGCTGGTGGGGCAGATGGACGGCGAACCGGACGAGAGCGACTTCCGGCGGGCCTACCCGATCTTCCTGGAATGTTATGCCGAACACGCCAGCCACGCCAGCCGCTGCTATCCCGGCGTCGAAGAGGGGCTCGAGGCACTGGCTGCCCGAGGACTGCCACTGGCCTGCATCACCAACAAGGCCGAGCGCTTTACCTTGCCGCTGCTGCGCGACCTGGGATTGACCGACCATTTCGGCCTGGTGGTGGCCGGCGACACCCTCGTACGGAGCAAGCCGGACCCGCTGCCGCTGCTGCACGTGGCTGCCCACTATGGCGTGGAGCCGGATGCGGTGTTGATGGTGGGCGACTCGGTTTCCGACGTGAAGGCGGCCCGCGCCGCCGGCGCGGCCGTGGTCTGCATGAGCTACGGTTACAACCACGGTCGCGACATCCGCGAAATGGGATCCGATGCGGTGCTGGATCGGCTGGATGAATTGCCGGCGCTGCTGGATGCCGGACTCCCAGTGGCCTCCTGATGCGCCGGGCGCGGTCGACGAGGGCGAGGCGATGAACAGCGAGGAACTGCTACGGCTGGCGGCGGCGGGCTTTCACCGCGTGCCGTTGGTCCGAACCGTTGTTGCCGATCTGGAAACGGCGCTCTCCGTTTACCTGAAACTGGCCAGCGGCCCTTACAGCTACCTTTTCGAGTCCGTCCAGGGCGGCGAGAAGTGGGGCCGTTACTCCATCATCGGTCTGCCGTGTCGCGAGGTGATCCGGGTACGGGGGGAGGCCATCGAGGTGGAGCGCGACGGCAAGGTGGAAGAGAGCGCCACTCGCCGCGATCCGCTGGCCTGGATCGAGGACTATCGCCAGAGCCTGAAGGTGGCCGAGCCGCCAGGATTGCCGCGCTTCTACGGTGGTCTGGTGGGCTATTTCGGCTACGACACCGTGCGCTACGCCGAGCCGCGCCTCGCCGGGGTGGAGAAGCCCGACGCCCTGGGTGATCCCGATATTCTGCTGCTGCGCTCCGAAGAGGTGGCGGTTTTCGACAACCTGCGCGGCAAACTCCATCTGGTGGTTCACGTCGACCCGCGCGAGGCGGATGCCCTCGCCGAAGGCGAGGCGCGGCTGGACGGCCTGGAGGAACAGCTGGGGGAGCCACTGATATGGCCCGCTCCGACCGTTGCCGAGCACGGCATCGACGAGGGCGATTTCATCTCCGGCTTTACTCGCGAGGGCTATGAGGCGGCGGTGGACCGGGCGCGACGTTACATCGTCGACGGCGACATCATGCAGGTGGTGCTCTCCCAGCGGCTTTCCACGCCGCTGGAGGCGCGCCCGGTGGACGTCTACCGCGCCCTGCGCACCCTCAATCCGTCGCCCTACATGTACTTCCTCGACCTCGGCGAGACGCACGTGGTCGGCTCGTCGCCGGAGATCCTGGTGCGGCTGGAGGAGGACGAGGTCACCGTGCGCCCCATCGCCGGCACCCGGCCCCGGGGCGCCGACGAGGCCGCCGACGCCGCCCTGGCCGAGGAGCTGCTGGCCGATCCCAAGGAGCGCGCCGAGCACCTGATGCTCATCGACCTCGGTCGCAACGACGTCGGCCGCATCAGCACCATCGGCAGCGTGCGGCTGACCGAGAACATGGTCATCGAGCGCTACTCCCACGTGATGCACATCGTCTCCAACGTCACCGGGCAGCTGAAGCCGGGTCTCGGGCCCATGGACGTGCTCAAGGCGACCTTCCCCGCCGGTACCGTCAGCGGCGCGCCGAAGATCCGCGCCATGGAGATCATCGACGAGCTGGAGCCGGTGAAGCGCGGCATCTACTCCGGCGCCGTGGGCTACGTCGGCTGGAGCGGCACCATGGATACCGCCATCGCCATCCGTACGGCGGTGATCCACGACGGCACCCTGCACGTGCAGGCCGGGGCCGGCATCGTGGCCGACTCCGAACCGCGCAAGGAGTGGGACGAGACCATGAACAAGGCGCGGGCGCTGTTCCGTGCCGTCACCCTGGCCCAGGCCGGGCTGCGCGAGGATGAGCGTCCATGATCGTGATGATCGACAATTACGACTCCTTCACCTACAACCTGGTCCAGTACCTGGGCGAGCTGGGGGCGGAGGTGCAGGTCCTGCGCAACGACGAGGCGACCGTGGACGAGATCGACGCTCTGGCGCCGAGCCACGTGATCCTCTCCCCGGGGCCGTGTACCCCCAACGAGGCCGGGATCTCGCTGGCGGCGGTGGAGCGGTTCGCCGGGCGGGTGCCGCTGCTCGGCGTCTGCCTCGGCCATCAGGCCATCGGCCAGGCCTTCGGTGGCGACGTGGTCCATGCGCGCCAGGTGATGCACGGCAAGACCTCGCCGATGCACCATCGCGGCGAGGGGGTCTTTCGCGGTCTGGCGAATCCGTTCGAGGCGACCCGCTACCACTCCCTGGTGGTGGCCCGGGACAGCCTGCCGGCGGAGCTGGAAGAGACCGCCTGGACCACGGCGGAGGACGGCGGCGAGATCATGGGCCTGCGCCATCGGCGGTTCACCGTGGAAGGGGTGCAGTTCCACCCGGAATCGATTCTGACGCGGCATGGGCACGATCTGCTGCGGAACTTCCTGGCGTATCGCGGCGGCGAGTGGTAGCGGGGTTCAGCGACCGCGGGAGGCCAGCATCCAGGGCCCCGTCAACAGGCTTTCCAGTGGCCCGCGGCGCAGATGGAGGCGCCCGAGCCGGATCAGCGGCAGGGCAATGGCCAGCATGAGCACCAGCGACAGCAGGGCCTCGCCGATGGTTCGGGAGACCAGCGCTTCGCGCCAGAAGTGCAGCGCCACCAGGTGGCCGACATAGACGCTGAGAGCGGCCTGACCCAGCCAGACCAGGGGGCGGGTGGCCCGTTCCCACCGCTCGGCCAGAGCCAGGCAGACTCCCAGAACGAGTAGAGCCGAGCCCAGTGATCCCCAGATCCAGAACGGCATCTGGCTGTGCGGCGTGGTGTCCAGCAGCTGCAACCACGGCAGACCGGGCGGTGGGTCGGCCGGCATCCCGGCCGACGGGGCGATGCCTTCCGGGGCCGTGACGAGTACCCGCCCGCCGGACGCGGGGTCGGCCGCCCCGAACCCTCTCTTCAGGCCGCCCGCCAACAGGGGCGCGATCACGGCCAGGGCTCCGCCGAGCACGATCAGGCGATCCCGCAGATCGATCCGGCTGAGATCCTGCTGACCCAGCCACATCCCCAGAAAGAACGGGGCCCCCCAGGTGATCACCGGGAAAGGGCCGGAGAGAAACAGCCCGTGCAGCAACTCGTGGAGGGGGTCGCCCCAGCGCAGGGGAGCGCGATTGAAGACCTCCGGAGCCATGATGGTGCCCGCGAGGAAGACCACCGGACCCAGGGTGGCCGAGAGCAGGAACAGGATGAGCTGGACGCGGGGCACATTCGCCGGCCCGAGAGCGGCAAGGGTGAACAGCCCCGCATAGGTGACCAGGATGACGTTGACGGTCAGATCCAGGGTCTGCAGGGCGAGGCCCAGCGGCAGCAGCAGGAGGGCGGCCCAGAGTAGCCGCAGCCGTCCCTGGAGTCGGCCCGTGCTGCGGCTGGTTGTCAGCAGGGAGGCGCCGACCCCGGCCAGCAGCATGAACAGCACCGAGGCCCGGCCGTCCACCAGCAGGGCGTAGACCCGCCCGGAAAGGCTCTCGAGATCGGTCGGGCCGACGTGGGCCGCGAGCATGCCGATAATGGCCAGACCGCGCGCCATGTCGATGCCTCCGACCCGCCGCCGGCGCGCCACAGTGGCTTGTGAGTCCGTGGTCATGGTGCTCGATTCCGATGGTGGTTCACGGCGCGCGCCGGGGGACGGCCCGACGGCTTCTCCACGCGGGATGTCCGGACAGGCGCGAGCCGCGTACCCGCGACCGGCCGATGGCCAGCAGAAGGGCGCGGCTAGCCGCCGGCGATGGCGAACAGCGCGGTGACGATCACGGCGGTCTGGCCGGCCATCAGGCCGACCAGCCAGCGCAGGACACTGGAACGCACCCGCTCGACTTCCAGTCGCACCTCGCCGATCTCTCTCTGCAGGCGCCCCTCGACTTCGATAATCTCCTTCCGCAGCCGCAGTTCGGTCTCGGAGAGGTGGGTCTGGGTGGCCAGCTCCTTCACCTCGGGGTAGCGCTCTTCCAGGCGTTCGAACCCCTCGGCGATGACCCGGGCACGGGCCCGGTCATCCTCGGCGGCGAGCAGTTTGTCGTAGAACTCAACGGCGGAACCCATGGTCGTCATCTCCATCCCTCCGTGGATGTGTGTTGAATGGTCCTGCTTTCGCCCGATTATCGTGATTCACCGCGCCCGCGGCAAGGATCATCCCGCCAGTGGGGGTGTCGTTTGCCTTGACCCGTTCATCGGCCCACAGGACAATCCTTCCAGACAATCGATATACGCTGGCCGCTCAACGCAGGCAGAGGACCCCCCATGGACATGAAAGACGCCATTCGCGCCGTCACCGAACGCCGGGATCTGGACGACGAGTCCATGACCACGGTGATGCGCCTCATCATGACCGGTGAGGCGACCCCGGCGCAGATCGGCGCCTTCCTGGTGGGGCTGCGAATGAAGGGCGAGACGGTCCCCGAGATCGCCGCCGCCGCCGGGGTCATGCGCGAGCTGGCCACGCGGGTGGAGGTGGACGTTCCCCATCTGGTGGACACCTGCGGCACCGGTGGCGACTCCGCCGGCACCTTCAATATCTCCACCGCCACCGCCATTGTCGCCGCCGCCGCCGGCTGCCACGTGGCCAAGCACGGCAATCGCTCTGTCTCCAGCCGTTCCGGCAGCGCCGACGTGCTGGAACTGGCGGGGGTGAACCTTGAACTGTCCCCGGAGCAGGTGGCCGAGTGCATTCGCGAGGTCGGTGTCGGCTTCATGTTCGCGCCTCACCACCACGGGGCCATGAAACACGCGGTCGGGCCACGCCGGGAGATGGGCGTGCGCACCCTGTTCAACGTCCTCGGGCCGCTGACCAATCCGGCGGGGGCTCCGCATCAGGTGCTCGGCGTCTACGACGCCGCTTGGCTGGAGCCGTTGGCGCAGGTGCTCGGTCGGCTGGGCAGCAAGCACGTGCTGGTGGTTCACGCCGAGGACGGCCTCGACGAAATCAGCATCGCCGCGCCCACCCAGGTGGCGGAACTGCGCGGTGGCACACTGACCCGCTACGCCATCACGCCGGAACAGTTCGGCCTGGAGCGCGGTGACCTGAGCGAGCTGGTGGTGGAACGGCCGGAACAGAGTCTGGCCCTGATCCGCCGGGTCCTCGACGACGAGCCGGGACCGGCGCGCGACATCGTGGTGCTCAACGCCGGGGCGGCCATCCATGCCGCCGATCGCGCCGACAGCCTGGAGGCGGGGGTGGCCATGGCCCGGGAGGCCATCACCAGCGGCGCCGCCCGGGGCCGGCTGGCGGATCTGAGCGACTTGAGCCGTCGGCTGGGAGGGGCATCATGAAGCCGGACACCCCCGACATCCTGCGCCGGATCATCGAGCACAAGCGCGAGGAAGTGGCCGAGCGGAGCGTTCGTCGACCCCAGACCAGCCTGCTTCATGCCATTGAGGAACTGTCGGCGCCTCGTCCCTTCGAGCCGGCACTGGCGGAGAAGGTGGTCGATGGCCGGGCGGCGGTGATCGCCGAGGTGAAGCGTGCTTCTCCCAGTCGCGGCATCCTCCGCGAGGCGTTCGACCCCGCCGCCATCGCCGCCGACTACGCCGCCGCCGGTGCCACCTGTTTGTCGGTGCTCACCGACGAGGCCTTTTTCCAGGGAAGTGACGAGGCTCTGATGCAGGCCCGCGCCGCTTGTGAGCTGCCGGTGCTGCGCAAGGACTTCGTCATCGATCCCTATCAGGTCTACGAGGCGCGGGCACTGGGCGCCGATTGCATCCTGCTCATCGCGGCGGCGCTGGAGGATACGCGCATGCGGGAACTGGCGACCCTGGCGGCCGAACTGGACATGGACGTGCTGGCGGAGGTTCACGACGCCACCGAGCTCGAGCGGGTGCTGGACATGCCGCTGCCGCTGCTGGGGATCAACAACCGTGATCTGCGAACCTTCGAGACGCGGCTGGAGACGACCCTGGAGTTGCTGCCCCGCATCCCCGGTGATCGACTGGTGGTCACCGAGTCGGCGATCCACACCTCGGCGGACGTGGCGCGGATGCGCGAGTACGGCGTCCACGCCTTCCTGGTGGGGGAAGCCTTCATGGCCGCGCCGGAGCCCGGCGCGGCGTTGCGGGACCTGTTCGGGCCGGATCTGTAGACGCGTTCAGCGTGTGCCGTGGACGACCATGGTCTTGCCGCGGGCGGTTACCAGCCCCTGTTCCTCCAGATTGTTGAGGACCCGGCCGACCATTTCTCGTGAACAGCCGACGATACGCCCCAGTTCCTGGCGGGTGATCTTGATCTGCATGCCGTCGGGGTGGGTCATGGCGTCGGGTTCCCGACTGAGGTCGAGCAGGGCGCGGGCGACGCGGCCGGTAACATCGAGGAAGGCGAGGTCGCCGACCTTGCGGCTGGTCTTCTGCAGGCGGACTGCCATCTGCGTGGTCAGAGCGAAGAGGACCTCGGGCATCTCGCCGACCAGCTGGTGGAAGCGGGCGTAGCTGATCTCGGCCAGCTCGCACTCCACCCGGGTCCGGACCCAGGCGGTGCGGGCGGGGTTGTCGGTGAACAGACCCATCTCGCCGAAGAAGTCACCCTCGTTGAGATAGGCCAGCACGATCTCGTGGCCGTCCTCGTCCTCGATGAGCACGCTGACCGAGCCCTTCACGATGTAGAAGAGGGTGTCGGAGGTGTCGCCGGCGCAGATGACCACCGATTTGCTCGGATAGCTGCGCTGGTGGCAGTGTTCCAGGAATCGCTCGATGGCGTCTTGGGTGTTCTGGGCGGGTTCCATGTCGTGAACCGGGGCTCCGAAGTTGGCTGTCGATGTGTCCGAACTGTAAACGGTTTTCGCGATTATGCCGGAAAACAGAGTCCGAAGGGAGGGATTGAATGCAGACGCGTGTGAAGTGGATCGAGGGTGCTCGTTTCGTCGGGGAATCCGGCAGCGGTCACGCCGTGGTCATGGACGGCCCGCCGGACGCCGGTGGCGAGAATCTGGGGCCGCGCCCCATGGAGATGCTGCTGCTCGGCATGGGGGGGTGCGCCGCCTTCGACGTCGTGCATATCCTTCGCAAGGGACGTCAGTCGCTGGCCGACTGCGTGGTGGAGATCACCGCCGAACGCGCGGAAGAGGAGCCGAAGGTCTTCACCGCCATCCATCTGCACTTCCGGGTGGCGGGGGAGGGGCTCACCGACCGCCGGGTGGAACGGGCCGTGTCGTTGTCGGCGGAGAAGTACTGTTCCGCCTCCATCATGCTCGGCAAGACCGCCACCGTGACCCATGACTACACCATCGAGGCCGCCGGCGGCGGCGAGGAGAGCGACGCATGAGCAGCGAGCCCCCCGTGACACCGAAACCCACTGCCGGACTGCGCCATGTGGCGCTGTACGTCAACGACTACGAAGGCTGCCTCCACTTCTATCGTGACCTCATGGGGATGATGGTGGAGTGGAGTCCGGACGGTGACAACGCCTTCCTGACCTCGGGCAACGACAACCTGGCCCTGCATCGCAGCGACAAGTCCTTCGACGGCGACCAGCACCTGGACCACATCGGCTTCATCATCGACGAGGAGGCGCAGGTGGAGGTCTGGCACGCGTTCCTGGTGGCCCACGGGGTCACCATGCTGGCCGCGCCGCGCAAGCATCGCGACGGTGCTCGCAGCTTCTACTGCGAGGACCCGGACGGCAACGCGGTGCAGGTGATCTACCATCCGCCCCTCTCCGTCGGCGAGGGCGGACCGCATACACCGGAGGCGGGTTGAAGTGGATGGTTGACAGCGGCCGGCGCGGTCGGTATCACACGCCGTCCCGCGCGCGACGCGCGAAGGCCCGGTTCGAGATGGTGGAGGATGCCGACAGTGGCGGAAAAGAGTAAGAAGCGGCTCAAGTTGCACGGTTTCAACAACCTGACCAAGACCCTGAGCTTCAACATCTACGATATCTGCTACGCCAAGACCGCCGATCAGCGGCGCGCCTACATCGAGTACATCGACGAGGCGTACAACGCCGAGCGGCTGACGCGGATTCTCACCGAGGTCACCAAGATCATCGGTGCCAACATCCTCAATGTCGCCTACCAGGACTACGATCCGGAGGGGGCCAGTGTCACCATCCTGGTCTCCGAGGAGCCGGTGGTCTCGGAGGGGCTGTCCAACAGTGAATCACCGGGGCCCCTGCCCGACTCGGTGGTGGGCCATCTGGACAAGTCCCACATCACCGTGCACACCTATCCGGAAAGCCATCCGGTCAACGGGATCTCCACCTTCCGGGCCGACATCGACGTCTCCACCTGCGGTCGGATCTCGCCATTGAAGGCGCTGAACTATCTGATCCACGCCTTCGAGTCGGACATCGTCACCATGGACTACCGGATCCGGGGGTTCACCCGCGATGTGCGCGGCAAGAAGCACTTCATCGACCACGAGATCAATTCGATTCAGAACTATGTGGCGTGGGACACCAAGGAGCTCTACCAGATGATGGACGTCAACACACCGCAGGAGAATCTCTTCCACACCAAGGCGATCCTCAAGGAGTTCGATCTGGACAACTACCTGTTCGGGATCAGCGAGGCGGACCTTTCCGAGGAAGAGAGCGAGGAGATCCGCGCCTTTCTGAAGCGGGAGATGATGGAGATCTTCTACGGCCGCAACATCTCGAACAAGGTGCCGCTTTATTGAGTGGTCGCGCGCTCCGGCGTTCCGGCCGCCCGGGGGAAGGGGTGGGGCTGTCTTGAACCGGGGGACGCCGTGAATACCTCCCTGTAGGCTCTCAGCGGCCATCCATGGCCGCTGAAGCCCCCGGTTCAAGACAGCCCCACCCCTTCCCCCGGGCGGCCGGAACGCCGGAGCTTCGTGGCGTGGCTCAGAGGCGGTAGGCCGTCGTGGTCATGACCTTCGAGATCGCCCCCATCACCTTCTTCACCGGCGCCGGCAGATCGGCGCCACCCGCGGCCAGGGCCGTGGTGGCGTGGTGGCCCTCGTCCACCTTCATCTGCTCGAGCACGGCGCGGTCCCTGCCGTCCTGTTCCGGCAACCGGGCCAGGTGGTCGTCCAGGTGGCGGATGACCTGGTGCTCGGTCTCGGCGACGAAGCCGAGGCTCCACTTGTCGCCGGCGGCGCCCGCGGCGGCACCGATGGCCAGGGAGCCCAGATACCAGACGGGGCTGAGGTAGCTGACATGGCTGCCCAGCGCCTTGATGCGGTTCTCGCACCAGACCAGGTGGTCGTTCTCCTCCAGCGCGGCGCGCTCCATGCGCTCGCGCACATCCGGCAGTCGGGCGGTGAGCGCCTGGCCCTCGTAGAGCCCCTGGGCGGAGACCTCGCCGGCGTGATTGACCCGCATCAGGCCGGCGACGTGGCGGCGCTCGCTCTCGTCCAGGAGCGGTTCCGGCTCGCCGGCACCCGGCTCGGGACGTTCGGTGACCTTCGGACGGCCCAGCAGGGTGCGCAGGCCCACGTCCAGGTGCATGAACAGGCGGTCGGCGGGGGTGTAGCTGCGCTCGGCGGTCATGCGGGTGTCTCCCTCGATTGGGTCGGGCTCAAGATTACCGGAAGAATCGGCGGATTGGCCAGCCGCCGTAGCCCTCGATGAGAGGCGGCCAGCCAGTGCGGTGAACCGGACGGCGGGTCACTCGCCGAATTCGTCGACCGCCCGCCCGTACCGGGGATGCTCCGGGGCCAGCCGCGCGGCTTCTCCGGCCGCTGCTCGCGCCGCATCCTCCCGGTCGAGGCGGCGCAGGGCCCAGGCGAGGTTGTAGTGGGCCGGGGCCGCCTCGGGGTCCTGGGTGATGGCCGTTCGGAAATGGTCGACCGCTTCCCGGTATTCGGAGGTGCGATAGGCGATGTTGCCGAGGGCGATGTGGGTCGTGGCATGGTCCGGCCAACGCTCGCGGGCCGCTTCGTAGGCGGTTCGCGCCGCCTCCCAGCGCTCCTGGTCCTCCAGCGCGGCGGCGGCCTCCAGGTACCGGGTCGGCGTGGCCGTGGCCGGGGTGGAACCGGGCTCGGGAATGACCACGGCCCAGTAGTCGGCCAGCTGCCAGGTGCGTTCGAAGCGGTGGAGGGAGAGGACCCGCCGCTCCCTGGTGCCGGAACGCAGGAAGACCTCTTCGTTATCCAGGTCGTAGCCGACGACCACCGCATAATGCCATTCCGGCCAGCCCGGAAAGCGCAGATTCTGAAGCACCAGAACGGGATGGCCGGCGCGCAGTTCAGCCAGCAGATCCGACAGGCGCGGCGCCAGGGGGTAGGGCACCCGTCCGGCACGGCGGGTCGCACCCAGAAGTTCCGATTGCAGGCTGCCCCGGCGTTCGGGAAGGTAGACGCGTTCGGCCAGGGCATCGGGATCGGCATCCTCGACCCCGCTGGATTCGAGCACCGTGGCCAGAGCGGCGGGCCCGCACTGGTAGGCCTCCTGGGGGTTGAAGGCGGTTTCTGTGAGCTCGACCCGAGTCGGCGTATGCGCGTCGGGATCGAGATCGCTGTACTGCAGCGGGGTCCCCGCGCAGCCCGCCAGCAGGAGCAGAACCGCAACCAGGAGGCTTGACCGGCGGACCGACACGAGCACGCCGCCCGGATCAGCGGACCAGCAGGT
Source organism: Pseudomonadota bacterium (assembly GCA_051746205.1). GTDB lineage: Bacteria > Pseudomonadota > Gammaproteobacteria > Thiohalospirales > Thiohalospiraceae > Thiohalospira. Next base: position 26,505 of record JBNJEU010000021.1, read on the forward strand.
AGATCAGCACCAGCAGCAGGATGGTCGTGAGGCCGATGTCGGCACCCGCGGGCTGGCCTTCGAAGTCGGCGGCCAGTTCGCCGATCTCCTCGTCGGTCAGTGCAGCGACGCGTTCGCTCGCTTCGTCGGGGTCGACGCCGTAACGTTCCAGGTCGGCGCGCACCTCGTCCCGCCCAAGCTCCTGGAGGAGATGCTCGCGATTCAGTTCCGCGCTCTCCTCGGCCACCACGGCACCGGTGCCGGCAATGTCGGCGAGAACATTGGTCGGGGCGACGGTCGCGAGGAACAGCACGGCGGCCAGGAAGGTGCCGATGGTCCGGTTCAGCTTGTTCTTGTTCAGGGTCATGGAAATCTCTCGAGTTGTCGGTCGTGAATACGGCGTCAGGGCTATCCAGAGCCACCCCGCCACGGGGAGATACGCCCCGGGTGCAAGTCTGGTAGAGGAATCACGGATCCGCAAGCTGCCACGCCTCCCATGCCGGCTGTTCGTAGGGGTGAGCGGCCTTCAGCGCCGCGATGGCGGCGGTGATGTGGCGATCGTCGCAAACCATTTCCACTCGCAATTCCGTGAACCGTTCCAGTTCGCCGATGCGGCCGATGTGCGGATCGGCCCCGGCAAGCGGGCGGAACTGACCAGTGCCCCGGGTCTCGAAGCTGCACCGATCGTATGCACCGATGTGGCCGGCGCCGGCGGCGAATACGGCCGCCTTGACGGCATCGGCGTTTGCTTCCGGGACGAAAAAGGCGAGTTTGTACATGGACTTCCCCGTACACGGCGTGTGCCCCTCGCTTCATTGTAGCCGCCCATGGCGAAAGGGATACCTGCCCGAACCCATGAACGGTACCATTCCGGTTACCCCCCGAATGCTGGTACATTCGACTGATGCTCAAAACACACTGGCTACACCATGCACTCTGATCGGGACGCCGCCCCGACGGCCGGAGACCTGGTTCGCGTGGATGACGTGACCGGGCGGCTGGATGAACTGCTCGCGACGCCCGTGGCCGATCGGCTGGCGCCGCCCCGACTGCGCACCCCGTCGGCACCGGGCTGAACGGAGACGAACCCTTGGCGATCGGACTGCGCACCCTCTATACCCTCGTGCTCCATCTCCTGTTGCCGCTGGTGGCCGCCTACCTGCTGCTGCGCTGTTCGCGCGAGCCCGGCTACTGCCGTGGCTGGCGCCAGCGCCTGGGTGGTGGGCCGGGGCACGCGGGGGCCGGGCCCACCGGCCGCCCCCTCTGGGTCCACGCCGCCTCGGTGGGCGAGGTGCGCGCCGCCGCCCCGCTGATCCGGGGTCTGCGCCAGCGCTATCCGGAATGCGAGGTGCTGATCACCACCACCACCCCCACCGGGGCGGTGCAGGTGGCGGAGGCCTTCGGCAGCGGGGTGCGTCATGCCTATCTGCCGCTGGACCTGCCGTGGGCGGTGTCCGCGTTCCTGCGCCGCTGGCGGCCACGGCTGGCGGTGATCATGGAGATGGAATTCTGGCCCAACCTGTTCCACGCCGTGCGTCGGCACCGGATCCCGCTGCTGCTGGCCAATGCCCGCTTGTCGGCGAAGAGCGCCGGTCGCTATGCCCGGCTGCGACCGCTGGTGGCCGCGACCCTGCGCTGTCCCGACGCCATCGCCGCCCAGAACGACGACGACGCGCGGCGGTTGCGCGCGCTCGGGGCGCCGGAGGCGGCCATCACCGTGACCGGCAGCGTCAAGTTCGACCAGCCGGTTCCGGAGATGGCCCCGGAGAACGGCGCGGCCCTGCGCGAGGAACTGGGTGGCGCGGACCGGCCGGTCTGGATCGCGGCCAGCACCCGCGAGGGCGAGGAGGAACAGGTTCTGGCGGCCCATGAGCAACTGCGGGAGAGCCACCCGACGGCGTTGCTCCTGCTGGTTCCGCGCCATCCGCAGCGCTTCGACCGGGTCGCCGAACTCTGCCGCGAGCGGGGCCACGCGCTGGTCCGGCGGGGCGGAAACGGCGTACCGGGACCGGAGACAGCGGTCTACCTCGGCGA
>JBNJEU010000022.1:0-27577 GCA_051746205.1 Pseudomonadota bacterium
TGGCCCAGCGGATCGTCGAACGCCATGGCGGGACCATCGGGGTGGACTCCGCCGGTCCGGGGCAGGGCAGCACCTTCTGGTTCACCCTGCCGGTGACCGATGAGGGGGCGGGGTAGGATGTCGAAAGCGAACATTCCGGCGTTTCTGTTCCGCACCGAACAGGATCCGGTGTCGCCGCTGCACTGGGTTGTGGCGACGGCCCTCCTGGCCGGCGCTGCCGTTCTTGGTAACTATCTGGCAGTGCCGTTGTTCTACGGTGTCGATCTCATCTTCGGATCCGTGGCGGTACTGGTGGCCCTGGGTCGACTGGGCCTGCTGGCCGGTATTCTGGTGGCGGTGGCGGGTGGAATGTACACCCTGTTCCTCTGGCATCATCCCTACGCTCTGCTCATCTTCACGGCGGAGGCCGTGGTGGTCGGCTGGCTCCTGCGGCGCGACTGGTCGGTCATTCTCGCCGATCTGGTCTACTGGCTGGGGCTCGGGATCCCGCTGGTGTTCCTCTTCTATTTCGGCGCGATGGAGAAGGGCTGGATGGCCGCCACGGTCATCGCACTGAAACAGCCCCTCAACGGGGTCTTCAACGCCGTGGTGGCCAGCTTTCTGCTCATGGCCGCCCGCCTGGCGATCGTGTCGCGCTGGTGCGGGATCCGCTTCGGGCTCGACCAGAAGCCCCGGCTGCGCAGCCTGCTCTTCAGCATCCTGTTTGCCGCTCTGCTGCTGCCGGGCATCGCCATCACCGCCAACGAGGCACACCAGTACCGACAGCAGCTGGAGGAAAGTCTTCTGGAGCGCATGGAACTGGCCGCCGCACTGATGGCCGAGGAAATCGCCACTGCGCCGCCGGGAGATGGGGGAACGGCGGGTCTGGCTCATTCCGGCATGCTCGAGGACCACGGGCTGCAAGTGGCCATGCTGAACGAGAACGGAGAGCCCATGGGGGAGCATGCGCTGATGCCGGCCCGTAGTGGTGGCAAGCCCATGGACACCCTGGTGGACGGGCTTCACCTGGAGGTTCCCGCCGATGCGAGCGGGTCCACGATGCAGCGTCGACGGCAGGCGCACTATTTCCATCGGACCGCCGCACCGGAACGGAGCGGTGTCGCGCACATCGTGGTTCGGGCCGCGGCCGCGCCACTGGTCGACCGAATATGGTGGTCCCATGTCCGGCAGCTGTCGGTTCTGGGAGGGTTCATGGTGCTGGCGTCGCTGGCGGCGATCCTCGTGAGTCGTTGGCTGACGGCTCCCCTGATCCGCCTCAACCGGATCAGCGAGGACCTGCCGGAGCGGATCATGGAGGGGCGAGTGACGGCCCCGCACCTGCCGCGCAGTGGATTCTCCGAGCTGGACGGGTTGAGCCAGGGCATTCGCCGCCTCGCCCTGACCATGGCCAGCGGTTTCTCCGAACTGCGAGGCACCCGTGATAACCTGGAACGGCGTGTGGAGGAACGCACCCACGCGCTGGAACGCAACAACGAGGAGCTGCGGCGGCTGGCGGAGGTCGCGGCCCACCACCTCATGGAGCCGGTACGGCGCCTGATGGCCTACAGCCAGCGTCTGGGCCGCGAACTCCCCGAATCGGAAACGGCGGGAACGGAGTGGCGGCGCATGCAGGCGCAGATCCAGCGCATGAGTGCATTGCTGGAGGATCTGCAACGCTACCTCGCGCACCAGACCACGACGCCCAGCCGGGAAACGGTCCGGCTGGAGCGTGTGGTGAACAGGGCTCGGGTGATGCTGGCGGCGGCGGACGATGACGCCGAGCCGGTGCGGGTGGTCTTTGCACCGGACCCGCCGCCACCGGTCCACGCGGATTTCAGCGAACTGGTGGAGCTGTTTCGCCAACTGCTGAGCAATGCGCGCGCTTATGCCCGGCCGGGTGACCCCCCTGAGGTGGTCATTCAGGCGGAGGAGAGTGGCGAGGGTGTGGTCGTTACCATCCGCGACAATGGTCGCGGCTTCGAGCCGGTATACGGCGAACGCATCTTCCGCCTCTTCGAGCGCCTCTATCCCGAACGGGACGGAGCGGGGACCGGCCTTGGCCTGGCGTTGGCCCGGCGCATCGTCGAGAATCACGGGGGCTGGATCACGGCCGAGTCGACGGGCACTGACCGGGGCGCGGCCTTCCGCTTCATGCTTCCCGGACGTCTGGGCTGAATTGGGTTGCCTTGCACAGTGTGGTATGCTTGCTCGATTTGGCAGCGGTAGCCCGATCGCATGAAACCGATGAACATTCTGCTGGTGGAGGACTCGGCGGAGGACGCCGAACTCGTCACCGAGGCCTTCGAGGTCAATCGCTTTACCGCCGACTTCCAGTACGCGCGGGACGGCGAACAGGCCATGGCCCTGCTGCGTCGGGAGGGGGCGTACGCCGACGCACCGCGCCCCGATCTGATCCTGCTCGACCTGAACATGCCGCGCAAGGACGGTCGTGAGGTCCTCGCCGAAATCAAGGCCGACGAGGCGTTGTGCGCCATTCCGGTCGTGATCCTGACCTCCTCGGCGGCCGAGGTGGATGTGGTCCAGTCCTACCTGAACCAGGCCAGCGCCTTCCTCACCAAGCCGGTTGATTTCGACGAGTTCCTGGAAATGATCCGGCAACTGGGTGAATTCTGGTTGACCGCCGTTCGATTGCCGACCAACCACGGTTGAGGCGGCGGAGGGCCATGAGCGATACCCCGCGAATCGAGACCGGCGACGAGCCCCGGGTCCTCCTGGTGGAGGACAATCCGGCGGATGCCGCCCTGGTTCGCGACCTGCTCCGGCTGACCGAGGGCACCGTCTATCACGTGACCACGGTGCCGCGCCTTGCCGAGGCACGTGAACTACTGACCACGCGGTCCTGTGAGGCGGTTCTCCTCGACCTGGAGCTCCCCGATTCACGCGATATGGAAACGGTCCAGGAGGTGCGCCGCGCTGCGCCGAATGTGCCTCTGGTGGTTCTCACCGGTCAGGACGATCCCGAGGTCGGGCTGCGCTCGATCCGGAACGGCGCCCAGGACTTCCTGCCCAAGGACGAGCTTTCTCCGGGCTTGCTGACACGTACCCTCCAGTACGCCATGGAGCGCAAGCGGGTGGAGGATGAGCTGCGCCTGATGGCGGTGACCTTCAGGACCAGCCAGGCCATCCTGATCACCGACGCGGCCGGCCGCATCGAACGGGTCAATCCCGCGTTTACCGATATCACCGGTTACGCGGCCGAGGAAGTCATCGGCCACTCACCCGCGAAGCTGCAGTCCGGCAAGCACGACGCCACTTTCTACAAGGCCATGTGGCGAGCCCTGGAGCATGACGACCACTGGGAAGGCGAGATCTGGAATCGACGCAAGAACGGCGAGATCTACCCGGAGTGGGAGTCGATCTCCGCCGTTCGGGACGATTTCGGCGAGATTGTCCACTATGTGGCCGTTTTCCACGACATCAGTGTACAGAAGCGGCTCGAGGAGGAGCTGGAGCGTGAGGCGACCACCGACCGGCTGACCGGAGCGGCCAATCGGCTGCGCTTCGAACAGACCCTGGAGGACGCGTTGCGCCGGCGGCGGCGCTATCGGCACTCCACCGCCCTGATCATGTTCGACCTCGACCATTTCAAGAGCGTCAATGATACCCACGGCCATGATGCCGGGGATCGGGTCCTCCAGTTCGTCGTCGAACGGGTGGGTGCGCTGATCCGGGAAACCGATCTGCTGGCCCGCTGGGGCGGAGAGGAGTTCATTGTCATCCTGCCCGAGACCGACGCCGACGGCGCATTCCGGCTGGCCGAGCGCATGCGTCGTCAGATCGCCGCTCGCCCCATCCCCGAGGTGGGGACGATCACCGCCAGTCTGGGGGTTACCGTCGCCACGGACGACGACGACAGCAATACCCTTCTCAAGCGCCTGGACCAGGTGCTCTACCGTGCGAAGGATGAGGGTCGTGATCGGACGCTGCTGATCGATCCCGACGAGACGGTCCACGCTGCACCGCCCGGCGACCCCGGAACCGTCTAGCTTCCTCCAGTCGGCTGACCCCGGCGGCCGGCGACGGTATCCGCGCGCCCCTCCAGTGCCTGGTTGAGCAGGGCTTCGAGCCGACGTTTGTAGTGCAGATAGTGGAGCGTCTGGATGCGCTCCGGCGTTTCATCGAGCAGTGTCGGTGCCAGATCGATGTCGGTCAGATAGAGCGGATAGTTCTCGCCGCCCCGTCTCAGGGAACGGACGTAGTTGGCCACCTGCGTGAAGAGTTCCCGTCCGTGCTCCAGGCTGGAGAACTCCTGGTCGTTGCAGTAGACCGAGAAGACGGTGCGCCCTTCCCCCGCGCGCTCGACGATGGCCTGGAGATCCAGATAGTGGTGTGTGTGTCCCTCGGACATGGGCTGCCGCACCGTCAGGCGTGGATGGCCGCGCGCGTCGCTCTCCAGTTGATAGAACTCCACCACCGACTCCATGGTTTCTTCCGCGTTGGCCCGCAGATGACTCAACCGGCGGAAGACCGACTGGAAGAATCGCGACAGGTGTTCGATGAGGGCGCCGCTGGTGTGGTAGGCCATCACCTGGTGGAACAGCGAGCCACGTTCGTCGAGGATGTAGAGGGCCACCTGGCCGTCGCGGCGCGGACGGAAGAAAGTCTGGACCACATTCGGGCGGTTGGCGGCATAGACGGCCGGCAGGGGGGTTCCACCAAGGGCGTGATCGTCGACCTTGAGCGGCGAAAACTCGGGCTGGGGGCGGGCCAGGTGCTTGAGCAGCGAGGGCTGGTCGCTGGCGGCATGTACCCGGCTCTCGCGGCGGTCGCGTTCAACCAGGTGATAACAGCCGCCGGCCTGGAAGAGGAAACGCGCCGGTCCCGGCCGGGCGAAGAAGGCCGCGCCGGCGTTCTCCAGCAAGGTTCGCAGCCGCTGGGTCAGCGGCGTGGCGGAATTGGTCTCGAAAGCCATCGCATCGAGACGTGGACGGACGAGGGGTTCATGCTGGCCACAGTCCCGGCCCAGTTGCGCGAGGGCATGACCGACGGCGTGGCGGCCCCGGAAGGTGTGGCAGTAGACCTCCCCCCAGCTGTTGCGCTCCACCATGTCGAGCTGGCCGACCAGATTGGCGTGGGTGCCGCCATAGTCCAGCGGATCCGAGCCCTGACCTGAGCGGGCGGCGATGCTGTCCAGCTTGAGGGGGTCCGGTCCGAGGTTGGCAATGGCCAGTGCCTGAATGGTCGCCGCGGGACGCGCCAGAGCCTCGATGGCACCATCCTTCGGTGGGGCCTCGAAGCCCTCGGCGAGAACGGCCAGTGCCCGCTGGATCTCCTCGGCGCGCCCGGGCTGGCCGTTGCGAAAGAGGATGAAATGGGTCGTGGGGCTCAGAACGCCGTTGAAGTGGCCCCAGCAGAGCAGATCCATCAATGCGCCACCACGCTTCAGCGGTGTTTCTCCGCGGGCGGCTTCGGCGTTGACGTTGCCGCGGAAGAGCGACCAGCGTTCACGTCCCTCCTCGCCGGGCCACTGGTGGATGGTGACGCGCTCCTCGTGGACCCCGGCGCTGATCCCGCGATTGATGATCTCCACCTTGCCCGCCTTGCGTTCGAAGGCGGTAAACAACCGCCGCCCGAGGATGTGGAGGTCCTGGTCGCTGATCCGGGTGGCGGCGCCGTGTCGACGGGCGAAATCGGAGAGCACCTGATAGCTGCGGCTGAGCGTTTCGACGACGGCCCGGCGGCGTTCGGCCACTTCCTCGATGCCCCAGTCGCTGGCTTGATCCAGCTCGGCCAGATGGCCGCGCGTCCAGCCCCAGTGAGCCATCTCCGCTTCCAGCCATTCACGGCGCCAGGCCAGGCGCGGGTTCTTCTGCGGTCGCGACAGGCGTTCACCGATCTTGAAGTAGAAGGCCTGCCGGGCCAGTTCCAGCCGATCCGAGGCCTCGGCTTCCAGGAGATAGGTCTCGACGCGGCGGTAGAGGACCAGATACGGGTCCAGAGCCCGTTCATCCGACTCGCCGGCCTGGATGCGGCCCTTGTGGTTCACCGCCAGCAGTTCCACCTCGGGGTACTCGGTGGCGTAGATCTCGGTGAGCAGCAGTTTCAGCGTGGACTTGAAAGGCGAGCCGATCCCCTTGGTGAACTGCCAGACCCCGGCGCCGAAGAACTCCTCCGCCGGGATCCGGTGCAGGCCGCCGAAGTCGATGATCGTCTCCGGCTCCACGAAGCGCCGCTCCAGGAGCGCCTCCGCCACTGCCGGGTACTCCGCTTCGCGGTCCGCCGGAATCAGCCACCACAGCGGATAGCGTCCCGCCACCCAGAGCGCCGTGCGGTAGAACTCCTCCAGCAACAGCAGGTGCTGGGCGGTGCCCGCGCTTTCCTTGGACAGCTCCTCCACGGCGCCGGCCCGGAAGGTTTCCGGATTGATAAAGAAGAAGTGGACCTCGAGACCGAGTTCCTCGCCCCACGCTTCGATGGCATCGGCCCGAGCGCGCAGTCGCGCCAGGGCCTCCTCGTCCAGGGACGGATCGTGGCACAGCCAGAGATCGAAGTCGCTCTCCGGGGTATAGGCGATGGTCCCGGCCGAGCCCATCATGTAGAGACCGTGGATCGGCGGTGGCCCCGTCGGACGTTCATAGCGAAAGCCGCGCGCCAGGGCTCGGGCGTTCTCGATGATGGCGTGGGACGGCCGGTAGTTGGCGACCCCGGCCGGTGTCTCGCCGTCGACATAGCCGGGCAATGCCGGGTGGTTGCAATCGAACAGCAGCGGCAGGACCTGAACGAAGGTGCGCTGGCGCTCTCCGAGGACGGCAAGGACCCGCTCCATACGGCGGTGATGGAGATCGAGGAAGCGATCCCGGGTTGCCTCGGGGGCGATGGTGTCGCGATCCAGTTCGATGGGGGCTTCCGAAGTCATCTCCTCTCCGTGCGCGGGGTCAGCTGGGGCATGGCATACAATGTATCGTTTCGTGGCCTGGTTCTCAATTTATTTGTTTGTGTAAGTGGTTGAACAGGAAGGACTGGCTCTGAAAAAGGCCGGGGCAACTTCGGGTGCACGGAGGAAGTGGCTCGAGGCTCCGTTTCGGCCATAACCCTGCATTCCGTTCGCTCGACGAGAAGCTGTTCGTGCAGCAGCACCCTGGAAACACACCGGGCTGCAACTCACGGCAGCTCGAGGGTGCACCTGCTGCCCATTCTGTCCTGTAATCCCTTGGCTGTTCTGTGGATTCCTCCCCTGTCGTGCCTGAGGTGAGCCCCTTCGGCCGTGAATCCGATATGTGGCATTGATAATGCAGTTGCGTGACGACACGAACACGGGAGATATCGAGATGAGCGAAGAAAAGCGCAGTGAATACCGCGACGAAGAGGCGGTCGAGGGTCCCGCCACCGACGCTGAACGTCGCCCGGTGGAGCAGCTCAGCCTCAGCCGTCGTGATTTCATCAAGCTCGGTACCGCCAGCGGCGTGGCGGTGGTCGCGGGGACCGGTGCCGCCGCGACACCACGGGTTGCCGAGGCCGTGCGGACCTCCGCTCGCATTGTCATCGTCGGCGGCGGGGCCGGTGGCCTGACCGTGGCCGCACGCCTGTCGCACCTGCTTGCCGGGGCCCGGATCACCCTCCTCGAGCCCAATGAAACCCACCATTACCAGCCCGGTTATACCCTCGTCGGAACGGGAATCTACGACAAGGACGAGGTCCTGGCGGAGACGGGAGAGTACGTTCCCGGTGGTGTCGAGTGGGTCCGGTCCGGTGCCGCCGGATTCGATCCGGAGGCCAGCACCGTCACCACCACTGCCGGCGACACCCTGGAGTACGATTATCTGGTGGTGGCCACCGGCTGCGAGCTGCGCTTCGACTGGATCGAGGGCATGAGCCGCGACCTGGTGGGTCGCGAGGGCATCGGCAGCAACTACGCCGGGGCCGAGGGGGCCGCCGCCACCTGGGAGCAGGTTCAGCGGTTCATGGCCCGCGGCGGCGAGGGTGTCTTCACCACCGCCAACACCCCGATCAAGTGCGCCGGGGCCCCACTGAAGGCTACCTTCCTGACCGAGGACCTGGTGCGCCGCGAGGGCACCCGCGACCAGGCCTCGTTCAACTACTTCCAGAACGGCGATCGGCTGTTCAGCGTCGACATCTACCACGACCTGGCCTCCCGCCGTTTCGAGGAAAAGGGCGTCGGCGTCCATTACCACCACGAGCTCAAGGCGATCGACCCGGGACGGCGCCGGGCCACCTTTGTCCGGCCGCAGGAGGGTGACGAAGTGGAGGTGGATTACGATTACATCCACGTCACCCCGCCCATGAGCGCTCCGAAGGTGGTGCGCGAGAGCGATCTGGCCTGGCAGGAGGGGAGCCATGCCGCCGGCGGCTGGATGGAGGTGGACCAGTACACCCTCCGTCATCGCCGCTACGACAATGTCTTCGGGATCGGCGACGTGGTCGGTACCCCCATCGGCAAGACCGCTGCCACGGTGCGCGGCCACGCCCCGGTGGTGGCCGACAACCTGGTCGCAACCATTCAGGAAAAGGAGATGCCGGCCCGCTTCGATGGGTACACGTCCTGTCCACTCATAACCGGTGTCGGCAGTGCCGCGCTGGTGGAATTCAACTACGAGCTGGAGCAGGATTCGAGCTTGCCGTTCTTCGACCAGACGGACGATCGCTGGATGTGGTGGCAGGTGAAGGTCCGGGGCGTGAAGCCGCTCTACTACCAGATGCTGCGCGGTCGCCTGCTGAAGACCTGAAGCCCGTTACAGCGGCGTGCTAGCATGGGGTCATTCACCTGAATGGCCCTCCGGGCCGGGAGTCGAACCACCCCATGACCCAGTTTGCCGACGCCGATCCCGCCACCAACCCCCTGCTCCACTGGCTGGAGACCGGCGACACCCCCCTCGGGTTGCCGCCCTTCGACGCCATTACCCCGGAACAGGTGGAACCTGCAATCGACCGGGTTCTGGACGATAACCGCCGGGCCCTGGCCGAGATGCTGGAGGGTGGAGGGCCCTTCACCTGGGAGAATCTCATGGCCCCGCTGGAGGCCATGGAGGATCGCCTGGGTCGCCTCTGGTCCCCCGTCTCCCACATGAACAGCGTGGTCAACTCGGACGCGTTGCGTGCCGCCTACAACGCCTGTCTGCCGAAGCTCTCCGAGCATGCCACCGAACTGGGGCAGAACGAGGCCCTCTGGGCCGCCATGCGCGCCATCGCCGAGGGCGACGAGTATCCGCGCCTGACCGCCGAGCAGCAGCGGGTCATCGACAACGCCCTGCGCGACTTCCGCCTCGGCGGGGTCGATCTGCCGGCGGCGGACAAGGCGCGCTACAAGGCCATTGCCGGGGAGCTGGCGACCCTCTCCAGCCAGTTCGAGGAAAACGTCCTCGACGCCACCCAGGCGTGGTCGCTGAACATCACCGACGAGGCGCGCCTGGCCGGGCTGCCGGAGTCGGCCCTGGAGCAGGCGCGCCAGGCCGCGACCGAACGGGACCAGTCAGGCTGGACCTTCACTCTGGACGCACCGTCCTACCTGGCGGTGATGCTTCACGCCGACGACCGGGACCTGCGCGCCGCCCTCTACGAGGCGTGGGGCACGCGCGCCTCGGATCAGGGCCCCCACGCCGGCGAATGGGACAACGGCGAGGTCATGGCGCGGATCCTGGACCTGCGCCACGAGCTGGCCCGGTTGGTCGGATTCCACGGCTACAGTGAGTACTCACTGGCAACCAAGATGGCACCGGATCCGGAGCGGGTTGTCGGCTTCCTGCGCGATCTGGCCGTGGAAGCGAAGCCGAAGGCGGAGGCCGAACTGGCGGACATTCGCGCCTTCGCCGCCGCCGAGCTCGGCCTCGACGAGCTGGCGCCCTGGGATGTCCCGTGGGCGGCCGAACGCCTGCGCCAGGCGCGGTTCAACTTCTCCGAGGAGGACCTGCGCCCCTACTTCCCCGAGGATCGGGTCATCGGCGGGCTGTTCGCGGTGGTGGAACGCCTCTACGGGATCCGCATCCGCGAGGAGTCCGGGGTGGCCACCTGGCATCCCGACGTACGCTTCTACGGCCTCTACGACGAGAACGGGGAGCTGCGCGGCCGGTTCTACTTCGACCTCTACGCCCGCCGCCACAAGCGCGGCGGCGCCTGGATGGACGAGTGCCAGGTGCGCCGCCGCGCGGCGGATGGCTCCGTGCAGGTGCCGGTGGCCTATCTGACCTGCAATCTCACCCCACCGGTGGGCGAGCGCCCGGCCTGCTTCAGCCACGACGAGGTGGTGACGCTGTTCCACGAGTTCGGCCACGGCCTCCACCACATGCTGACCCGGGTGGATCACGCCCCCATCGCCGGGATCAACGGCGTGGCCTGGGACGCGGTGGAGCTGCCCAGCCAGTTCCTGGAGAACTGGTGCTGGCAGCACGAGGCGCTGGATCTCGTCAGCGGCCACGTGGAGACCGGGGAGCCGCTACCGGACGAGCTCTTCCAGGCCATGACGGCGGCGCGCAACTTCCAGGCCGGGATGCAGATGGTCCGTCAGCTGGAGTTCTCGCTGTTCGATTTTCTCCTGCATCGGGAACACGACCCCGAGCGCGGCGCGCGGGTTCTGGAGACCCTGGAGACGGTGCGCGACGAGGTGGCAGTGGTGCGGCCGCCGGCGTGGCACCGTTTCCCCCACAACTTCGGCCACATCTTCGCCGGCGGATACGCCGCCGGCTACTACAGCTACAAATGGGCCGAGGTCCTGTCCGCCGACGCCTTCGACCGCTTCGAGGAGGCCGGTATCTTCGACACCTCCACCGGCACCGCTTTCCGCCGGGAGGTGCTGGAGGTCGGCGGGAGTCGCGACGCCATGGACTCCTTTATCGCCTTTCGCGGTCGAGAGCCGGCCATCGACGCCCTGTTGCGGCATAACGGCATCCGCGCCGCCTGACGGGCGACGCGGGAACCGGAGGAACGGGGTGAGTGGTCGGTTTTGTTCAAGAACCGGCCATCATCTGGGGCGAACGGACGTCAACGGGCTTGAGTCGAGCGGAACAGTCGGTAGACTGGTCGAATCCGTGGTACAACCCCGACTCAGGAGACCCCGATGAGCGACACGTTCCGACTGGTAACCCGCAGCGACTTCGACGGTCTGGTCTGCGCCGTGCTGCTGAAGGAGCAGGGCCTGGTGGACGAGATCACCTTCGTCCACCCCAAGGACATGCAGGACGGTCAGGTCGAGATCACCCGCAACGACATCACCACCAACCTGCCCTACGTCGAGGGGGTCCACCTGGCCTTCGACCACCACGCCAGCGAGATCGAGCGCGCCGGTGGCCAGCGGCGGGATAATCACATCATCGACCCGGATGCCCCGTCGGCGGCGCGGGTGGTCTACGACTACTACGGGGGCAAGGCGGCCTTCCCCCGGGTGGGCGACGACATGATGGCGGCGGTGGACAAGGGCGATTCCGCCGACTTTACCCGCGAGGAGATCCTCGAACCCGAGGGCTGGGTCCTGCTGAACTTCCTGATGGACGCGCGCACCGGTCTGGGTCGCTTCCGCGATTTCACCATCTCCAATTACCAGTTGATGATGGAGCTCATCGATTACTGTCGCGACCACACCATCGACGAGATCATCCATCTGCCCCACGTGAAGGAGCGCAGCGACCTCTACTTCGAGCACCAGGAGAAGGCGCGCGAGCAGCTTCTGCGCGCCTCGACCGCGCATGGTAATCTGGTGGAGGTGGACCTGCGCGAGGAAGAGCCGATCTGGGCCACCAACCGGTTCGTCATCTACGCCCTCTATCCTCAGGCGAACATCTCCATGCACGTGATGTGGGGCCGGCAGAAGATGAACACGGTCTTCGCCGTGGGCAAGTCCATCCTCAATCGCACGTCCAATACCGATGTCGGCAGTCTGATGCTCGAGTACGGCGGCGGGGGGCACGCCGCTGCCGGGACCTGCCAGGTCGACAACGACGAGGCCGAGCGGGTCCGACAGGAGCTCATAGCCCGCATCACCGCTGCCGGTTGAGGTGACCGGGATGGCACCAGAACGGGGCAGCGGCCCCCGTCCGTGTGCCATTTTCGTGCACGTCCGGCGCCGCGGGGGGGCACAGGCCGCGGAACGAGGCGCCCTCGGCGTTGGCACGGCTTCTGCAAGGTGAGAGTCGGCACAGAGCCATTTGCCATCTCATCTCCTCCATCTCTTTGGGCGCCCCGAATCGGGCGCCTTTTTTTTGTGTGTGGGTGGGCGCGACTCAGGAGGTCGGGTCGAAGGGGCGCGGTTCGAAGCCGAGTTCGGTGCGCAGTCGGGAGATGTCCAGCACGCGCGACTCGATGAGCATCTCCAGGAAGGCGGGAGAAAAGCGGCGGCGCGCTTCCGTGAGGGGGATCCGTGGTGGACGGGGCAGGTCGTGGGCGTCGGCCACCGCGTCGAAGAATTCGGCGGTGGGACGCGGGACACCGTCGGCGACGTTGATGATCCCGACGGGGGCGTCGGCGGCCCCGGCGAGCACGGCGATGTCGGCGAGATCCTCGGCGTGGATCCGGTTGGTGAGGCCGCCGTCCTCGGGGCGCAGGATCGGCTCGCCCCCGGCGATGCGCTCCAGCGGCAGGCGTTCCGGCGCGTAGATCCCCGGGACCCGCAGGATCACGATGTCGACGCCCCGCTCGGCGGCCCACCGGCTCAGGGCCTGCTCGGCGTCCAGCCGCCGCTGGCCGCGATCGCTGCCGGGCTCGGGCGGGGTCGTTTCGGTGACCATCGCGCCACCGCAGTCGCCGTAGACCGCCGAGGTGGAGATGAGCACCACGCGCGCCGGCTCCTCGCCGACCGGAAGGGCGTCCAGATAGTGGCGGATGCGCGGGTCGTGTCGACCGCTCGGTGGGGGTGGCGCGAACCAGTAGAGCAGGCCGCCCGGTTCCGGGCGTTGCGCATCGCCGCCGTGGTCGAGATCGGCGGTCACGGCGTGACAGCCGGCCTCGGTCAGGGCGGCGGCACTGGCTTCGGAGCGCACCAGACCGACCACCGAATGGCCGGCGTCGTGGAAACGGCGGCCGACGCGACGACCGATGTCACCGCAGCCGACAATGAGAACGGGCTGCATCTCTTTCACTCCACTGCGGCCATGGGATAATGTGAGTCTAATTCACAGGGCCGCAACGTCCAGGAGACTGAACCCCATGTCGCACCAGGTCACCATCGAGCCCAGTGGGCATACCTATACCGTGGAAGAGGGCGAAAGCCTCCTTGACGCCGGGCTGCGCCACGGCATTGCATTGCCCTACGGCTGCCGCAACGGGGCCTGCGGCAGTTGCAAGGGGCGTCTGCTGGCCGGCGAGGTCGCCTATCAGGGGCAGCCGCCGGGGCTCGATGCGGAGATGGAGGCCGAGGGCTGGGCCCTGCTCTGTCAGGCCGAGGCCATCGACGATCTGCGCATCGAGATCCGCGAGGTGGGTTCGGTTGCGGAGATCCCGGTGAAGACCCTGCCGGCCCGCATCCAGAAGATCGAACCGCTGGCTGACGATGTCATGGCCATCTGGTTGCGCGTGCCGCAGACCGAACGGTTGCAGTTCCTGCCGGGCCAGTACGTCGATTTCCTGCTCCCCGACGGCCAGCGGCGCAGCTTCTCCATGGCCAACCCGCCGCACGAGGACGATCTCCTGGAGTTCCATATCCGCCACATGCCGGGGGGCCGGTTCACCGCAGCGCTGTTCGGCGGTGAACTGAAGGAGAAGGACATCCTGCGCATCGAGGGGCCGCACGGCAGCTTTTTCTGGCGCGAAGGCAACGAAGGGCCGGTGATCCTGGTGGGGGGCGGAACCGGCATCGCGCCGCTGAAGGCGATCATCGAGCACGCCCTGGCCGAGGGGACCGAGCGACCGTTGCACCTCTACTGGGGGGTGCGCTCGGAATCCGATCTCTACATGGCCGATACGGCGCGGGGATGGGCCGAAGCACATGCCAACGTCACTTTCACGCCGGTGCTCTCCGAACCGGGCGTGGCGGACTGGGCGGGCCGGACCGGCTACGTCCACGAGGCGGTGCTGGCCGACTTCCCGGATCTCACCGGGTATGAGGTCTACACCGCAGGCCCGCCCCCGATGATTGCGGCGATGCGTGGAGACTTCCCGGCCCGGGGGCTGGATACCGAGCGATTCTACGCCGACGCGTTCGAGCCTGCCGGCGACTGATTCTCCTCTACCGGTTCGCGCGGGGCGTCCGGCGCCAGTTGCAGACCCTTGCGGTAACAGTCCATGGCCGCCTCCCGCTCATCGAACTCCTCTTCCAGTAATTCGCCCAGTTCTCGATAGGCCTCGGGAGATGGGTGGCTGTTGATGCTGGTTTCCAGATAGCCGCGCGCCTTGCCCCAGAGGCTGTGGCGGCGGGCCAGCCGCCCCAGGGCGAGCAGCAGATCGGGATCGCGATCGTGTTCGCCCAGCCACCGCTCGGCCACAGTCAGCTGGCGGCCGGTGTCGCTGGTCTCGAGGCAGCCATAGAGGCGGACCAGCGTGCTGTCCCAGTTGCGCTTGAGCCATTTGCGCAACAGGGGCTCGGCCTCGTCGTCGGCCCCCAGTTCATGGAGGCCGGCCACATACGGGAGAAGCAGCGCGGCCTCGTTCTGCTGCTCGCGCGGGATCGCTGCCCAGACTGCACGCAGCCGTTCCGGCTCTCGCGCCTGACGGGCCGTCTGCAGCAGGGCCGCTCGGGCCTCGCGCTCCAGGACGGCAATGTCCTCTCGCGCCATGGCGCTCCGGCGGCGCAGGCTTGGAAACAGGGACAGAAGGTCATCCCAGGCCGCCATCTCCCGATAGAGGCGGGCCAGCAGGGCCAGTACATGGCCGTGGCGGGGCGCGAGTGACCGCAAATGCATCAGCGAGGCCAGCGCCTCCTCGTGCTGGCGGTGAGCGATCTGGAGTTCTGCCTGGGTCAGCAGCACGGCCTGGTCGGCTTCAGGCTCGCTCTCGTGAGCCCGGCGCAGATAGGCGTCGCGGCGGCGGTGGGCGTGCTGGCGCTGGGCCGCGCGGGCGGCCCCCAGATAGGCGATCAGGGAGCTGGCGCCGCGCCGGCCGGCCCGGGCCAGGTGGCGCTCGGCCACTCGCCAGCGCCCCTCGGCGAGCTCGATCTCGCCGCGGCGGACCAGTGCGAGACCGCCCAGGGCGCGGCGCTGGCGGCGCCACTCCCGCAGGCGGCGCGGGGCAATGGCGCCGGCGCGGATCAGCCGGATCAGGAGGTAGAGCAGGACGAAGGCGAGTCCCAGGAGGGCCACTGCCAGGCTCAGACTGAGCTCGATACTCCACGGTTCCCGGCTGATGAAGACGTAGCCTGGGTCCTGGTGTGCCCAGGCGGCGATCCCGGCGGCCGCCAGGATGACCACCAGAAGGAGGAACAGCCGCTTCATGGCGCATCGCCTCCGGTGACTTCGGCCAGTGCGTCCAGCGGACCGGAGAGGTCCACCGTCGGAGTGGTCAGCCGGGCCTCGGCTGCCGCTTCAAGGGTCTCCAGGGCGTTGCGAGTCGCGTCGGCCTCGTCGTCGAAGTAATGGGCGATCCAGTCGCGGGCGCGTCGGACGTGGTTGCGGAACAGCTCGGCGTCACCGTGCACAAGGGCGGCCTGGGCGCTCTCGAGTTGCAGGCGGAGATTCAGGCGCAGCAGGGCATCCTGTTCGGGTGGCACCAGGGCTTCCACCGCCTGATCGTGTCGCCGGACCACCACCAGTTCTCCGAGCGTTTCCAGAATGGTATCGAGGTGGCGTCGCCAGCCCTCGTGTTCGGTTGCATCCGCGGCTCTTGACACCGGCTCGCCATCGGTTCCGGGACGGTGCAGGGGCAGTTCCTCCACGGTCGCGGCGAGGCCGCCGATGCGGGCCGAGATGCCGGCCGTATCCGGCCGCTCGCGCGCCGCGAGACGCTGCCGTGCGGCGGCGATGGCCTCGCGCACCGGCTGCAGGGAGGGGTCATCGAGCGTCGCCAGCCGAACGTCGGCGGCGGCCAGCGCCGCATCGGCGCCATCGCCGTCGTCGGCCAGGTGTTCGCGGTAGCGGGCGGTACGCAGCAGGTGGGCGACTTCGGCCAGGGTCCAGTCGACGCCGGTACGGCCAAGACGCTCCTCGATCGCCTCGGTGGTTGCGGTCACGGCGTCAAGACTCTCGGCCTGCGCCGCAAGCTGTTCGGCCAGGGCCTCGCGTTGTTCTGCGGCCTCGGCGCGCGCGGAGGCCAGATCGTCGATGCGCCCTTCCAGCCGGTTGCCAAGGGCGTCATCCTGCTCCTCCAGGGCGGCAAGCCGCTCGGAGGTGTCGCGTTGTGCTTCGTACAGCCACCAGCCGCCGTACCCCCCCGCGCCGGCCAGGGCGAGGACGAGGATGTACAGCAGCGCGAGGAGGAGTCCGCGCTTGCCGGGGACGGCAGGGGGTGCCTCGGTGGATGAGGTTCTGGGGGCGTCCGGCGGCGTTTCGGTCGGTTCCGGTGCGCCGGCCTCCGCCGGGGTCTCGTCTTCGGACTTGTCGCGGCTCTCGCTCATGATTCCGTATTCTCCGTTGCCGTGCGCTGCCGATTCCACGCTTCAAGAGCGGCGACGATGGCCTCGTCACCGGCGCCATCGGCCAGGATGGGCTCCTGACGGAAGCCGAGTTCGCGGGCCAGCTCCCGCTGCTGCTCGCTGACCACCACGATGGGCATGCGCTGCAGCCACTGGCGCGCCAGCTTGCCGACCATGTCGAAGAGGTTGCGCAGGCCCTCGCCGCTGGTCATGGTGATGATGTCGATCTCGCCCCGGGCCCAGGCGCGTTGCAGGGCGCCGACGTCGGCGCTGGGCCGGCCGCGCCGGTAGGCCTCGGCGTAGGTGACCTCGGCGCCGCGCTCGCGCAGGGTGGTGGCCAGCAGTTCGCGTCCCCCGTCGCCCCTGAAGATGACAATACGCCGTCCGGCGACATCCTGCATCTCCGGCAGCGCCAGCAGGGCCTCGCTGTCGAAGCGCTGCCTGGGGAAGATGTCGGCGTCACGGCCGATGAAGTGGCGCAGTTCGGCGGCGCTGCGTCGGCCCACGGCGGCCAGTTGCAGATGCTCCGGCAGCGCGCGGCGGGCCCGGATCGAGTTCATCGCCTGGTTGACCGCGTTGGGGCTGATGAAGATGGCCATGTCGTAGCGGTCCAGGTCGTCGATGATCGCCATCAGCGGCCCGCTGTCGGCCGGTTCCAGGATCTCCAGCACCGGGAAGCGATAGGGGTTTCCGCCGGCGGCGCGGATCCGGTCGCACAGCGGTTCGGCCTGGTGGGCGGGGCGGGTCACCATCACGCCGACGCCGTCGAGGGTCGGGGTCGTCATGCCGGGTTGTCCTCGCTGTAGACCGCTTTGAGGATTTCGGCGGCGCCGCGCCGGAGAAGGTCGTCGGCCAGTTCGACGCCCAGCGTCTCGGCCTCGGCTGCAGCGCCGCGAACCTCACCTCGAACCACCTCACTGCCGTCGGGGCGACCCACCAGGGCCCGGAGATGGAGCTGGTCCCCTGAAAGCGTTGCAAATCCGCCAATGGGAACCTGACAGCCCCCCTCCAGACGGGCATTGAGGGCGCGCTCGGCGGTAACCCGAATGCGGGTCTCCGGATCATCCAGCGGTGCCAGCAGACGGTTGACGCGGTCGTCGTCAGTGCGGCACTCGATCCCGACGACGCCCTGGCCCATGGCCGGCAGCACCACTTCCGGCTCCAGTGGAGCGCGAATGCGCTCATCGAAACCGAGGCGGAGCAGCCCGGCGCAGGCGAGCACGATGGCATCGTATTCACCGGCGTCGAGTTTCGCCAGGCGGGTGTTCACGTTGCCGCGCAGGTCGAGGATCGTCAGGTCGGGGCGGCGGGCGCGGATCTGGGTCTGGCGGCGAAGACTGGAGGTGCCGACCCGGGCCCCTTCCGGCAGATCGTCCAGATGGCCGTGGTGGTTGCTCACAAAGGCGTCACGCGGGTCTTCGCGCGGACAGATGGTGGCCAGATGGAGTCCCGGGGGGAATTCCACCGGCACGTCCTTCATGGAGTGGACCGCGATGTCGGCCTCCCCCTCCAGCATCCCGGTCTCCAGTTCCTTGACGAACAGCCCCTTGCCGCCGACCTTCGCCAGGGGCGAATCGAGGATCTGGTCGCCGCGCGTGGTCATGCGCACCAGCTCCACCGCGAGGTCGGGATACAGGGCTTCCAGACGCATCCGGACGTAATCCGCCTGCCAGATGGCCAGCGGACTCTTGCGGGTGGCGATGCGCAACACGGACTGGGTCATTGGGTAGCCTTTCCGGAGGAAAAGAACGTATGCTACGTCGCCGCGTGCCATCGGGGCAATCGTGCGGCGGAACTCGGTCCGCCCGTTGTTGTCCACCGCAGTAGAGACGAGGGGAGCAGGACAATGGCCAGAATCCGTATCATCTCCGTGCTGTTGACCGTCGTGGTTCTCCTGCTGGCGGCGTGCAGTGGGGAGTCCCGGGGCGATGAACTGACTCCGGCGCGGGATCTCGCGCGGGCCGCCGAGCAGAATGCGCCGATCATCGTTGCCTTCGTCAGCCACGATTGCCCCTATTGCGAATATGTGGAGGAGCGTCATCTCAAGCCCATGGAACGCGATATCGCGGCGGGCGAGCGCGAGGAGGTGGTGATCCGGCTGGTGGACATCCACGATGACGGCACGCTGGTGGACTTCAGCGGAGAGGCGGTCGCCATCTCCGAATTCGTCGAGCGCCACGAGGTTCAGTTCACCCCGACGCTGCTGTTCTTCGACCCGGCCGGAGAGCAGCAGGCCGAGCCCCTGATCGGCATGAACTCCGAAGATTATTACGGCGGCTACGTCGAGGAACGGCTGGAGCAGGTCCGCGCCGGCCTCTGATATACTCCCCCACCTGATTTCACGGGGGGATACCATGAGCGACCAGCCGACCGCCAAGCCCTGGACCGGGCGTTTCTCGGAGCCCACCGACGCCTTTGTCGAGGCGTTCACCGCCTCGGTGGGCTTCGACCAGCGCCTCTACCGCCAGGACATCCGCGGCTCCATCGCCCACGCCACCATGCTGTGCCGTCAGGGCGTGCTCACCGAGGCGGAGCGCGACGCCATCCTCGACGGCCTGCGAGCCATCGAGGCGAGCATCGAGGCCGGCGAGTTCGAGTGGTCCGTGAGCCTCGAGGATGTCCACATGAACATCGAAGCGGATCTGACCCGCCGCATCGGTGACATCGGCAAGAAACTGCACACCGGTCGCTCGCGCAACGACCAGGTGGCCACCGACATCCGGCTCTGGCTGCGCGATGCCATCGACGCCATTACCGCCGAACTGGCGCGGCTGCAGACCGGCCTCATCGACCTCGCCGAGCGCGAGGCGGAAACCATCCTGCCCGGTTTTACCCACCTGCAGAGCGCCCAGCCGGTGACTTTTGGCCACCACATGCTGGCCTGGTTCGAGATGCTTCACCGTGACCACCAGCGGCTGCTGGACTGTCGGACGCGCGTCAACATGATGCCGCTGGGCGCCGCCGCACTGGCCGGCACCACCTACCCCATCGACCGCGAATTCACCGCCGCCGAACTCGGCTTCGACGGCGTCGCCGCCAATTCCCTGGACGCGGTCTCCGATCGCGATTTCGCCATCGAGTTCTGCTCCGCCGCCGCGCTGATCCTGATGCACCTCTCGCGCATGGCCGAGGAAATGGTGCTGTGGAGTTCGGCCCAGTTCGACTTCGTCGATCTCGGCGATGCCTTCTGCACCGGTTCCTCCATCATGCCGCAGAAGAAGAACCCGGATGTGCCGGAGCTGGTGCGCGGCAAGACCGGGCGGGTCTATGGCCACCTGTTCGCCCTGCTGACGCTGATGAAGTCGCAACCGCTGGCGTACAACAAGGACAATCAGGAGGACAAGGAGCCGCTGTTCGACACCGTGGATACGGTGGCCGGCAGCGTGCGGGCCTTCGCCGACATGATCCCGCGCATGGCGGTGAAGGCGGAGCCCATGCGCGAGGCGGCGCGCAGCGGCTTCTCCACCGCCACCGACCTGGCCGACTATCTGGTGCGCCAGGGGGTGGCGTTCCGCGACGCCCACGAGATCGTCGGCCAGGCGGTGAAACTCGGCATCGACACCGGCCGCGATCTGGCGGAGATGGGGCTGGCCGAACTGCAGCAGTTCTCCGACGCCATCGGCGCGGATGTCTTCGAGGTACTGACCCTGGAGGGCTCGGTCGCCGCGCGCGACCATGTGGGCGGCACCGCCCCGCGCCGGGTGCGGGAGGCGGCCGGTGAAGCACGGCGCCGGCTGGCCGGGCTTCGGGGGTAACTCGACTGACATGGATGGGGGGGAACGGACGTGGTCGAGGGGCTGCCCTTCTACCTGATGATCGGTGCGCTGGCCGGTACGCTCGGCGGCCTGATGGGCATCGGCGGCGGCCTGGTGGTCGTGCCGGCGCTGGCGTTCTGGTTCGCGGCGGCGGGATACGAGGCCGGCGCGATGCACATGGCGGTGGGAACCTCGCTGGCGACCATCCCCTTCACCCTGGCCTCGGCTCTGTTCGCCCATGCCCGTCGCGGGGCGGTGGAGCCGGCACTGCTCGCCGGGCTCTTTCCCGGAGCCGCCTTCGGAGCGCTGGCCGGCGCGCTGCTGGTGGGGCAACTCTCCAGCACGGTGCTGGCCGTTCTGTTCGGGATCTTCCTGCTGCTGGTGGCGGCCAACATGGCGCTGGGGCGGCGGCCCTCGCCGTCGCGCAGGCCGCCGCGCTGGCCCGGGGCGCTGGTGAGCGGTGCGGTGATCGGCGGGATCTCCGCGCCCATGGGGGTTGCCGGCGGGACTCTGACGGTCCCGTGGCTGGTCTGGCACAACGTGGCACTGACCCGGGCGGTGGGTACGGCCACGGCGGTGGGGATCCCGGTGGCCCTGGCCGGGGTGGCGGGCTTTGTCTACAGCGGGCTGGGCGTGGCGGAACGGCCGCCCCAGAGTCTCGGCTGGGTCCACTGGCCGGCGGTGGCCGCCATCGTGCCGGCGGCGGTGCTCGCCGCGCCGCTGGGTGCACGCCTGGCACACACCCTCCCGACCATGCTGCTGCGACGCCTGTTTGCCACTGTGCTGGCCGTTGTGGCGGTGCGCATGCTCCTCTTCTGAATCAGGTCTTGCCCTTGCGGAAGGTGATCCACTGATCGTGGAGCGCGAAGCTGCCGCCCTCCAGATCCTCGTCGGTGGTCCGGCTCTTGGGCCCGAAGATGATGGTGACGTTGGAATAGACTTGGCGCTTGGCCACCACGCGCGCCTTGCGGATGTGGTCCAGATCCTCCTCCAGCGCGTCCAGATTCGCCTGCAACTGTTGCAGATCGGCCCTGGCCTGACGTTCGGTCTTGACCAGTTTCTGCAGTACGCCGGGCTTCGCCTTCTCCGCCGCGCGCGCCTTTTCCGGGCTGCCGCGATAGAAGTTCACCATGCGCTGGACATCGGCGAGCATCTTTTGCTTGTCGATGATCGCCTGACGGGCGGCCTTGTGGCGCTCGTGGAATTCCGGATCGAAACCG
This sequence comes from Pseudomonadota bacterium, assembly GCA_051746205.1. Lineage (GTDB taxonomy): Bacteria > Pseudomonadota > Gammaproteobacteria > Thiohalospirales > Thiohalospiraceae > Thiohalospira. Next base: position 21,420 of record JBNJEU010000022.1, read on the forward strand.
ACTTCCACGCGGGTGTGGGTGGCCCGGGGAGAGCCGAGGATGGCGCTTTCGATCTTCGTTGTCGCGCGAACCAGACCACCGACGATCTGCGCCTTGGCCGGTCCACCCTTGCCGCCCACCAGCACCTGATTGTAGCTCGTGACCTCGCTGTTGTTGATGAGGTCCCGAGCGATCACCGAGTCCTGCGCCTCCACCAGGATGTTCTTGATGAAGCGCGCGGTGACGGTACAGCCGCTGGTGACCATCCCCGATTCCTTGCGCAGCTCGCCGCTCTCGTCGCGGACATTGCCGTGGCCGAGGATGCCGCCGTTGACGGTGATGTTGCCGTCGGCGCGCAGGGTCGCCGCCTCCACCGTGCCGCCGACGTTGATGTCGCCGCTCGCGGTGACCCGCATCCCGGCGATGATGTCGCCCTTGACAGTGATGGTGCCGTCGAAGTCGACGTGGCCGATGTTCAGGTCGATGTTCTCCAGCTCGAGAGTCTGTTCGACCTTGGCGCCCTGATCGGTGATCACCGGCATGCCGCTGATGGCGGCGATCAGAACGTCGGGGTCGTCCTCCTTGAGCTGAACCGTCTTGTCGAGCTTGAAGTCGCGGGTCTTGCCGGGCTGGGCCGGGATGGTTTCGCCAGTGACCGTATGGCCATCGGTGCCCTCAGTGGGGGGGTCCCGCCGCACCAGTTCGTCGCCCTCGTGAACGGTGATGATGCCGCCGAAGTCGCGGTAGTCGACAACGTCCTCGTTGAGCACGCGCGGCTTGCGTTCCACGGCGTCGGGGATGAGGCTCACGAAGCGGGAGTCCTCGCCGTTGGTCGGTTGAGTCCCCTGGGCGATGAGGAGGGGGTCGGTGAGGGTGCGTCCCTGATCCCTGATGATCCGGGGGAACTCCGATTCGCGGATGCCGTGGGTGACCCCGGCCTCGGCCAGCGCCTCGCGGATCATCGCCTCGTCGATGGCGCGTCCGTTGCCGCACGGGTGGGTCAGGCGCGCCTCGGCGTGGGTCCCCTTGGGGTCGACGGTGATCTCGACCTCGCCGTCTCGATGGCCGCCGATGGCCAGGGAAAAGGACTGGCGGGAGTCGCGCTGCTGGCGGATGAGCTGGGAGACCACTTCGCGGAAGAGGCAGACATCGGCATGACCCGCCTTCGTGATCAGTTCCTTCAGGGCGTCGGAATCCAGCGCCGCCTTGGCGTACTCGGGATCGAAATCGGCATACAGGGCCTCTTCCTCCGGCTCCCAGCGCAGGAAGACGCCGGTGCCGTTGCTGACGTCTTCCGGTTCGGCCGCCGCTTCCTCTTCCACGGCTTCTTCCGCGGATGGTTCTCCAGTCGGGGCCTCCGGTGCGGCATCACTCGCCTCAGGCGTGGTGGCTTCCTCGGCCTCATGGGTCTCAGGAGCATGTGCGTCTTCGGTAGTGGTGTGGCTGTCGTTGGTATCGTTATCGGCCATCGGCTCTTGTCCCTCTCCCCTGCCGCCCGTCTTCGGGCGGCAGCCGACCGCTCACGCGGCCTGTTATCCCCACGCTTGGTAAGGGGGAACTGCGGACGGTGGGGTAAAAACTTTAATTCCCGCGGGGTTCAGTGTCCCTCCCGGATGAGAAGCTCGGCCGGATAGGGATTGAGATAGACCTGATCGGCGACGTAGTCATCGGGATGGCGGCGGAAGTGGTGTTTGAGCAGGGTCAGTGGCACCGACAGCGGCAGAAGCCCCTGGCGGTACGTCTCGATGACGTCCAGCAGCTCCGCCTTGTCGTCGCTGTCGATGGCCCGCTTGAGATAGCCCATGATGTGCATCAGGACGTTGACGTGGCGGCGCGGCGTGGCACGGTGGCGCAGGGACGCCATGAAGTCGGTGAGGTATTCCCGGGCCAGCGCATCGATATCCTCCGCCTTGCCGGCATGGGCCACCAGTCGGCCGAGCCGCCGGTAGTGTTCCTGGCCGTGGGCCATCAGACTGAGCTTGTGGACGCGATGGAAGTCCTGGAGCCGGGCGGCGCTGATACCACCGGCCTCCAGCGCCTGCCAGCGCCGGTAGGCGAAGACCCGTTCCAGAAAATTGTCGCGCAGGTCGGGGTCGCCGAGGCGCCCCTCCTCTTCGACCGGTAACTCGGGGTGGGCGCTCATCAGGGCCTCGGCGTAGATCCCGCGACCCATGCGCGGCTGACCGCCGCCGGGACGGTAGACCTTGACCCGCTCCATACCGCAGGAGGGTGATTTGGCTTTGAGGATGTAGCCGCAGAGGGGCGGAAGTTCCCTTACCCGGCGCTGACTGAAGGCCGTCAGCTCGTCGGTCACATCCATATCCTCACGGTGGACGCCAATGGCGCGCGGACGCTCCGGATCGCCCTGCAGGCGGATGGTCGGGCGCGGCACGCCGAGGCCGATGGCCATCTCAGGGCAGACAGAGACGAATTCGAAGTGGCGTCCCAGGGTCCCGAGTATATAGGCGTCACGCTTGTGGTTGCCGTCAAAGCGGACCTCTTCACCCAGGAGGCAGCTACTGATCCCCAGACGCGGGGGCGGTAGGTCGGGATTGTCCATGTCACTATCCAGAAATTGCGCGAGAGGCCGCTGTAGTCGGTACCATGTTAGATCAGACGCGCGCCGTTGGCGCGCTCGACCGGAAAGAGATAGAGGTTCGACCCCCGCTACCATGATTGTGCGTGCTGTGATCGGGACGGCTCTGGTGCTGGCCCTGACCCTGAATCTCATCCTGCCGTCCCGGGCGATGGCGGAGGATACCGCGAGCCTCATCGACGATGTCCCCGAGATCGAGCTTGATGCCCCGAGCGAAGAGGAGAGTACCGCGGGGCCGGAGACTGGACTGGAGGAACTCGGCCTGGGTCTGGAACAGGGGCCGGATCGTCGGGCACTTTCGGAGCTGGAACGCGAAAAACTGGCCCTGCGCGCCGAGGCCGGCGAAGTGATCAGCCAGGTTCGTCTTGCCCGGAACCTGCGCGACGGGAGTCGTGGTTTCGAGCAGGATCGCGAAGCCGCCTTCCGCTGGTTTCTGAAGGCCGCCCGGAAGGAGAACCTGGAGGCGGTACTCAATGTCGCCACCATGTACTACGCCGGCTCCGGTATTCGTCAGGCCCCCGCTCATGCCTACCACTGGTACTTGAAAGCGGCCGAACGCGGCCACCCCATGGCGGAGATGGCCGTGGGCGAGATGTACTACTACGGCATCGGCACCGAGCAGGATTACGGTCGGGCTTTTGAATGGCTGCGGCTGGCGGCTGAACGTGGCGAGCCCAATGCCCAGTTCCGCATCGGTACCATGTACCGCGAGGGACTCGGGGTCTCGGAGAGCCGCTTCCAGGCCTATCTCTGGTTCCACCTGGCCTCCCTCACCGGGGACTCCGAATTGCGGGTCATGGCCTCGGCGGAGCGCGACGCCATCGATGCCGAGTTCACCGAGGCCGAGCGTCTCGGGGCAATGCTGGTGAGCGAGGAGTATGAACAGATGTTCGTCGACCCGGCGCTGCTGCAGATGCGTGACGACGCGGCCGCCGAGGAGGCCGGAGACGAGAGTGAATCCGACATCGACGACCTGCCGCAGTCCGGCTACGAATCGCCGATGCAGTTCGACTAGCCGGTCGGGCGTTCGGTCGGCGGCTCGATGACCGCGACGCGGTTGCGCCCCCCCTCCTTGGCCTGGTAGAGGGCATCGTCGGCCCGCTTCAGCAGCTCCTCGGCGGAATCATCGTCCTCGAGCGTCGCAACGCCGAGGCTGATGGTGACGCCCGCGACGCCTTCCTCCATCGGCGTGCTGGCCACATACTCGCGCAGCTCCTCGGCCAGGGCAGCGGCCCCTTTCAGGTCGGTATCCGGCAGGATGGCGAGGAACTCCTCGCCGCCCCAGCGCCCGAACACGTCGGTGGCGCGCAGGCGGCCTCCCACACGATTCACGACTTCGATCAGGACCCGATCACCGAGCTGGTGGCCATGCGTGTCGTTGAATCTTTTGAAATGGTCGATATCCAGGATGACCAGGGCCAGGGGTTGGTGGTCGCGGTGATGGCGCGCCACTTCGTGGGCGAGATGTTCATCGAGCTTGCGCCGGTTCAGGATGTCGGTGAGGGTGTCGTGGGTGGCGCGCCGTTCCAGTTGCGCCTCCAGCTCCTTCTGGTGGGTGATGTCGTGGAAGATCGCCACGTAGTGGGTCACCTCGCCCTTTTCGTCACGCAGCGCGGTAATCGATTCCCACTCCGGAAAGACGGAGCCGTCCCGGCGCCGGTTCCAGACTTCGCCGCTCCACTGACCGTCCTGTTCCAGCGCGCGCCACATCCGACGGTAGAATTCCGGATCGTGGTGGCCCGATTTCAGTAGAGCGGGGGTCTGACCGATGGCCTCTTTGGCACTGTAGCCGGTGACGGCCTCGAACGCCGGGTTGACCCGCTCGATGAGCCCCGCGTGGTTGGTGATGAAGATGGCATGGGCGGATTCGAAGGCTGCGGCCAGCAGGCGCAGTTCACTCTGGACCTGATTGCGCTCCCAGGAGTAGAGCATGACTCGGCCCAGCAGGTCCGGATCGAGACGGCCCTTGACCAGGTAGTCCTGGGCCCCGAGCTGGATGGCCTCGATGCCGACATCGGTGTCGTCGTGGCCGGTGAGGACAATGAGTGGCCACTGGCCGGCCTCGCGAAAGAAGCGGCGCACGGTCTCGATGCCGTTGCTGTCCGGCAGCCCGAGATCGAGGAGCACGGCGTCGACGCGGTTCTCGGCCAGCCATTCCACGGCCTCGGCCAGACGGACCACGCGGTGCAGCGTGCAGTCCACCACCGGCGACAGGTCGAGGTACGCCTCGACGAGATCGGCATCGTCGGGGTTGTCCTCGACCACGAGGAGGTGCATCACGGCGGCAGGTTTTTCTTGCATCGCACTCAATTCCCGCTAGGAGGGTCAGCGGCCGCCGCAGCTCAACCGACATTGGCCGGTAAACGCACGGCGGTCAACCAGTGTTCTCCCACTTTACGGATCTGCTCCAGGAACTCGTCGAATTCCAAAGGCTTGGTCAGAAATGAACTGGCCTGATCGGCATAGGATCGGACCACGTCCACCTCGGCAGAAGACGTGGTCAGGATCACCACCGGCAGGGCACGCAGATCCGCGTCGGCCTTGATCTCGGCGAGGACCTCGCGGCCGTCCTTGCGTGGCATGTTCAGATCGAGCAGGACCAGATCGGGGCGCGGCGCCTCGGCGTACGGTCCTTCGCGCCGCAACAGCGCCATGGCCTCCTCACCGTCCCGAACATACTGGAAGTTGGCCGAGTGGCCATTGACTTTGAAGGCTTCAGTAACGAGTTCGGCGTCCTCCGGGGAATCCTCCACCAGCAGGATATTGAGCGAATTCATGCTGAACCCCCGTCTTTGCCTGGTGGAACCGAATGCTTGGTGCCAACTTGCAGGTGCGACATTTCTCCCGGCAAGCGGGATGACCATCGGACCGATGGTCGGGCCTGGAACCCTGCAGTCGTTGCCACCCACCCTAGCAAAACTGCACGTGCACCGGGAAGGCATCAGCCCCGATCCAGCCCCGCGATCCCCCATGCCATCTCGCTGTCTCGCTGGTGAAAGAACGCCACGAATGGAGGCAATCTGGATAGTAATTGATCGAATTTTTTGGTTTCAGTGTCATGTGGAAATAAGGTGATCGATTTTACGTGGTGTCCGTGCTTTGGCTATGTTTTATTAGCAAATGATGGAGAAAAAACAAGGCATAGCCCATGAAGAGGCATCTGAGTTTCATCTCTGGCTCGGTCCATCAGGCCGAGACCAGAAAGTTGGTCCCTCTGGAAGAGAGCGCGCGTCAGAGCCTGACCCAATACCTCGATGAGCTCGGTGATCAGGAGCCGCACAACCTCTACCGGCAGGTCATCGAAGCAGTCGAACGCCCGCTTCTCGACGAGGTGCTGGTCCGGTCGCGAGGCAACCTGAGCCAGGCCAGTCGGCTTCTGGGAATATCCCGTGTCACACTGCGCAAGCGGCTCAAACGTTATGGCCGAATTTAGGTTACACGCGTGACGCGAATCCAGTGAGTACCGCTTCCCATTGGTTGCGTTCCCTTCCGTTCTTCTCCAGGGACACGGTTTTCCAGCGGTGGATGAAATCAAGGGAAGAGAAATGAGCCAGAGTACAGCGCAGAACGATGCCGAGCTGGA
>JBNJEU010000023.1:0-26086 GCA_051746205.1 Pseudomonadota bacterium
TCCTCGATGGGTCCGTCACCACCGAGTTCCGATTCCAGGGAGCCGAGAACCTGGCTGCAGCACGTTTCCATGACCTGGATGTAGAGCTGGTCCTTGGAGGTGAAGTGATACAGGACGTTGGCCTTGCTGGTACCGGCGGCACTGGCGATGGCGCTCAGCGAGACACCTTCGAAGCCGTGGCGCGAGAAGAGTCGCGCCGCCGTGGCCAGGATCTCCTGCTGACTGGCGTTCTGCTGTTCCGGGCTCACGCGTTGTTCCTCGTTGAATGGCCGTGGACCGGGGCGTCGCCCGGACTGACCGACCGGTCAGATAGAGACATTCTGCGCAAGCCGGAGCCCGGGTGCAAGTCCCGGAGGCCGATTTTCTTCCCGCCCAGAACTTCGCATAATGTATATTATGTTAAGTTATGCAGAGGATCGATGAAACCGGGCTGCCGGGTCTGTACGGAAATCACGAAAAGGCTCCGTCTTTCTATCGCCGCCTGTGATCGCCTTTTGCTACAATCCGGGTACTTCGGCGGATCAATCTGCTTCCGCTCCGGGTCGAGGACGCCATGACAGAACGCCACACGGAAACGACGCCGCGGCGGTTAACCCGTCAGACACCTTTGCTGCAGAGCCGCCGTGAGCGCCGAGTCCGGGCGGGTGTCACGGGAGCCACGCTCCTGTTCGCCGTGCTTCTCGGTGGCTGTGCCGCTTTGCACTCCCCCGTCGACGAGCGACCGACCCTGCGCGGGGGATCCAGTGGAGAGTCCAGTGGCAGCTCGCTCAGTGCTCAGGATCAGAACGACCTCCGGGATGAGGACAGTGACGAGTCCTCGGACGAAGACTCGGGATCCGGTGACGATGGTGACTCCGAGGGGAACAACCAGTCCGGCGCGGATGGTCCGAAAACCCGCGTGCGCCCCGTACCCACCATGACCGATCGGGAATCCCCGAGTCGCGGATCCGATTCACGTCCCGAGGATGACCCGGATGATTCGCCGGATTTCAGGATCTACCGGGATGGTGATCGCAGCATGACCTGTGCTGATCTGGATGGTGAACTCGCTCAACTCCAGGGCCAGTCCACCTCTCCCACCCAGGAACCGAACGCAGCCGCGGAACCGACTGGATCTCCCGGCCTGATCAGTCGCGTGATGGATTCATCCATGCTGAGCGGCATTCGCGGCACCATCACCGGTGAACCCAGCGACGACGAACAGCGCGAAACCGCCATCCGGCAACGAATCGAATGGCTGCGCGAACTCAAGGCCGAAAAAAGTTGTTACGCCACTCAGCCTCTCTTCTGACAACCACGCCACCATGATCGATTTATCGAACGGCGATGCGATTGTTTATCGCATCCGCCCCGAGCAGCCCGAATCCCATCACTTCTCAATCGAGCTGCTGCTGGACGGACCCATCCCGGATGGTCTGGTACTGACCCTGCCCGCATGGATACCCGGCAGTTATCTCATCCGCGACTTTGCCCGCAACATCATTGAACTCGATGTTTGCACCAACGACGGCCGGCGGGTTGCCGTATCCAGAGTCGACAAGGACCGCTGGGCGCTGGCGGGAACCAGTGATCCGGTGACGGTCCGTTATCGGGTTCATGCCCGTGACCTGTCGGTGCGTTCAGCCTACCTGGACCGTGAACGCGGTTTTTTCAACGGCACGGCCCTGTTCCTCGGCGTCGAAGGCCGCGAATCCAGACCCCATCTGGTCGAGTTGCTTCCGCCCGCGAACGGCGCGACGGACAACCACTGGCAGGTCGCTACAACCCTGCCGGCCATCGACATCGATGACGACGGTTATGGCCTGTACCGGGCCGCCGACTATCATGCGCTCATCGATTATCCCGTGACCCTGGGCTGCGTGACTCGACTCGAGTTCGACGTCGCCGGGGTTCCGCACACCATTGCCATTACCGGGTCCTATCTGGGCGATCCGGAGCAACTGCGCACGGATGTCGCGGCCATCTGCGCCACTCACGTCGCGACCTTCGGCGAATTGCCCGTGGACCGTTATCTCTTCCATCTTCATCTGACGGCGAACGCCTACGGCGGCCTCGAGCACCGCGATTCATCCAGCCTGATGGCGGCGCGCGACGCGCTACCTCCCCCCGATCGGCCCATGTCCGCGGGAGAGAGGGACCGATACACCGATCTGCTCGGTCTGTTCAGCCACGAATATTTCCACCTCTGGCATGTCAAACGGCTTCGCCCCGAAGTGCTGGTGGATCCCGACCTGACCCGCCACGCGTATACACGGCAGCTCTGGATCTTCGAGGGCTTCACCAGCTACTACGACGATCGGGGCGTCCTGCGCGCCGGGGCCATCGATGCCGACACCTATCTGACTCAACTCGGTCGGCTGATCACCCGGGTCCTGCGCGGTCAAGGCCGACTGCGCCAGTCCGTAGCCGATTCGAGCTTCGACGCCTGGACCCGTTTCTATCAACAGGACGCCAACGCCGCCAACGCCATCGTCAGCTACTATGCCAAGGGCGCACTGGTGGCCCTGGCCCTCGATCTGCGCCTGCGCCGTGACCATGGGCGTTCGCTGGACGAGGTCATGGTCCGGCTCTGGGAACGCTACGGCCCACGCGAGCCGGGACCACGAGATGAGGGGATCCCGGAAGGGGCCGTCGAGGCCCTGCTCTCCGAGATCACCCGGGGCGAACTGGATGGTTTCCTCGCTACCTGTGTTCACGGCACGGCGGATCCGCCCCTGGCAGAACTGCTGGCCGATTTCGGGATTGCCTTCCACACCCGTTCACGCCAGGACCAGGCCGACTCCGGTGGCGCCCCCGCGGGTGAGAGCCCGCCCCTGCCCCATGTGGGCTGGGTCTGCGATACCGCGGCAGGGCAGACCCGTATACAGGCTGTCCACGAGGGAAGCCCGGCCGAGCGTGCCGGTCTGAGCCCGGATGATCGGCTCGTGGCGGTGGCGGGTCTGCGGGCGGACGCCGGCCCGGAGGCCGTTCTGCGACGTCTGACGCCAGACACCCCGGTTTCCCTGCATTTCTTTCGCGATGATGTTCTTCACGAGACGACGCTGCGCCCCGAATCTCCGCCCGAGAACACCGTTTATCTGCAGTGTGACGCCGCGGCCACCGCAGATGCCCTGGTGCTGCGAAGGGACTGGCTTGGCTGTTGAGAGCGGGAGGGGCTCTTCCCTCTCCTCCCCATGGCGCCACCTGATCCATGGTGTGGTCCTGGCCGGAGGGCAGAGCCGACGAATGAAGCGCGACAAGGGCCTGCTGCCTTTGAACGGCCGGCCGCTGGCCCTCCACGCCGCCGACGCCCTGGCTCCCCAGGTGGACGCGGTCTGCCTTAATCCACCCGATTCCGGAATGGCCGCCTACCGTGGACTGGGTCACCCCCTTTGTCCCGATCCCGTACCCGGCCAGCCGGGTCCGCTGGCGGGTTACCTCGCCGGCATGCGAGGCAGCCACCCCTGGGTGGCCACGGTGCCGTGCGATTCCCCCGCGCCACCTCCCGATCTCGTCGCTCGTCTGTTCGCCGCCTGCGAGAACGCCGGCGCCACTCTGGCCGTGGCGCGAGGACCCGAACGCCTTCATCCCGTCTTCGCCCTCCTCCATCGCCACTGGTACAACACCCTTCTGGAGAGCCTCGCGGCGGGCGAGCGGCGCGCCGGCACCTGGTTGCGCGCCATGGGGGCGCTGGAGGTCGAGTTTCCGGAAGAGGTGGCCTTCGCGAATATCAACACGCCGGAAGATTTGGCACACTGGACGGGGCCCGAGGTCGGTTCCCGCCCCGGGGCCGGGACTTGAGTCGTCAGGATAACTCGGTGATACTTCTTCCCCTTTGCCGGGGCAGAGCGCTCAAAGGAACCGACACGATCACATGAATCCGGCAGACACCAAGATCCTTGTTGTCGACGACATTCGCACCATGCGCAATGTCATCAAGGGGATATTACGCAACCTCGGGTTCACCCAGCTACTGGACGCCGAGGACGGCAATCAGGCCCTCGGCCTGTTGCGTTCGGAGGACCTCGACCTGGTGATCTGCGACTGGAACATGCCGAAGATGAACGGCCTGGAGGTACTGGAGACCATGCGCAGCGAAGATGCCCTGCGCGGGATCCCCTTCATCATGGTCACGGCCGAGAACAGCAAGGCACGGATCACCAAGGCCATCGAGTCCGGAACCGACGAATACGTCGTCAAGCCTTTCAACGAAGACACCATGCGGACCAAGATCGCCAATGCGCTGAAGAAGCGCTGATCAGCTCCCTTCCAGGCCGACCGTGATTCGCGCCGGCGGACCCAGAAGGCGCCGCAGTTCCCGCGACCCGGGCGCTTCCTGCCGTGACCACCGACCCACTTCCTCCCGACGCAGGAACCAGACGCGGGTATTGAACCAGCGTGCCGAGCGCCGAGCCAGGTGGTTGTTCCAGAACAGCCGGGGATAGCTCCAGGAGGACGTCGGCCGGCGCCGAAAAAACCCCCAGCTCGCCTGTTCCGCTGCCCGGCTCAACAGTTCACCGAGGTCCTCCGGCGCAAACGTCCCCACGGGCACGAAGACCAGAACACGCCCCCACGCATGGCGAGCAAGTTCCACCGGTCCCGCGCCGGCATCAGGTACGACATGGTCCACAAGCGGCCCCATGACGGCCTCGTTCTCCCCCTCGGCCACCAGGACTTCATCACCCCGGGAGCGACGAAAGGGGTTGAGGGTCAGCAACGTCGGGAGTGGATTTCCCTCGCCATGGACCAGGAAACTGAACATCGGTGGCCCGTCAAGGATTGGCGGGGCCGGGTCGCTCCGGATCCGAGCCGCTGCCGGGCGGCGAGACCGTACCGGTGTTTGCAGAACCCGGTCGACCCCGGTTTCAGTCCCCCTGAAACGCCCCATCCGCGCTTACTCGTCATCACTGGCAAAAAAATCCACGAGATGCTCGACCATCTCGGAACGGACCGGTTCCTCAGTGTATTCATGGCCATCCAGCTCGACAAAATCGACATGCTCCCACTCCTTCCCGACCATGGCCTCGCGCAGACCCGGTGCCGAGTCGTCCGTGGCGCCGTACAGGACCAGCGTCGGCACGCTGACTTCTCCGAGGAGCTCCGGCGTGTGGAACCGGCGATCGTCGTAGTAATATTCGAGGAAGTCGGCCACAGCCACATCGGCCTCTTCGCAGTGCAGGAAACCGACCTCTTCGAGCCGCTCGCTCCCCCCCTGTTCCTTCGCGATCTCCTGGGCCCGGCGATAGACATCGTGCAGGGACTCCCCGAAACGCTCGCGATAGTCTTCCGCAACCTGCTCGCGATCCCAGGTCATCGGCGCCAGCAGCGCCAGGCGGTCGAAGGCGGGATGCTCGCTCTCGGCCAGGAACCACGCGACTTGATTGCCCCCGCGTCCATGACCGAGGAAGCTGACCGGCGTGATGTCACGACGCTGAAGCCAGTCGAACCAGGCACCGATCTCCTCGATCCCCTGGGTGTGGCTCGATTCGGTCAGATTGTCACAGCTCAGGGGCCCCTGACGATCATTCATGCCCCGGCTGAGGGTAATGGCCAGACTATTGATTCCGGCTTCCGACAACCCCTCCTGAAGAGTGGTCATCAGAGAGGACTGCGCGTAATCGGCGGTATCGTGCACCAGGAGGACCACTTGTCGACTGGTACTGCCCTGCGCCCATTCGAGCCGACCATTGAGGTTCTTGCCCAGATAGTCGACTTGAACCGCCTCCGCAGCCTTCGCGCCGGACGACACCGACAGAAGGAGCGCGGCGACACAGACACCCGCCATGGTGACCAGACCACCGACCCGTGCTCTCGATTTGGTGCCGGATGCGCCCCGGCTGTCCACGTTCAGATTCATCAGCTCCGCCTTCTCTGATTGTCATTTTCGTTCGGGCTTGTGATCTCTGCATGGTAAACCAGATGCCATGATGAGCAAGGTTCGGCACGGGGTTTACGCATCGACGGTCTTGCACCTGGACACCTTTCGGCGATACATTCAAATAAATCATGTAACGCGAATGCAGTCATGTCCGCATCCCAGCAGCGTGAACTCTCCGACCAGTTTGCCCGTATCGGCAAGGCACTGGGCAACGGCCGGCGCCTGGAACTCGTCGAGTTGCTGACCCAGGGCGAGCGCAGCGTCGAAGCGCTGGCCGACACCGCCGGCCTGACCGTGGCCAATGCCTCCCAGCATCTGCAGCATTTGCGTCAGGCGGGGCTGGTAACCAGCCGCAAGGACGGTCAGCACGTCTATTACCACGTGAGTGATGACCGGGTCGTGGAACTCCTCCGTCTGATCCGCGAACTCACCGAGGCGCGCGACAACGAGGTGGCCCGCCTGGTCCGGGCCTTCATGGGTGAAGGGGAGCCGCTGGAACCCATCACCCCGGACGAACTCCTTGAACGCGCTCGTCAGGGTGCTGTGACCGTGGTGGACGTCCGCCCCGAGACCGAATACACCGCCGGCCACATCACCGGCGCCATCAACATCCCTCTGGACGAACTGGAGCAACGCCTGCCCGAACTCGATTCCGACCGGCCGGTTGTAGCCTACTGCCGGGGCCCCTACTGCCTGATGGGGTACGAGGCGGTCAGCCGCCTGCGCCATCACGGCATCGAAGCGTTGCGGCTGAGTGAAGGTTACCCGCAGTGGCGTAGCCAGGGTCACCCGGTGGAATCGCCGGGCGACGAGGGCTAGAGGGCTAGCGCCACCGCTTGAAATGGATGCAGACGGAGTGATTTTTTTCCAAACGGAAGCGCGGAAAGGCCGTTTTATGCTACAACGAAAGTAAATTCCACCAACACAACGGATAACCGACCTCGATGACCGAGTCCCTCTTTACCCTCGAAGTACAACCGCGTACCCCGGAAGGCCTCGAACGCCTCCACGATCTGGCCGACGATCTACTGTACTCCTGGGATCGTCAGGTCCGTGGGCTCTTCTACAGACTCGACGCATCACTCTGGGAGGCCTGCGGCCATAACCCGAAGGTCTTCTTGCGCCGCGTCTCCCAGGAGACCCTCGAGCAGGCGTCCCGGGACCGTATCTTCATGGAGGATTACAATCGGGTCCTCTCGGTGTACGACACCTATCATCAGGAGGGGATGCGCTCCCATATCCAGCCCTACCTGGATCCGGAGAAGGATCTGGTCGCTTACTTCTGCGCCGAATTCGGCTTCCACGAGAGTTTTCCCATCTACTCCGGCGGGCTCGGCATCCTCGCCGGCGATCACTGCAAGGCCGCCAGTGACCTGGGCCTGCCCTTCGTTGCCGTGGGTCTGCTCTATCGACAGGGGTACTTCACCCAGACCATCGACAACGGCGGCCACCAGGTGGCCCACTACACGCCCACCGACTTCGGCAGCCTGCCGGTCCACCTCTGCCGCGACGCGAGCGGGAACGGCATTCGCGTCGAGGTCGAACTCCCGGGGCGCGTGGTTCAGCTCCAGGTCTGGCGCGCCAAGGCGGGCCACATCACCCTCTATCTGCTGGACAGTGACCTGCCGGAGAACAGTGAAGCGGACCGCTCCATCACCTACCAGCTCTACGGCGGTGACATCGAGACCCGGATCCAGCAGGAGTGCTGCCTCGGCATCGGTGGAGTGCGCGCTCTGCGAGCGCTCGGCCTCGAACCCACCGTCTGGCACATCAACGAGGGCCATTCCGCCTTCCAGATCCTGGAACGTTGCCGGGAGTTGGTGAACCAGGGCGAAAGCTTCGACGTGGCCCTGGAAGCCGTTGGCGGCGGGACCGTATTCACCACCCACACCCCGGTTCCGGCCGGTCATGACATCTTCTCCCGGGAGATGACCTCGAATTATTTCTCCAATTATTCCGATGAGTTGGGAATAGATATTGAGAGATTCCTTGAACTCGGAAGCACCCCGGACGAGGGCGACAGCTTCAACATGACCGCCCTCGCCCTGCGCGGTTCACGCTTCCACAACGGGGTCAGCCGGATCCACGGTGGGGTGGCTGCCGAGACCGAGGCGAACATCTGGCCCGAGATCCCGGCCAGCGAGAACCCGATCCGGTACGTTACCAACGGGGTCCACGTCCCCACCTTCCTGGCGCGGGAGTGGAGCAATCTGTTCGACATGCGCCTGCGCGAATGGCGCAGCGAACTGCTCAACGAGGGCTTCTGGAAGGCGATCGACGACATCCCCGACCACCGCTACTGGAGCCTGCGCCAGAGCCTGAAGACCGAACTCCTCGAGGACGTGGTCGCCCGGGCGGAGGAGCAGTACCGCCGCAACGGCTTCTCCGAGGCGATGATCAAGCGCATCACACGCCTGGCGCGCCAGTCCGAGTCCGATGCGCTGGTCATCGGCTTCGCCCGGCGCTTCGCCACCTACAAGCGCGCGACCCTGATCTTCTCGGAACGCGAGCGGCTCAAGCGGATCCTCAACGACACCGATCGCCCGGTGCTGTTCGTCTTCGCCGGCAAGGCCCATCCGAAGGACAAGCCGGGTCAGGAGCTCATCCGCCGGATCCACGAGATGGCGCTGGACCCCGACTTCATCGGCCGGATCCTGATCCTCGAGGGCTACGACATGGCCCTGGCGCGCAAGCTGGTCACCGGGGTGGATGTCTGGCTGAACACGCCGGAGTACCCCATGGAGGCGAGCGGCACCTCCGGTCAGAAGGCCGGGGTCAACGGCGTGCTCAACCTGTCGGTCCTCGACGGCTGGTGGGGCGAGGGCTACAGCGGCGACAACGGCTGGGCCATCGTGCCGCACGAGCCCGGCTTCGACCCGGAGTACCGCGATCACGAGGAGGCGCGCGACCTGCTGGACATCCTCATCCACCAGGTGGTGCCGCTCTACTACCAGCGCAACAACCACGGCTACTCCGCCGGTTGGGTGGCGAAATCGAAGGCGGCGATGCGGACCATCATCCCGCGCTTCAACGCGCAGCGCATGGTGATGGACTACGTCCGCGACTTCTACAGCCCGGCCCGGGAACAGAATGCCCGGTTCATGACCAACGAGCTCAAGGCGGCCCGCACCCTGGCGGAGTGGAAGGCGAATGTGCGAGCGGCCTGGGACGGGGTGTGGATGCGCCGGGAAGCCGAACCGCCCTCCTCACTGCACCACGGTGACAGCCTCACCCTGCGCGTTCGGGTCCACCTCAACGGTCTGGAACCGGATGATGTGACCCTCGAGTGTCTGGTGGCACCGGCGCGCAACGATGGCCTCTTCGAAACGGCGGAGCGGTTCGTGCTGTCACCGGAGAAGACGCTGGAGGACGGGGAATACCTGTTCAGTGTCGAGATGCAGCCCCGCCTGCCGGGATTGCAGTACTACAAGATCCGGCTCTATCCGTCCCACGAGTGGTGCAGCCATCCCCTGGAACTCGGGCGCATGCTCTGGCTCTGACACCCCCGCGACTCAGCGCCCGTAGAGGGCGTTGAGTCCCGCCATTCGCGCGGACAACCCCTCTTCCACCTCGTCCCAGTCGAAGCGCCAGCCCCAGTTGCCCTCGGCGACGCCGGGGATGTTCATGCGGTGTTCGGCATCCAGTTCCAGCAGATCCTGCATCGGCAGGATGGCCAGATCCGCGACTGAAGCCAGAGCGGCGCGGATCAGGGGCCATGGTACCGGTTCCCCGGGGTGCCCCAGATAGGCCTGAACCCGTTCCCGAACCCAGGATTCCAGCTCGTCGTACCAGCCCAGAGTGGTGTTGTTGTCGTGGGTCCCGGTATACACAACGGCGCGGCGATGGTGGTTGTGGGGCAGGTACGGGTTGGCGCTGTCGCTGTCGAAGGCGAACTGGAGGATCTTCATCCCGGGGAGCTTGAAGGCTTCCCGCAACGTCTCCACATCCTCGGTGATCACGCCCAGGTCCTCGGCCACCAGCGGCACCTCGCCGAAGCGTTCGGCGACGGCCCTCAGGAAGGCGTGACCCGGCGCCGGCTCCCAGTGCCCCTCCATGGCGGTCTCGGCATCGGCGGGGATCGACCAGTAGGCGGCCAGCCCCCGGAAATGGTCGAGCCGGACGAAATCGAACAGCTCCAGCTGGGTCGCCAGCCGCTGGAGCCACCACTCGAACCCGGTCTCCCGAAGCCGCTTCCAGTCATAGTGGGGATTGCCCCAGAACTGGCCGGTCTCCGAGAAATAGTCCGGCGGCACCCCGGCCACCGCTTCGGCGTGCCCTTGATTGTCGATGGCGAAGAGTTCGCGGTGGGCCCAGACCTCGGCACTGTCGTGGGCGACGAAGATGGGCATGTCCCCGAAGAGATGGACGCCACGAGCGGTGGCGTGGCGACGTAGCTGGTCCCACTGGTGAAAGAAGCAGAACTGTTCGAAGACGACCTGCTCGACGGCGTCGGAAAGGCGGTCCCGCGCCACTTCCAGGGCCACGGGCTGGCGATCGCGCTCGCCGACCGGCCACTCCCACCAGGGCTGCTCGCCCTTCTCCCGCCGCAGTGCCATGTACAGGGCGAAGTCCTCCAGCCAGGCGCGGTGGCGCCGGCGGAAATCGGCGGCCTCGCCTTCGCCGTCGAGGCACAGCGAGCCGCCGGATTCGACAAAACCCGCCCGGGCCGCGCGCAGACGGCGTAACCGACCCTCGATGGGATCAGCATTCAAGCTGGTTCGATCCTCGTCGGAAGGAGGTTCGAGCCAGCCTTTGTCCTCCAGCAGGGCCAGGTTGATGTAGCGCGGGTCCCCGGCATGGACCGAGAGGCACTGGTAGGGTGATCCATCGGCATGGGTGGGGCCCAGCGGCAGCATCTGCCACACCCCGAACCCGCCCTGGGCGAGCCAGTCGACGAAACGGAAGGCCTCGGCGCCCAGATCGCCGTTGCCCGGTGTACCCGGCAGCGAACTCGGATGGAGCAGGACGCCGGCGCGGCGCTGGTGCAGTACCGATGCGGCCGTCACGAGTCCGCCCGCCCCTGGCGCATGACGCCGCCGACGGCCGGTTCACCGCTGCCATGGGCGAAGGGCTGGCCAAGCACTTCCGGCGGTTCCAGCCCCAGTCGCTCGTAGAGGGCGATGAGCTGCAAGCGGTACAGGTGGTCGAAGTCCTTTACGGTATCGTCCGGGTTGTACTCGCCGAACCACCAGAACCAGTCGGAACTCTCGCAGATGGCCAGCTGATGCTCCGCCCGCTCGCGCGCAACCGAGTCGAGCTGGTCGATGTGCGCATCGAAGGCCCGTTTGGCCTCACCCAGCAAATCCCAGGCCCGGTCCTTGTCGCGCTCGCCGATCCAGGTGGAGAAGGTGCCGTAGACCCAGCTGCCGGCCACCAGTTGATTCAGCTCGCGCGGTTTTACCTCGCATGCCTCCTCGAAGGTGGTCGGCTGCAATCCCGGGTGTTCCGCCAGCCGGCGGTAGAGCGCGCTCAGGAAATGGTAACCGTTGTGCGGGTAATGCTCCCAGGCATTCTCGCCATCCAGGATGATGGAGATCACCGCCTTTTCCCGATCGGAACAATAGTCGGCGATGGACTCGAGATGCCCAACGAGGTTGGCCACGGCATCATCCCCGTGCCAGTCGGAGTAGCTGAAGCCGATGAGATCGGAGAGGCCGTCATCACGGAAGAAACAGCGGATCCCTCCCCCTTTCACGACAAACGGACGATGCCATTCCGGATCGGACTCCACTGACTGGCCTCCGGCCCGAAGGCTGTGGTCCAGCACACACCCCCCGGTCGCGGCCCAGCGGAAGCCATGTTCTTCCAGAACGGCGAGGGTCGGCTCGCTGACCCCGCCCTCCGCTGGCCAGCACCCCGCCGGGCGGAAACCGAAGACCCGCTCGAAGACCTCCAGCCCGTGCTCGACGTGCCAGTGCGCCCGCTGATCCCCGCCGGGATAGTGGTCCAGTTCGGGGAGACTGCTCTGCGGCCACCCCTCGCGCGCCGATTCGAGGTCCTGCAGCAGCGGGAGGATGGGATGGGCATACGGAGTAACCGAGAGCTCGATGCGACCCTCCTCGGCCAGACGCCGATAGCGGCCGAGCACCCCGGAAAGCAGTTCGCCGATCAGAACCACCAGCTCCCGCCGATCGTGGGCGGTGAAGCCACTGGCCTTCTGGATCAACTTCCGGGCCCGACGGTCCTCGCGGCGCACGGTCTCGCCGAGCCAGGCCAGGTGGTACCAGGTCAGCAGGTCGGTGAGGAAGGCATCGCTGAGATAGTGTTCATGCTCGGGATGGCGATCCAGCCACCGTCCCAGTTCCACCAGACGCTTGAAGGGCGTGTGCGGGGTGATCAGGTGCTTCTCATTGGCCCGCAGACACTGGCGGACCAGCTGCTGGCGCTGCTCTATCTCGCGGGGCGGCATCGGGTCCACCAGGGCCCGCAGGAGCGGGTCATGGAGCGGGCTACCATCGCGCAGATGGCCGGCGATCTGGCGGGCGTAGTCCTCCACCTGTTCAATGAGGGTCGGCGAGAAATTCACCACCGCGCGGGCATCCGGATTGGCTTCCAGATGGGCGACCATGTCCACGTAATCCTTGATGGCGTGGAGGTAGGTCCAGGGCAGCTGGTATTCATTGGTTCGGGGATCGACGTAGCTGGGCTGATGCATGTGCCAGCAGAGAACCACCTTCACGGGCTGTTCAGCGGACATGGTGCACCTCCTGACCGAGCATCTCCGGCGTTACCAGCACCACACCGCCGGGGCTCAGGTGGAAGCGCTCGGCATCGGCCCCGGCATCCTCGCCGATGACCGTGCCCTGGGGAATACGACAGTGCTTGTCGATGACCGCATTGCGGATCCGGCAGTCGGGTTCGATGCGCACTTCCGGCAGGATCACCGATTCCTCCACCCGAGTGCCCGCCTCCACCACCACCGAAGAGAACAACAGCGAACGCCGAAGATAGGCGCCGGAAATAATGCAGCCACCGGAAACGATGGAGTCCACAGCCATCCCGCGCCGATCCTCGTCATCGAAAATGAACTTGGCCGGTGGCAACTGCTCCTGGTAGGTCCAGATGGGCCATTCGGAGTCGTAGACATTGAGTTCCGGCGTCACATCAACCAGCTCCAGATTGCTCTTCCAGAACGAATCGATGGTTCCGACATCGCGCCAGTAGGCCTGCTTGCCGGTACTTCCCTCGCGGAAGGGGTAGGCAATGACTCGGGCACGGTCGATGACCGCCGGGATGATGTCCTTGCCGAAATCGTGGTCGGAGTCGGCGTCGGCGTCGCGGATCAGCTCATCGAACAGGAACTGGCGATTGAAGATGTAGATCCCCATTGAGACCAGCGCCATGCCCTCGCTTCCCGGGATGGGGGTCGGGTTTTCCGGTTTTTCCTCGAAGCGCACAATGCGGTCGTCCTCATCGGTGGCCATGACGCCGAAGGCGCTGGCCTCGTCCAGCGGCAATTCCAGGCAGCCTACGGTAATGTCCGCCTCGCTCTCGGCATGACGTGCAAGCATGGCGCCGTAGTCCATCTTGTAGATGTGGTCACCCGCCAGGATCAGAACGTACTCCGGGCTGTGAAGCCGAATGATGTCCAGGTTCTGGTAGATGGCATCGGCGGTTCCCTTGTACCAGGAGGTCTCGATGCGCTGCTGCGCCGGAAGCAGCTCCACGAACTCGCCGAATTCACCGCGCAGGGAACCCCAGCCCTGGCGCAGATGGCGGATCAGGGAATGCGCCTTGTACTGGGTCACCACACCGATGCGCCGGATCCCGGAGTTGATGCAGTTGGAAAGCGGAAAATCGATGATGCGAAACTTGCCGCCGAACGGTACCGCCGGCTTGGCCCGCCACATGGTGAGCTGTTTCAGCCGCGATCCACGTCCACCGGCCAGAACCAGGGCCAGGGTGTCACGGGTCAGTCGACTGACGAAACGGGGCGAACGATTGGACAGCATTCGGGTGGTTCCTCATCCTGTTGGGTAATGGATTCATAGCGATACAGGTTGCTCGGCCGCCGGTCCCTCTATCGTCGACCTGCTATGCTCTACAACTAACACATGGCCCGGACATCCGCTAGCATGTCCAGATTACCGCAAACATGACCCCAGGAGGCAACGTGGCCCGCAAGACATCGGCACCCTCGGAGACCGCCCAGAACGCCTACCAGCAGATCCGGGAAGCACGCCACCACGACCCGTTCGGATTCCTGGGCGGGCCCCATGGCGCCGAGAGGACGGTACGTGTCTTCGCCCCGCATACCGAGCGTCTCTGCTTCGAGGACGGCAGCGAACTCCCGCGCATCCCCGATACCGATTTTTTCGAGGGCCCCCTCCCCGAGGGCATCGAAACCCCTTATCGGCTCGCGTGGCACGACTCGGCCGGCCACGTGGTTCATGCCCACGACCCGTACGCCTTCGAACCGGCGCTGCCGGAATACGACCTGCACCTGTTCGGAGAGGGTCGCCACTGGCACGCCCAGAATCTCATGGGTGCGCACTGCATGGAACATCAGGGCGTCGCCGGCGTCCGCTTCGCCGTCTGGGCCCCGAATGCCGAGCGGGTCAGTGTGGTCGGTGATTTCAACCGTTGGGACGGCCGCTGCCACCCCATGCGGGTGCGTGGCGGCAGCGGCGTATGGGAACTCTTCATTCCCGGTCTCGAGCCAGGGGCACTGTACAAGTTCGAACTGCGCAATCGCGACCACGGCGCGATCCTGACCAAGACCGATCCCTATGGCCGCCGCTATCAGTTGCGCCCCGACAATGCCGCCATCATCGAGCCCCCCGAGTCCCACGAATGGGGCGACGACGACTGGATGCGCGAGCGTCGGGAACGCGACTGGCAGGCGGCGCCGATGTCCATCTACGAGGTCCACCTCGGCTCCTGGCAGCTCGATGACAACGGCGACTTCCTCGACTATCGCACTCTGGCCCACCGGCTGGTTTCCCATTGCGACGCCCTGGGCTTCACCCACATCGAGCTCATGCCCATCACCGAGCACCCGTTCGACGGCTCCTGGGGCTACCAGACCACCGGCTATTTCGCGCCCACTGCCCGCTACGGTGCCCCAGACGACTTCCGCTACTTCGTCGACTACTGCCACCGTCACGGCATCGGCGTGCTGCTCGACTGGGTCCCTGCGCATTTCCCCAAGGACGAATGGGCACTGGCGAATTTCGACGGCACCCCCCTCTACGAACACGAGGACCCGCGCCGTGGCGAGCATCGCGACTGGGGCACCCTGATCTTCAACTACGGCCGTAACGAGGTGCGCAATTTTCTTACCGCCAGCGCCCTCTACTGGCTGGAGCACTTTCACATCGACGGCCTGCGGGTGGACGCCGTGGCCTCGATGCTCTATCTGAACTACTCCCGCGAAGAGGGCGACTGGCTGCCGAACATCTACGGGGGCCACGAAAACCTGGAAGCCATCGATTTCCTGCGCGACCTCAACCACATCACCCATGGCGAGCAGCCGGGTACTTTCATCATGGCCGAGGAATCCACTTCCTGGCCACAGGTGACGCGCCCCACCTGGCTCGGCGGCCTCGGATTCTCCATGAAGTGGAACATGGGCTGGATGCACGACATCCTCACCTACATGGGCGAGGATCCGATCCATCGCAAGTACTACCACGACCACCTGACCTTCGGGCTGCTCTACGCCTTCACCGAGAACTTCATCCTGCCGTTCAGCCACGACGAGGTGGTCCATGGCAAGCGCAGTCTGCTGCATCGGATGCCGGGCGACGAATGGCAGGCCTTTGCCAATCTGCGACTGCTCTATGCCCTGCAGTTCACCTACCCCGGCAAGAAATTGCAGTTCATGGGCTGCGAGTTCGCCCAGGGCGAGGAATGGAGCGAAGAGCGGGCACTGGACTGGTATGTCCTCGACTACCCGCTTCACCATGGCATTCTGACCCTGGTCCGCGATCTCAACGCCCTGTACCGCGAACGCCCCGCCCTGCATGCCCGCGAGTTCAGTTCCGAGAGCTTCGAATGGATCGACTGCCATGACCACGAACAGTCGATCCTCAGCTACCTGCGCAAGGATGACGACGCCACCGTCGTGGCGATCTTCAACTTCACACCGATCCCGCGCTACGGCTACCGGATCGGGGTTCCCGCCCCCGGCAACTGGCATGAACGTCTGAACTCGGATGCCGAACTGTATGGCGGCAGCAATCTCGGCAACGGCGGCATCCTCGAGGCCGAGCCGGTGCCGTGGATGGGTCGGCCCTGGTCGGTGAACCTGACCCTGCCGCCACTGGGTGCCGTGGTGCTGGTGCCCGGGGAGGCATGACATGAAGGTCCTGTTCGCCGCCTCCGAAGCCTGGCCCCTGCTCAAGACCGGCGGACTGGCCGATGTCGCCTTCGGTCTGACCCACGCCCTGCGGGAATTGCGCAACGACGTGCGTTTACTGCTGCCGGCTCACCCCGACGCGCTGGCGCGCCTGGAGGGGCCGGTCCGCGAACAGGCCCTGACCCTGGATGAGCGCCCCCTGCGCCTGCTCGAGGGCACCCTTCCAGGCACCCGGGTCACCGTCTGGTTGCTCGACGACCCCCCCCTGTTCACTCGCGCGGGCAACCCCTACGGCACCGAAGACGGCACACCCTGGCCCGACAACCCGCAACGTTTCCACCGACTGGCCCGGGTAGCCGCCGCTCTCGCAGCCGGGGAGCTGGTGGACTGGCGGGCCGATGTACTCCACTGCAACGACTGGCAGACCGCCCTGGCCCCGGCCTTTCTGCGCCACCGTGCCAGTCGCCCTGCAACCGTCTTCACCATCCACAACCTGGCCTACCGGGGGATCTTCCCCGCGGCGGTCTTCCAGCGGCTCGGCCTGGAACCGGAGCTCTGGCAGCCGCACGGGCTGGAATTCTATGGCGAGATGGCCTTCATCAAGGGGGGGCTGGTCTTCGCCGATGCCATCACCACGGTGAGCCCGACCTATGCCCGGGAGATCCAGACCGAGGCCCAGGGCTGCGGCCTCCACGGCCTGCTACGGACACGGGCTCCCGACCTGCACGGGATCGTCAACGGCATCGACACCACCACCTGGGACCCGGCCCGGGATCCGCATCTGGCGGCCCATTACGATCGGCCCGTTCCCGCTGCGCGCGCGGCCAATCGCGACGCCCTGGCCGGGCGGCTGGGGCTGACTTCCGGAGAAGGACCGGTTCTGGGGTTCATCGGCCGACTGGTGGAGCAGAAGGGAGTCGACCTGATCCTGGCCGCCCTGCCTGCCCTCCTGAGCCAGGGCGTGCAGGTGGCTTTCCTGGGCTCGGGTGAACAGGCCCTGGAGGACGGCCTGCGTTCGGCCAGTCGTTCCCATCCGGGACAGGTCGGGATCCACGTGGGGTACGACGAGGAGCTGGCTCACCTCATCGAGGCGGGCAGCGATCTCTTCCTGATGCCGTCCCGGTTCGAACCGTGCGGGCTGAATCAGCTCTACTCGCTGCGCTACGGTACCCCGCCGGTGGTCACCCCCACCGGCGGACTGGCCGATACGGTGATCGATGTCGACGCCACGGGGGCCACCGGCGACGGTTTCGTCCTGACGGAACCGACCAGCCTGGGCCTCACCACGGCCGTGGAGCGCGCCCTGGGCTTCTGGCGTCGGCCGGAGACATGGCAAGCCATCCAGGCTCGGGGAATGGAGCGTGACTTCAGCTGGGAGCCGTCGGCCAGGGAATACCTCGCCCTCTATCGCCAAGTGCGGCGCTGACGGAACCGGGCGTACGGAGACGGAGCCCCGTCTCCGCGCTTCTCACCCCTTGCGAGCCAGACTCCGCGCCGCGGTCTGACAATCCTCGCGCCAGAGGCATTCCATCTGCGGACAGGAACCATCCTCGTCCGTGGCGAAACAGGACGTATTCCCCTCCGCCTGCTGAAGGGTCCGGATCAGATCGACCTTGGTCATCCGGCCGGGCTTGATACCACGATCCTGGGCGATGGAACGAACGGTCTGCATGTGCATGGGTCTGTCCTTCAAAGGTCTCTGGATTGCGGATCGGCGCGTCGGGCCACCCGGCTCACTACCTCAGTGTAGACGTAATTCATGACCATTCCAGGTCACTCTTCCCGTCCTCCTCCTCCAGGAGGTCGGCCAGGCTCAGATCCACAAGGGTCTCGCGCATGGCCGTGTCGAGATTCCCGGTCAGCTCCTCCACCGCGTCGGGGAGATGCGTGTTCCGCCCCGGGCGTTCATCACCGACCGATGCCGAACGCAGGGGATCACGAATGGCATCGATGACATCGGTAAGCGGGATGCGGTCGAGGCTCCGACCCGGATAGAGGCCGGGGGACCCTCGTTGACCGCCGGCGTCCAGGACCAGCCCGGCCCGCCGCAGGCGTTCCAGGATCGGCTCCAGGGCATCTCCGGAGACGGCCAGATCCCGGGCCAGCTCATCCTCCGCAGGGGGCGTCTTCCCCGCCCTGTGTGCCGTGCCGACGGAATACATGACCGCCAGAGCCAGGGCGTCGGCCTCCATGCCCACCGGGATGGCCATCCGGTCATCCGGGCGCAGGAAGTGCGGATGCTGGATATAGAAGGCGATCTGGGCACCCAGAAGCAGGATCAGCCAGTTCAGATAGAGCCAGATCATGAACAGGATGAGGATGGCAAAACCGGAATAGATGGCTGCGTACCGCGCCGAGCCGGCAACGAAGCTGGCAAAGGCCCAGCCGGTCAGCTGCCATGCCAGCCCGGCGATCAACCCGCCCAGAAGAGCTGCGCTCGCCCGCACCCGGGTGTTCGGGATGAAGATATAGACAAAGCTAAAAGCCAGAACGATGAAAATGTAGGGCGCGATCCGTCCGCCCCACTCCGCCAGCATGGCGAACGGTTCCACTGCGAGCACGCTCTGAGCGATTTCCGTGGTCGTCAGGGAGGCGGTGATGCCCAGAGCCATGAAGACCAGAACCGGTCCCACCAGCAGCACGCTCAGGTAATCGGAGAAGCGCCGCGCAAGGGTGCGCGGATGGCGAATATGCCAGATGGTGTTGAAGGCCTGTTCGATCTTCTGCACCAGGGCGATGACGGTGTAGAGCAGGAAGGCGACCCCGACCGCCCCGAGGACCCCGACCTCGATGTTGTCCACAAATTCGATGATCTGTCCGGTGATTCTCTCGCCCTGCTCGCCCAGCGGGGCGAGGAAGTTGAGCAGAAAGGGCTCGAACTGATTGTGAACGCCCAGTCCCTTGAGCACCGAAAAGCTGATGGCCAGCAGTGGCACCAGCGACAACAGCGTGGTGTAGACCAGGCTCATGGCACGCAACGGCAGAGCCCCGGAGAACATGCGCTGGGCAACGGCCTGCGTGATGCGCAGAGCACGGGCCAGGAGGTGTTGCGAACAGGTACGCCCCCTTTCGCTCCAGACCCAGTCGCGCGCCTGCTCACCGAGCCGTTGCAGGATCTGGAGACGTTCCCTGATGGTGGTTCGGGGCACGATGGGCTTCTCGGTTGCCGGGCTGAATGGTCCGGATGCCAGTGGACCCCAGTAACGGCCCATCGTCAAGACGGCACGCGACCGCAGGTAGGATGGAGGGACGCCTTGACGCCATCTCCCACCCGGCATAGCCTTTGACGGCTTCATCCGGCCCGGATGGCGAAACAGGTAGACGCAGCAGACTTAAAATCTGCCGGCCGCAAGGCCGTGCCGGTTCAAGTCCGGCTCCGGGCACCATCTCGAGGAGTTGTCACAGGGAATAATGGAGGCTGGACCCGGAATCGAACCGGGGTACACGGCTTTGCAGGCCGCTGCATCACCACTCTGCCATCCAGCCATCGGAGAGAACCTGTCGGATGGCCCGATTGACCGGGCCACCAACAAAAAACCTCGGCGGGGAGCCGAGGCCTTTGAAATCTGGAGCGGGAAACGAGACTCGAACTCGCGACCCCAACCTTGGCAAGGTTGTGCTCTACCAACTGAGCTATTCCCGCCCGAACGCCTGCGTATTCTACGGATCCCGATGAAGCTGTCAAGCCTCCCGACGAGCCATGATGGGCCACGCCGCCCGGAGATAGACGATCATCGACCACAGGGTCAGAACAGCGGCCAGATAGAGCAGCCAGAAGCCAAGACCCACCGCCGGCAACCCCATGAACGGCTCCTGGTAGAGCAGCAGAAGCAGTGCCGCCATCTGCGCGGTGGTCTTCACCTTACCCACCCATGAGACCGCGATACTGGCCCGTTCACCGACCTCGGCCATCCATTCGCGCAGGGCGGAGATCGTGATCTCCCGACCGATGATCACGACCGCCGGCAGCGCCATCAGGAGACCGTGATGGCTGGTGGGGTTGTTATCCACCAGCAGCACCAGGGCGGCGGCGACCATCAGCTTGTCGGCCACCGGATCGAGAAAGGCACCGAAGGCCGAGGTGACTCCCATCCGTCGGGCCAGAAAGCCATCCAGCCAGTCGGTGATCGCGGCCAGGGCAAAGATCACAGTCACCGCTTCGTTGGACCAGCCGAACGGCAGGTAGAAGACCACCACGAAGACCGGAATGGCAGCGATACGGAGCAGGGTCAGAATATTGGGCAGGTTCCAGCGCATTCGGATTCATCCACCAGCGTGCAGGGTGTCGTGGATCCGCTGGGCCAGAGAACGGCTGATCCCTGGAACGCGGGCCAGATCGTCAACGCCGGCGCGCATGACCCCTTGCAGGCCACCCAGCTGCTTCAGCAACGCTTGCCGCCGCTTCGCCCCGACCCCGGGAATGCCCTCGAGAGTCGAGGTGTTGCGGCTGCGGGCGCGCTGTTGCTTGTGGCCACCGATGGCGAAACGGTGTGCTTCGCCATCCATCTGCTGGATCAAGTGCAGCGCCGGCGAATCCTTGGCGAGTATAAGGCCCTCCTGGCGGGTCGACAAGAAGAGCGTCTCCTCGCCGGGTCGCCGTTCCGGTCCCTTGGCAATGCCGAGGATCGGGATGCTGTCCATCTGCAGGTCCTCCAGGACACCCTGTGCGGCGTTGACCTGGCCGAGCCCGCCGTCCATGACCACCAGGTCCGGCAGAACCCCCTCGCCCCGCCGCACCCGGGTATAGCGGCGCAGCAGCACCTCGCGCAGGGCCGCGTAATCGTCCCCCGGTGCGGCGTCCCGGATGTGGTAGCGGCGGTAGTCCGATTTGACCGGACCGTTGTGGTCGAAGACCACACACGCCCCCACCGGCGACTCGCCCTGGGTATGGCTGATGTCGAAGGTCTCGATGCGGTGCGGCAGCTCCGGCAGATCCAGTTCCCGCTGCAGGGCTTCGAAGCGCTGCAGAAGATTGCTGCGACTGGCCAGGCGCGACTCCAGGGCGATGCGTGCATTGTTGGCGGCCATCGCCACCCACTTCGCCCGTTCGCCGCGCACTCGGTAGCGAAGCTGAACACGCCGACCGGCGCGTTCGCTCAGGGCGGATTCCAGCACGTCCTCTCCGGGGAGCTCTTCCTCGACCAGGATCTCCGGCGGGATCCCCTGGGGGCCCTCGGCGTGCTCCAGGTAGTGCTGGGCCAGAAAGGCCTCGGCGATCTCCGCGCTGCTCGCCCCCTCGCTGTGGTCGGGGAAGAAGCTCTTGTTGCCCAGGTTGTGACCGCCCCGGATGACGAAGACCTGGACGCAGGCCATTCCGCCCTCCTCCGCCACCGCGACGATGTCGTGGTCGCCCTCGCCGGCGATGATGGACTGCTTCTCCTGCAGGCGACGCAGCTGGGCGATCTGGTCCCGGTAACGGGCCGCCGCCTCGAAATCCAGCGCCTCCGACGCTTGTTCCATGCGCGCCACCAGGTCGTCAATGACGGCGTTGCTCCGCCCCTCCAGGAACATCACCGCGTGCTGGACATCCTCGGCGTACGCCTCCGTGCTGACCAGCTCGACACACGGCGCCGTACAGCGCTTGATCTGGTACTGCAGGCAGGGACGCGTGCGATTGTTGAAGAAGGTGTCCTCGCACTGGCGCACCGGGAAGAGCTTCTGCAGCAGACTCAGGGTCTCGCGCACCGCCATCCCCGACGGATACGGACCGAAATACCGCCCGGCGGCGCGGCGCGGCCCGCGATGGTAGGAAAGCCGCGGGAAACGCTGCTTGTCGGAGAGGTAGATGTAGGGGTAGCTCTTGTCGTCGCGCAGCAGGACGTTGTAGCGCGGCCGATGGCGCTTGATCAGCGTGTTCTCGAGGATCAGCGCCTCGGTCTCCGTGGCGGTGACGGTCACTTCGACATCGGCGATGCGCGCCACCATCGCCCGCGTCTTGGGGCTGTCCACCTGTTTGCGGAAATAGCTGGCCAGGCGCTTCTTCAGGTTCCGGGCCTTGCCGACATAGATAATGACACCCTCGGCGTCGATCATCCGGTAAACCCCGGGCTCCTCGGTCACATGGGCCACATAGGCCGCACCATCGAATCCGCCGGCGTCCTCTTCGGGTTCCGTATCACTCATCGCGCGCGTCCAGTCGCTCCCGGATGGTCGCGAAGACCGCCTCGAACATCGCCGGGGTCAGCCGCCGGGTCTGGGTGTTGTAACGGCTGCAATGGTAGGAGTCGAACAGGACCATGTCGACGAGATCGTGCTCCGCTCCGTGGGCGAAGGGATGATCGGCCAGTCGTTCACCGCGGGCACGCACCACTGCGTCATGGGCCACCTTCCCCAGCGCCAGGACCATCGCCCCGGAGGGCAGCCCGGCCAGCTCTGCCTGCAGGAAGATACCGCACTGCCGCACCTCGGGTCCGGTCGGCCTGTTCTCCGGCGGCAAGCACTTCACCGCATTGGTGATCCGGCAGTCCATCAGTTCCAGACCGTCGTCGACCCGGGTGGCCTCGGCCTGGTTCGCGAAGCCGTAGCGATGCAGCGTGGCATACAACAGGATCCCGGCATGATCGCCGGTAAAAGGACGGCCAGTGGCGTTGGCGCCGTGCATCCCGGGCGCCAGACCGACGATCAGCAGGCGCGGCCTCGCGGCGCCGAAGGCCGGAACCGGCGCGGCGTGGTAATCGGGATGGCTCGCACGCACCCCGTCCAGATAGTCCGCCAGCCGGGGGCAGCGACGACAGGCGGCGTCAAAGGTCTCAGCCATTGAACTCCACCGGTCCCTCGACCTTGCCGGATGTCCAGGTCGGCTCGAGCCCGTGTTCCATGGCCATCCGGACCAGCTCCCCGTCGGAGCGAATGGAGAGCTTCTCGAAGACCCGCTGGCGGTGAGTGGAGATGGTCTTGGCCGAGACATTGAGGATCCGCGCCATGTCGACCCCGCGCAGACCACGCAGCATCAGCAGCACGACCTCGATCTCGCGGGCGGTCAGGGCGTCGAACGGGTTGCTGGAGCCCCAGGCCATCCGGCTCAGGGCGATGTGGCTGGCCACCTCGTGGCAGAGATAGCGCTCGCCGCGCGCGGCGCTATCCAGTGCCAGCAGCATCTCGTCGGCCGTGGTGCCCTTGGTGAGATATGCCGTTGCTCCCGCCTCCAGCATCAGGCCCGGCAATGGGCCCTCGGTGTAGATGGAAAGCGCGATGATGGCTACATCCTCCACCAGCGCCCGGATCCGGCGGGTCGCCTCGAGCCCGCCCATGCCGGGCATGTTCACGTCCATGAACAGGGCATCGGGGTGAAGTTCACGGGCCCGGTTCAGTGCCTCCTCGCCGCTCTCCACCTCACCGACGATGGTAACCCGGCCGGTGCCCTCCAGCAGTCGGCCGATACCGACCCGGACCAGCTGATGGTCATCGGCCAGCAACACGCGGTAGTGGGGCGACGATTGCGACATCGGTTTCACCGCCGGACGGAGAGACTCAAGTACAGTGTGCGGCGAGGCCGGCACATCAATAAAGTGCATGCGAATATACCCCCGAGCGACTCCAGAGTGCAAAGCACCTGTCGGAATCCACCGCGATATCCTCTTTCCCGGCCACAACCCTTCTGGTCCTCACGCAACGTGTACGGTAAGGTAACGTCCTCCGGAGGGCTGGCTGAGTGGTCGAAAGCACCGGTCTTGAAAACCGGCAGGGGCGCAAGCCCCTCCAGGGTTCGAATCCCTGGCCCTCCGCCACCATTCTTTCTATAAAACAACATCTTGACTTGCCATCTCCGGGACTTCTCCAGTGCATCGCGCGTGGCAATGGGTGGTCAGGGTAGCCATTACACGGCATAATTGCCGCGCTGAACTGGAGACGGTCCCGTTCGACAACGGACCTCCGGGATCGATACAGGCCACCCGTTCCGGATGTCCGCCTCGACCAGTCGGCCGCGGTGTGGACGGGCCATCATCCAGTCGGCCCGTGTTCTTGACCCACACGTCACGTATCAAGGAATGCCCTGACCCATGAATACTGCCTGGATCTACCGCCTGTTCCCGTTCCTCGCATGGTTCCCGATGTCCAAGCAGACCATCCGTGCCGATGTCCTGGCCGGGCTCAGCGTGGCAATGATCCTTGTGCCTCAGGGCATGGCCTATGCCACCCTTGCGGGCCTGCCGGTTGTCTACGGTCTGTACGCCTCGGCGATACCCGCCATTATCGGTTCGATGTGGGGTTCGTCGCGCTTTCTGCATACCGGGCCGGTGGCCATGCTGTCATTGCTGTCGGCCGCCTCTCTGGCACCCTTTGCAACCGCCGGCTCCGACTACTTCATCCAGCTCTCCATCCTTCTGGCGCTGATGGTCGGCATCCTGCGCCTGCTCCTGGGGTTGTTCCGTCTCGGTATCCTGATGAACTTCGTCTCGCAGCCCGTGATCGTGGGTTTCACCAATGCAGCGGCACTGATCATCGGGCTCTCGCTGATCAACACCTTCTTCAATGTACCCAAACCGGACACGGGTGCCTTCCTGACTGACTTTGCCGGCGTCATGGCCCAGCTGGGCCATGCGCACTGGCCGACCATCGCCTTCGGCGCCGGCACGTTGATCACCCTGATCGTGCTGCGCCGGATCATGCCGAGCATCCCGGGCGTCCTTGTGGTCGTCGTACTGGGAACGCTGATCAGTGCGCTGACCGGTTTCGAGAAAAACGAGCGCATTACCCCCGAACAGATCCAGGCGACCGAAGCGCGCCAGCTGTATCAGGAGCTCGCCGATACCCGCTCCGATCTGGGTGAGACCTCGGAGGAACTGAGCGAGGCCAGCCGCAAGCTGAAGGACGCCAAAGACGGGGGTGAGGCCTCTCCCGAACTGGCAGTGCGTGTCGCCCGCCTCGAGATTCGCGAATCGAACCTGAAGCGCGAACTGAGCGACCTGCGTGTGGCCGCCCACAAGGAACGCCTGGAGCGCACTGAAAGCCCCGCCGGCGAAGCACGGTTCAGTAACTGGAATGCGGAAGGATCCGGTCGGCCATGGCGCCTCTCTGGTTTCGATGACGATCGGATTGTCGTCGCCTCCGGCGGCCAGGTCGTGGGCAACATCCCGCAGGGCCTCCCCAGCCTGAAGCTCCCGGTGCTGGACTGGGAGGTCATTCCGGCCCTGCTACCCGCGGCCTTCGTGATGGCGCTGATCGGCTTCATGGAGGCCACTTCCATCTCGCGCGCCCTGGCAGCCCAGCGTCGCGAAAAGCTGAATCCCAACCAGGAACTGATCGGACAGGGTCTGGCCAACATCGTCGGGAGCTTTTTCCAGGCCTATACGGTCAGCGGCTCGTTCTCGCGTTCGGCGGTGGCGGCTCGTTCCGGAGCCCAGAGCGGACTGTTCGCCGTGATCAGTGCCATCGGTGTGCTGATCACCATGCTGTTCCTGACGCCCTACCTCTACCATCTGCCGCAGGCGGTGCTGGCGGCCATCGTGATGTCGGCTGTCTTCGGCCTGCTCGATTTCCGCACACTCGCTCGCTCCTGGAAGATCAATCGCGCCGATGGCATCGCCGGCTTCCTGACCTTCTTTGTCACGCTCTACATGGCACCGGATCTCGCCAACGGCGTGATTGTCGGCATCATCCTGTCAACCCTGTTGTTCCTCGTGGCCACGGTGCGACCGCGTTCCGAAATCCAGGGCGTGCGCCCCGACGGCTCTCTGGCCGGCGCCATCAGCAACAACCTGCCCCCGGCGGGCGAGGACTTCAGCGTGCTGCGCTTCGATGCCTCCCTGGTGTTCATGAACGTCGCCCATTTCGAAGAAGCCGTGATGGACGCCGTGGCCCGCAATCCGAATGCGCGTGCGGTGCTGGTTCTCGGCAACAGCATCAACCGCATCGACGCGTCCGGTGTGGACAAGGTTCGCTCGCTGATCGGCGATCTGAAGGCGGCAAACTGCAAGCTGATGTTCAGC
>JBNJEU010000024.1:0-25736 GCA_051746205.1 Pseudomonadota bacterium
TGTAGAAGACGCCGGGCAGATTGCGCAGGATGGCGTCGGAGAGCTCCTTCTCCGTGCGCAGCTGCTCTTCCAGCTGCCGCTGTTCGGACATGTCGCGCAGGATGGTGGAAAAGCGATCGAGTTCACCGTGTTCGTCGTAATGGGCCAGGATGACCTGCGAGGCCGGCAGCTCTCGCCCCGTATGGTCGAGGTAGGCCGTTTCGCCCTGCCAGACACCGTGCGCCAGGGCGGCCGGCAACGCCTCTTCGTTGATCCGGCGAGTGGCCCACTCCGGGTGGGCCAGATACCCGGCGGCATCGTTCACCACCTCATCGGGCAGGGGCTTTTCCAGGCCGTTGCGTTCCGGATCCAGGCCCATGATCGTCAGTCCGCCGCGATTGATGTAGGTGATCGCGCCGTCCGGCTCCGCCATGGAGACGAAATCGGGGGTCGCCTCGAGGATGGAGAGCAGTCGATCGCGCTCGCGCTCGGCGGCCCGACGATCACTGATGTCCCGCATGATCGTGGAAAAACGCTCCACCCGCCCATCGGGGCCGGCGTGTGCCACCACCGTCTGGGCGACGGGCACGCGTCGGCCGTCGGCGGCGAGGATCTCCGTTTCCCCCTGCCACGTCCCGTCGCGCACGGCGGCAGGCAGGGCCTCCTCGACCAGCTTCCGGGCGGCCCAGTCGGGATGCGAGTCGATGAACGGCCGCTCATTGCCCTCGCAATCCAGATCGCCGATCAACCGGCGCAGCGCGGGGTTCTGGTAGAGGACATGGCCCTCCAGGTCGGCCAGCCCGACGTACTCCGGGTTTGCCTCGAGGATCCCCAGGACCCGGTCGCGATCGTGCTCTGCTTCCTTCTGCTCGGTGATGTCGAAGATCACGCCATGCCACAGGGTCGCGCCATCGGCCTCGGCTTCCGGCGTGGCGCGTCCCTCAACCCAGATGGTCCCCAGTCGCGGGTGGCAGACCCGATACTGGGCCCGCCAGGGCTCCAGCCGCTCCAGTGAGATCGCGATGCTCGACTCGACCTGGGCTCTGTCATCGGGGTGCAGGGCCTCGAACACCGGTCCGGCATCGGCCATCACGGTCTCGGCGGAGACGCCGTAGATCCGCTCGATGCCGGAACTCGCGTAAGGGAAGCTCATCCGGCCGTCGGCCTCGATGCGGAATTGGTAGAGAACCCCCGGCAGGTTGATGGCGATCTTGCCCATCCGCCGCTCCTTTTCCACCCGCTCGGTCACATCCTGGATGGAGCCGACCAATTCGGTGATCGGACCCGTTGCGGAATGGAGGGCGGAGAGCTGGTCCTCGTACCAGCGCCAGCGGCCCTCGGGCGTTCGCTGGCGGTACAGGAGCAGGATGGTTTCGGGGGCGCCGCAGTCGAGCCACTCGACGACCCGGGCGAACAACCGGGCGTGGTCGTCAGGCTGAATGTTCTCCTTCAGCCAGCATGGATTGGACCGAACCTCTGCGGGATCCCAGCCAGTGATTCGAGCGAAGTTGTCGCTCACCCAGGTCATGGTCCCCAGATTGGCGGGATCCATCGTGTAGAGGATCACGGAACTGGCGCCGAGCAGGGTACTCAGGCGCGCCTCGCCCCCCGTGTCATGCGCTGGCATTCACCGGCCTCCGTGACCTGTTTCCGAACCGTCCATGATCGCCTCCCAGATGGCGTCCACCCGAGCCACCACTGCGGGGTCGCGGTGGATGGGCCGCCCCCATTCGCGTTCGGTCTCACCCGGCCATTTGTTGGTGGCATCGAGCCCCATCTTGCCACCGAGTCCGGCCACCGGTGAGGCGAAGTCCAGATAATCGATCGGGGTTTTCTCCACCAGGGTCGTATCGCGCACCGGATCCATGCGCGTGGTCATGGCCCAGACGACGTCCTCCCAGGAGCGGGGGTCGATGTCCTCGTCGACGATGATGACGAACTTGGTGTACATGAACTGCCGCAGGTAGGACCAGACCCCGAACATGACTCGCTTGGCGTGGCCGGCATAGCGTTTGCGAATGCTCACGACCGCCATGCGGTAGGAACATCCTTCCGGTGGCAGGTAGAAGTCGACGATCTCCGGGAACTGCTTCTGCAGGATCGGCACGAAGACCTCGTTGAGCGCTACCCCGAGGATGGCCGGCTCGTCCGGTGGCCGCCCGGTGTAGGTGGAGTGGTAGATCGGGTTCTCGCGGTGGGTGATGCGGTCGATGGTGAAGACCGGGAATTCGTCCACCTCGTTGTAGTAGCCGGTGTGGTCACCGAAGGGCCCCTCGGGCGCCGTGTCACCGGGGTGGATGTGTCCTTCCAGCACGATCTCGCTGCGCGCCGGCACCTCCAGATCGGACCCCAGCGCGCTGGCCAGCTCGGTGCGCGAGCCGCGCAGCAGGCCGGCGAAGGCGTACTCCGACAGGGTATCCGGCACCGGGGTGACCGCGCCGAGGATGGTCGCCGGATCGGCCCCCAGCGAGACGGCCACCGGGAACGGTTCGCCGGGGTGCCGGCGCTGCCATTCGGCGAAGTCCAGCGCGCCGCCGCGATGGGCCAGCCAGCGCATGATCACGCGGTTGCGGCCGATCACCTGCATGCGGTAGATGCCGAGGTTCTGGCGCTTCTTCTCCGGCCCGCGGGTAATCACCAGACCCCAGGTGATCAACGGACCGGCGTCCTCCGGCCAGCAGGTCTGCACCGGCAGGCGCGCCAGGTCCACTGTGTCGCCCTCGTGGATCACCTCGCGGCAGACCGGTTTGCGCACCCGCTTCGGCCCCATGGTCAGTACCTTGCGGAAGAGCGGGAACGTGTCGAAGGCGTCGCGAACCCCCTTCGGCGGGTCCGGCTCCTTGAGGAAGGCGAGGATGCGGCCGATCTCGCGCAACGCCGCCGGGTCGTCGGCCCCCATCCCCAGGGCGACCCGTTCCACGGTACCGAACAGGTTGCCGAGCACCGGCATGTCGGCGTCGACCGGGTTCTCGAAAAGCAGGGCGGGCCCGCCGGCGCGCAGGGCGCGATCACAGACCTCGGTCATCTCCAGGCGCGGGTCCACCGCCACATCGGTACGGCGCAACAGACCGCGCGCCTCCAGGCCCTGGATGAATTCGCGCAGATCGCGGTAGTGCATGGTGCTCCCGAGGTCGATGGTGAATGAGGATTCTACGCCAAACCGGTCCATTTTGCCGCCGCATGACCCGCCCCATCCCGGTGCGTCCGGGACATCATGCATTGATATACCTTACTTGCTTGCAAAGCTCCCCCTTTTCACTGATCCAGATCACGATTACCCCGGACAATACGAAAATACATCAACAAACCACTATTATCCGAACGCGTTATTCCGTAGTTTCCCCGAGGTATTCAGTCCATACCAATCATGAGCGGGGGCGTGGGCCCCGCCTCCTCAACCGTCCCGTGGAGGGCTCCGGGCATGAAGAAGAATCACCCCGTCACACAGCAGGAACACCGCTACCCGGATGACGCCAACATCCTCTCGACCACCAACCTCAAGGGAATCATCACCTACGTCAACGGTGATTTCATCGAGGTCAGTGGCTTCACCAATGACGAACTCCTTGGCAACAACCACAACATGGTCCGCCACCCCGACATGCCCCCGGAGGCCTTCCAGGACCTCTGGGACCATCTCAAGTCGGGCCGTTCATGGATGGGCATCGTCAAGAACCGCTGCAAGAACGGCGATCACTACTGGGTCGACGCGTACGTCACCCCGATCCGTGACGCGGCCGGCAATGTACTGGAGTACCAGTCGGTGCGCACCCGGCCCGAACGCCACCATGTGGAGCGCGCCGAAAGTCTCTATGCGGCGGTCAATGCCGGTCGCCTACCGTGGCGATTGCGCTGGGGCCGCTTTCTGGGGCTTCGAGTCCGCCTGCTCAGCGGTTTTCTCATCGCGCTGCTGCCCCTGCTGCTCGCCCTCTTCGCGCCCCCCCTCGCGGGCACCATTGCGCAGCTTGGCGCCGTCATCCTCTCCCTGATCCTGGCCCTGGGCGTCGTCTGGTTCACCATGCGCCCCGTCTGCGCTGCCGTCGCCGAGACCCGGGACATCGCCGACGATCCGCTCATGCAGCTGGTCTACACCGGCCGGGTGGACGAACTCGGTCAGTTGCGCCTGGCCATCAAGATGCTGCAACAGGAATCAGAGGCCATCGCCGGGCGCATTGCCGACACCGCCCTCGGGCTACGCGGTGACACGTCCGGCCTTTCGGAGGACGTGACCCGTTCACGGCACAACATCGAGGAGCAGGAGCGACAGGCCGAGCAGGTTGCCTCGGCGGTCCAGCAGATGGTGGCCAGCATCCAGGAGGTCGTCCAGACCACCCGGCAGGCCTCGGAGGCCGCCAGCGCGGCCACCGGCACGGCCGACGAGGGGCGAACGGTGGTCAACGGGGCCATCACCACCATCGACACCCTGGCCGCCGACGTGGAGCGCGCGGCAAGTGCACTCGAGCGGCTGGCCGAACAGGCCGGCGATGTCGGCTCCATCCTCGATGTCATCCGCGACATTGCCGACCGAACCAACCTGCTGGCGCTGAATGCCGCCATCGAAGCGGCTCGGGCCGGTGAGGCGGGGCGTGGCTTCGCGGTGGTGGCCGACGAGGTGCGCAACCTGGCCCAGCAGACCCAGGAATCCACCGGACGCATCGAGTCCATCGTCGACGGCCTCAAGGGGGGCACCACCGAGGCCGTCGAGACCATGAA
This sequence comes from Pseudomonadota bacterium, assembly GCA_051746205.1. GTDB lineage: Bacteria > Pseudomonadota > Gammaproteobacteria > Thiohalospirales > Thiohalospiraceae > Thiohalospira. The sequence goes on from JBNJEU010000024.1 coordinate 4,693, forward strand.
CCAGGGGCGGGAACAGGCCCGCCATGGTGTCGAGCAGGCGCGCGAGGCCACGGCGGCCCTGGAGTCCATCGCCGACGCCATTGGCGGGATCAGCGAGATGAACGGCCGGATCGCCACGGCCGCGGAGGAGCAGGGCAGTGTCTCCGAGGAGATCAGCCGCAGCATCACCTCCATCAGCGACGCCGCACACGAGACGTCCGACAGCATCGGCCACGTGAACGAGGCCGCCGACGCCATCGCCGGTCGCATGGACGGCCTCCAGCGGCTGGCGGAACAGTTCCGGACGCAGTGGTCCGGTGGCGAGGCACGCGATGACCGCCCGGTTGCGACCGAAGGGGCCGCCGAGTCCGACTAGTCGCCGCTGCCGGTGATCCCGCGCTCGCTGGCGTGCAGGAAGTCCAGCAACTGCCGGACATCGGCCTGTTCGGCCAGTTCGATGTCCGCCTCCACAGCCGCAAGGCCGGTCTTCAGGGTATGGTCCTCGAAGAAGAGTTGCCGTGCTGCCCGTTTGATGGCCTGGCGCCGCGCCCCATCGAAGCCGTTGCGCCGCAGACCGATGACGTTGAGCCCGGCAATGCGCGACGGGTTGCCATCAATGGTGGTGAACGGCGGCACGTCCCGGGTGATCTTGCTCAACCCGCCGATCATCGCGTAGTCCCCCAGACGGCAGAACTGATGAATGGCCGACATCCCGCCGATGAACACGCGGTTTCCGATGGTCACGTGCCCCGCCGACACCGCCCCCTGGGTAAAGACATTGTGGTCGCCGATGCGGCAGTCGTGCCCGGCATGGGTGCCCGCCATGAAGAGATTGTGGCTGCCGACCCGGGTCGACTCCCCCGCCACCGACGCGCGCGACAGGTTGACCCCCTCGCGGAAGGCGTTGCCGTCGCCGATGACCAGCCCCGTCTCGATGCTGGTGTCGAAGCCCATGTCCTGGGGGTCGCAGCCGAGCACCACGCCGTGGTCGATGCGATTGTCGCGACCGATGGTGGTACCGCGATAGAGCCTCACGCACGAGTCGATCCGCGTCCCCGGGCCGACGCTGACGCCGTCCTCGATGATCGTGTAGGGGCCGACGGTCACGTCGTCGGCCAGTTCGGCGTTGTCGTCGATGATCGCGGTGGGGTGGATGGACATCGCGGCGCCCTCTCTGGATGGTCGTGGTCGTCAGCCGCAGACGATAGCAGGATTGCCGCCTTTCGGCATGTCCGTGCGGACACCTGCCCCATGGCCGGGCACAAAAAAGCCCCGCCGTAGCGGGGCTCTCGCCGTTCCTGGCCGTGCCGGCTTACTGCATGGCATCCTCGGCCGCGCTGGTCACGCGCTCGCGCAGGTCGGAATCATTCTGCATCTGCGTGGCGACCTGATTGTATTCCTGCACGGACAGGCCGGCCTCTTCCACCGCCTCGACCATCTTGTCCTGCGCCTCGGCCTGAAGCTCCTGCGCCCGCTCGCGGTCCTCGACATTGCCCAGTTCCTCGGAGAACTCGGACTGGATGTCGCGGACACTCAGAAAGGCGGTCACGAACTGGTCCAGGGTCTGGTCGTCGATCTCGGCCATTTCCTGGCCCTGACCGGCACCCTGGCCCTGACCCTGACCCGCTCCGTTCGCGGCAAGAACGCCGGTGGCCGGCAGCGTGCCCAGAGCCAGCGCGGCCACGGCGGCGAGGAAGGTTCGATGGATCCGGTTAATGTTCATCTTTGATCTCTCCCGTTACTTTGGCTGTTCATCCGATCACCGATGGTGATCTCACCCATGCGTTCCTTGCAGACCGCGTGCCAGACTGGCAAACCATTGATTTCCTGAGTTCGCATGGCACATCCCGAGGGCTTACGGCGAGAGAATGGAGATAATCTGACACACGCCCACGGCCGACGAGTCACTGTGACACACCCTCGTCATCGTCCTCGCTCTCATCCCCTTCCAGACGACGGTACAGGGTTCGTCGACCGATGCCCAGGATCTGGGACGCCCGCCGCTTGTTCCCGGAAACCACCTCGAGCACATGCTCGATGTAGCGATGCTGAACCGTCGCCAGGCTGGGCAACTGCTCAGGATCATCGCCCCAGGGATTCGGACCGGTGGTGCTCCCCCCGGTCTCCGGTGCCGTGCGCTCGCTGATCCGCTCCGGTAGATGCTCGAGTCGGATGGTCCGGTCGTTGCAGAAGGTCACGGCCCGCTCCATGGCATTGGCCAGCTCGCGCACGTTGCCGGGGAACCGGTAGCTCCGCAGGCGCGCCAGAGCCTGGGGATCAAGCCCCTCGATCGCCTTGTTCTGCCCCGCGGCGAAATGCTGAGAGAAGTGGACCGCCATGCGTTCAATGTCGTCATCGCGCTCGCGCAGGGGCGGCACGTTCAGGGCAAAGGTCTCCAGTCGATAGAACAGGTCCTCGCGGAAGCGGCCCTCTGCGACCTCGTCATCCAGGTTGCGGTTGGTGGCCGCCAGGATGCGGACATCCACGTGGACCTCCTGGTTGGAACCCACCTGGCGAATGGCCCCGTCCTGAAGGACGCGCAACAGCTTGGTCTGCATCTCCATGGGCATCTCGCCGATCTCGTCGAGGAGCAGCGTGCCGCCGTGGGCTTCGGCGATCAGGCCCTTGCGCGCCCGATTGGCGCTGGTGAAGGCGCCGGCGGTGTGGCCGAAGAGTTCGCTCTCCATGAGTTCGGGGGGGATCCCGGCACAGTTCACCGCGATGAAGGGGCCATCGGAACGCGGCCCTTCCGCATGGATGGCGCGCGCCACCAGCTCCTTGCCGGTGCCGCTCTCACCCGTGATCAGTACCGGCCCGTCGGCGGGCGCCAGCGCCCGGATCTTCTCGATCAGCGACTGGATGGCGCGGCTGCGGCCGATGATCCCGTGGAATCCCTTCTCGCCGTCGAGGACCTGGCGGTAGCGCTCCACCTCCCGGCGCAGGGCGCGCGTCTCCAGGGCGCGGTTCACGGCCAGCCTGAAGTGCTCGAGGTCCAGCGGCTTGGTAAGGAAGTCGTCGGCGCCCTGCTTGAGCGCCTCCACGGCCTGGTCCACGGTGCCGAAGGCGGTGATCATGATGAAGGTGGGACTGTCGGCCATGGCCTGGACGTCGGCCAGCAGGCTCAGACCCTCCTCGCCGGGCAGGCGCAGATCGCTGATCACCAGCTCCAGGTCCACCGTCAGGTGTTCCCGCGCGTCGGCGACGCTGGGGGCGGCCACGACCTGGTGGCCCGCCTCCTCCAGCTCTTCCAGGAGCATCTCACGCAGACCCGGGTCATCCTCAACCAGCAGGATCTCGGCGGTACGCCCTGTTTCCGGATTACGGTTCATGTCCACCTCGCGGCTTTGGTATGGTGATGACAAAACGACAGCCACCCAGTTCGGGACTCCGCTCAACCACGATGTGGCCACCGTGTTCGGATACCGCGCCCTGGGTCACGGCAAGGCCGAGCCCCGTTCCCGAGCCCACCGGCTTGGTGGTGAAGAAGGGCTCGAACAACCGGTTGCGCAGTTCCTCATCGATCCCGGGGCCATCATCTTCCACTACCAGATGGGTCTCCTCCCCCTCCTCTTCCCAGGAGACGCGAACCCGTCCGCCCGGCGTAGCCTGAACGGCATTCCGAACGAGGTTGGTCAGGGCCTGCTCCAGTCGCAGCCGCTCGATCTCGAGTTCCGGGCTCGGTTCCCGCCCGGCCACTTCGATGGCCACGCCCTCGGAATGCGCCTCGTCTTCCACCTGCTGGATGGCGGCCTGGATCACGCGAGCCACCGGTTCGCGCCGACGCACCGAGCTGTGCCCTCGACCAAAATCGATCAATTGGGAAACGGTGCGCTCCATGCGGGCCACCTGTTCGCGGATGTCGGTCAACGCCTTGCCGATCTCGGGCTCCTCCGTCTGGCGCTGCGCGCGCTGGGCCTTGCCGGCGATCACCGCCATCGGCGAGCCCAGCTCGTGGGCCACTCCGGCCGCCAGCTGCCCGATCGCGGCCATCTTCTCCGACTGGCGCAGGCGCTCTTCCAGGGCCTTTTCCTTCCCCCGCTGCTCCAGCAGGGCCTGTTCGGATTCCTCGATCCGATCGAGCATGGCGTTGAGATCCGTTGCCAGCTCCCGCATCTCGCTCGGTCCGCTCGGCTCCACCCGCGCGTCGCGCCGCCCCTGGCCCAGCGCGGCCAGACGCCGGCGCATGCCCTGGAAGTGTCGCCCCACGGCGTAGTGGTGGCCGGTGAAGACCACGCCGATCATGATCAGCGCCACGCTCACGAGGACCAGCCACCCCTGGCGGCGGATCTTCTCCACATAGCGGTCGAAATCGGAGCCGCGCCGGGTCACCTGGAGCAGGCCGATGATGCGGCCCCCGCTGTCCAGAAGGGGGACGAAGTAGGAATAGAGTTCACGCCCTTCCTGTTCCTCGTGGCGGCCCTTCTCCTCGCCCTCCTCGGCGATGCGGCTGACCTTGCCGCTGCCGATGCGACCCGCTTCGGGACCACTGGTCGCGATCCGTTCCCCTTCCGGGCCGTAAACATAGGCGCCGTAGACCCGCGCGAAACCGAACGCGGACTCCAGCGCCTCGTTGACCGCCCCCTCGCGTTCCAGCCGCAGGGCCCGACTCACCGGAGCCTGGAGGGAGCGGGCAATGAGTTCGAGTTCCTCTTCCATGCGCTCACCGGCCTCCCGCTCCAGCAGAGTCAGGCCGTACCAGCCACCGGTCGCTCCGAGCATCACCAGCGGCAGCACCAGGAAGGCGATGACCGCGCCGCGAAGGCTGTACCCCCCCCGCCGCCGCCTCTTCGGTTCTGTGCCACTATTGCCTGTCGTGTGTGCCATATCTACACAATCCCTCGGACGTTCACCGACCACGATCCCGTGCCGCATGGGTTCCCGGACGGCCATTGACCCGCCTTTCCGTGGCACATTGCTTGCACGCATTTCCGGTATCCAGCCACCCCGATTACAGGATCCGTGCCACATGATGCGCTACAGAATCTTTTTCCCCCTGACCCTGGCCCTCGCGACCCTGACGCTACCGGCGCACGCGGAAAACGAAGAGGCCCGGGAATGCCTGGGCATCGAGGACGAGCACTTCGAGGTGGAGATCTCGGAACTCGGGTTCGGCGAAGGCCTCTGGGAGGCCACGGTACTCAACACGTGTGACCGTGAGTTCGACGCCCTCATCGAGATCGAACTCCTCGACGGCGACGGCGAGCAGGTGACCTCCTACATGGTGGTGGCCGTGATCCCGGCCAATGACGAAGCCGAGGTCAGCAAGGACATGCACCTCACCTCCAACGCCGCGGAGCGCGTCGAGGAAGTCAGCTACACCTTCTCCGGCAGCAAACAGCCCATCTGATCCGCAGCCGTTCCAGCCGCCCCACCCGCCGGCGCTTGTTTCGGACAAAAAAACGGGGCCCGAAGGCCCCGTCGCGATCACCGGGTAACGTTCCGTGTTACAGGGTGGTCTCGAAGCTGTCGCTGTCACCCTTGTTGTCGTTCCAGGTCACCGACAGGGTGTCGCCGGAGCTGGCCCCCTCGAACTGGAACGAAAGGTAGGGGTTCTTGGAGATGGCCTGGCTCATGTTGGCCACCATGACCTTCTCGCCGTTGAGCTCGACGAGCATGTCCTCGATGTAGTGAGCCGGGATCTCCTCGCCGGCGGAGTTGCGGCGCTGGCCGGTCTCCATCGGGTGGCTGATCAGGGCGCGAACGGACGCAACCCCATCCTGCAGACTGGCGCGGGCGCGAATAGTATTGCTAGCCATTGTCTCTAACCTCTTGGTCGATTCGGTGTGGATTGGTGGTTACGGGTCCGATCAGCCGCCGCAGCCGCCGACGGTGACCTTCACCTCGCGACGGGCGACGTAGGTGGTGCCGTTGGCACGCACCACGCCGAGCACGTCGGCGGTCTCGCCCATCTTGATGCGGGTGGAGATCATCGGGTGGGCGTTGGAGGCCAGATCGTAGTGACCCGCGACCGGCGAATTGGCGCCTTCGACCATGATCGACACGGATTCGACATTGTCCATGCCGGTCTCGACGGTGATCGGCACCACGGCGCCGTTCTCGGCGATATCCGGGGCGGTGAGCTCGACGTCACCGCTCTCTTCCATGCTGCTGCTGCCAAAGAGGTTGTCCAGAGCCTCATCGACGGACTCGGACAGCATGGCGTCCTCGGGCCAGTTGGCGAGAACGCGGCTGGGCGTGACGAGACCGGCGCCGACGGCGGCGGCCATGGCCGAACCGGCCAGGGTACCCTTCAGAAAGATTCGACGATTCATCTCATGCGTCTCCATGGTGATGTGTTTGGAACGTGCCCCCTCTGCGTTGCAGTCCCCGTGCCAACCGCGCACGCACCGGGAAACAGTCGGTTACCGGCACCGCCATCGGTCCCGCGTTGCAGAGTGCACCCTCCGGCGCATTGCACAATGCAATTCGCACCGCGTCATGCGTCGCTGGCGGCGTAACGCTGCAACCGGCGCCAGAGGGTCGTCTTGTTGATCCCCAGGAGCGCCGCCGCCCGTTCGCGGCTGCCGTCGACATCGTCCAGGACCTGGAGGATGTAGCGCCGTTCCAGTTCGGCCAGGGTCGGGGTATCCGCGAGCATGGCCGCCTCCCGCGCGCCAGCCCGCTGACCGCCGGGCGTTTCCGCGCCGTCTCCCGGCGCCGGTCGGAAGCGCAGGGTCTCGCCATCGGCCAGGGCGATGCTGCGCTCCACGGTATTGCGCAGTTCGCGGACATTGCCCGGCCACGGGTGGTTCACCAGGGCCGCCATGGAGTCCGCATCGAAGCCGCTGACAGTGCGCCCGTAACGGCTGGCGAACTCGCGCACGAAGTGCTCCACCAGCACCGGGATGTCCTCCGGACGCTCGCGCAGCGGCGGCATCCGCAGGTTCACCACGTTCAACCGGTGGTAGAGGTCGGCCCGGAACGCCTCCTCGGACACCATCTGCTCCAGGGAGCGATTGCTGGCGGCGATGAACCGCACATCGATGGCGCGCCCCTGGACCCCGCCCACCGGCGTCACCTGCTGCTCCTGGATCACCCGCAGCAGCTTGGTCTGCATGGCGTCGGAGATGTTGCCGATCTCGTCGAGGAAGACGGTGCCGCCGCTGGCGGTCTCCAGCAGACCGCTCTTGGCCCGCACCGCCCCGGTGAAGGCGCCCATCTCGTGGCCGAACAGCTCCGATTCCAGCAGGGTGTCGGTCAGCGCCCCGCAGTCGATGACCACAAAGGGGGTGTCGGCAAAGTCGGAGTGCTCGTGGATCGCGCGCGCCGCCAGCTCCTTGCCGGTCCCCGACTCGCCCTCGATGATCACGTTGCAGCGGATGTCGGCGATCTTCCCGATCACCTCGTGCACCGCTTCCATGGCCGCCGCCTGGCCGACCATCCCGTGGCGCTCGTCGCGCTCCTCCAGGGCGCGGCGCAGGGCGAGGTTTTCCCGCTCCAGACGGTGATACTCCAGGGTCTTCTCGATGTGCAGCCGCAGTTCGTCCATGTCGAAGGGCTTCTTGAGGAAGTCGGTGGCCCCCTCGCGCATCGCCTCCACCGCGCTGTCGACACTGGAATACCCGGTGAGGATGATCACCGGCAGACCGGGCTCCAGTTCACGCAGACCGCGCAACAGGTCCATGCCGTCCATGCCGGGCATGCGCAGATCGGTGATCACCAGATCGGGCGGCTCGTTCCGCGCCTCCGCGAGCGCCTGCTCGGGGCGCTGGAAGGTGCGGCAACGGTACGGCGCCTGGTCGCTGAAGCGAGCCATCAGCTCGCCGGCCCGGGCGTCGTCGTCCACGTAGAAGACCACCGGTTCATTCATCGCTCGCTGTCTCCTCCCGGGAAAGGGGGAGGCGCACCGTCGCGCTCACCCCGCCCTCGCGGTTGTTGCCGATCGCCAGCCGGCCGCCGTGGTGCTCGACGATCCCCAGCGTCACCGACAGGCCCAGCCCGCTGCCCTCGCCCACCGGCTTGGTGGTGTGGAAGGGCTCGAAGACGCGTTCCAGATGCTCCTCGTCGATCCCCGCCCCCTGGTCGGTGACGGTGACGAAGAGTCCCTCGTCGTCCGTCCCGGCGCTCACGGTAACGACCCCGCCCGGCGGGCTGGCCTGTACCGCGTTGAGGATCAGGTTGCTCAGGGCCTGCTGCAGCAAGTGCTGGTCACCCCGCACCCGGATCCCGCCGGGGCAGTGGATGGCGATGCCCACCTCCGCCGCTCGGGCGCTGTCCCCGACCAGCCGCGCGCTCTCCTCGATCCAGGTGCGCACGTCGAATTCCGTGAACGCCGGCGGCACCTGGCGGGCGAAATTGAGGATCCCGCGCACCGTCTCCGAGGCGCGCATCGCCTCCTCGCGCAGCGCGGCGATATCACCGCGCAGGCGCTCGGGTTCGTCCAGTTCGCGCTCCATGAGCTTGCTCAGGGAGAGGATGTTGTTCAGCGGACTGTTGATCTCGTGACCGATGCCCGCCGCCATCTCGCCGATGGAGGCCAGGCGCGCGCTCTGCAACGCCTTGTCCTGGGCCCGGTCGCGCTCCTCGCGGGCGGCGTCCAGGGTGTCGGCCATGTAGTTGAAGGCGTTGCCGAGCTCACGGATCTCGCGCGGCCCGCCGGGGGTGATCCGCGCCGCGTGTTCGCCGTCGGCGTAGTCCTTCAGCCGCCGCGCCATGCGACAGACCGGTCGCGCGATGACCCGCGAGGCCACCGGGATGATGGCCAGCGCCAGCAGCAGGGCGATGCCGATGAACAGCCAGATGGCGTAGCGGATCCGCTCGAAGGGCTCGCTGAAGACCTCCGGCTCCGCCCGCAGCGCCACCACCCAGCTGGCCAGCTGATCGCGGTAGGGGTAATACTCCACGAAGTGGAAGTCCGGATCGTCCGGCACGCGCCCGTGAGGCCGGTGAAGAACCGCCTCGCGCAGCGCGTCCAGACCCTCGTCCTCCAGGGTCAGCAGCCGGGCCCGCCAGTGGGTGAAGCGCTGCTCGCCGTGTGCGTCGTAGAGGACCATGCCGTTGCGCTCCGGGACATCCGGGTGGATCTCGGCGACCAGCAGCCGGCCCTCGGGCAGCGCGGTATTGAAATCGAAGATCCGTTCCACGCCCCGGCCCCCCGGGCTCACCGCCAGGTGGCCGACGATCCGGCCCTCGTGGCTCAACGGCACCACCGTGTCCAGCAGCGGCGGTTCCACCGCCATGTCCTGACGCCGCTGGGACTGGGGCAGCAGCAGGTGGTGGGCCTGACCCGGTTCCAGGTTGTTCAGCCGCGCCGGGAACCACGGATCCAGCACCATCCGCTCGACAAGGGGCGGCCCGCCCCGGCCGCTGTACCGCGCCCGACTGCGCTCGCCGTCGCGCACCTTCACCAGGGTATTGGCCTCGTGATCAAGGATCCGGATGGTATAGCCGGTGGGCAGGGTCCCCTGGAAGGCCTCCAGGAAGGTCGCCAGTTCGTCGCCGCGTTCCTCGAACTCCGGGTGGCGCCGACGGCCATCGGCCGCCGCCAGCACCGGCAGGTATTCGCGCACCACCGGGACCCGGGCCAGCCCTCGAACCATCGCCCGTTCGGCGTCCATGTGCCGGTCCACCTCGGCGGTGAGGTTGTTCAGCTGATTGAAGATGTTCTGACTGGTCTCTTCCCGGTGGGCGCGCTCGCCGAGGTACGTGGCCCCCAGCCCCAGCACCAGCAGCGGGATCACGGTGGCCGAGACCACCCAGATGAAGAGATGTGCGCGCAGCTGCATAGGCTGAAGGTTCGGCATGGGCCATGGCGTCAACACGCGTTATACTGCGCCCTCCCGCTCGTCACGCCAAGGGGCTTCCGATGCGCATCTGCTGGTCCTGGACGCTGTTTGTTCTGATGGTGGCCATCCTGGCCCTGATGACCGTGCTGGGCGGCTGCGGCCAGAAGGGCCCCCTGTATCTGCCCGACGACCCCGCCGCCGAACAGACCGACGACGACTGACCACCCCACCGCCGAACCGACGAGACCCATGGACCACTTCGACTACCGCGACGGCGAACTCCACGCCGAGGATCGCCCCCTGAGCCGGCTGGCCGAAGCGTACGGCACGCCCCTCTATGTCTATTCCCGGGCAACCCTCGAACGCCACTGGCGCGCCTTCGACGACGCCCTGACCCACCGTCGCCATCTGGTCTGCTACGCGGTCAAGGCCAACTCCAGCCTGGCGGTGCTCAACCTGCTGGCGCGACTGGGCTCCGGTTTCGACATCGTCTCCGGCGGCGAACTGGAGCGCGTGCTGGAGGCCGGCGGCGATCCGTCCCGGGTGGTCTTCTCCGGCGTCGGCAAGCAGCGCGCCGAGATCCACCGCGCGCTGAGCGTCGGCATCCGCTGCTTCAACGTCGAATCCGCCGCCGAACTCGAGCGCATCAATGCCATCGCCATCGATCTCGATGTCGCCGCGCCGGTCTCGGTGCGGGTGAACCCCGATGTCGACGCCGACACCCACCCCTACATCGCCACCGGCCTGGCGGAGAACAAGTTCGGCGTCGCCATCGACGACGCCGTCGACCTCTACCGGCGCGCCGCCGAGCTCTCCGGCATCCATGTCGAGGGCGTGGACTGCCACATCGGCTCCCAGCTCACCGACACCGCGCCGTTCACCGCCGCGCTGGAGCGGGTTCTGGCGCTGGTCGACCGGCTCGCCGAAGAGGGGATCCCGATCCGGCACCTGGACGTGGGCGGGGGGGTCGGCATCCGCTACGCCGACGAGACCCCGCCGACGCCGGCGGAATACGTCGCCGCCCTGGACGCCGCCCTCGGCGAACGCGACCTGGAGCTGCTGGTGGAGCCCGGTCGCGCCATCGCCGGCAACGCCGGGGTGCTGCTGACGCGGGTGGAGTACCTCAAGCCCGGCGCGGCGCGCAACTTCGCCATCGTCGACGCGGCCATGAACGACCTGATGCGCCCGGCCCTCTACAACGCCTGGCAGGCCATCGAACCGGTGCGCCCGCGCACCGACATCCCCGCGATGGTCTGGGAGATCGTCGGCCCCGTCTGCGAAACCGGCGACTGGCTCGGCCGCGACCGCCATCTGGCGCTGGCACCGGACGACCTGCTGGCGGTGCGCTCCGCCGGGGCCTACGGCTTCACCATGGCATCCAACTACAACAGCCGAGCGCGCCCGGCGGAAGTCATGGTCGACGGAGAACACGACCACCTGATCCGCGCCCGGGAGCGGACCATCGACCTCTATCGCCACGAACACCTGCTGCCTCGGGACGCCACCGACGGGAATCCATGATGCTCAAAGTCGCCAGCTGGAACGTCAACTCCCTCAACGTCCGCCTGCCCCACGTCCTCGACTGGTGCCGGGACTACCAGCCCGACCTGCTCGGACTACAGGAGACCAAGCTCACCGACGACCGTTTCCCGCAGGAGCAGCTGCTGGAAGCGGGCTACCACACCGCCTTCGCCGGTCAGAAGACCTACAACGGGGTCGCCATTCTGAGCCGTGTGCCGCCCACCGACGTGGTCACCGACCTGCCCGGCCTCGACGACCCGCAGCGCCGCGTCCTCGCCGCCACCTGCGGCGACCTGCGGCTGGTGAACCTCTACGTGCCCAACGGCAGCGAGGTGGGCTCCGAGAAGTACGCCTACAAGCTGGACTGGCTGGAGCGCCTGGCCGAATACCTCGAAGGCGAACGGGCGCGCCACCCGAACCTGGTGGTCATGGGCGACTTCAACATCGCGCCCACCGACGCCGACGTCCATGACCCCGATGCCTGGGCCGGCAAGGTTCTCTGCAGCGAGCCCGAGCGCGCCGCCCTGCAACGGCTACTGGACCTGGGCCTCGCCGACACCTTCCGGCTGTTCGAGCAGCCGGACGGGGTCTACAGCTGGTGGGACTACCGCATGAACCTCTTCCGTCGCGGCATGGGGCTGCGCATCGACCTGGTACTGGCCAGTACGGCGCTGGCGGAGCGCTGCACGCGCGCGGCGGTGGATCCGGAACCGCGCGGCTGGGAGCGCCCCTCCGATCACGCCCCGGCGCTGGCGGAGTTCGACCACACGCTCACCACCGGAGACTGATGCCGCATGCTCGGAGTCATCGCTCAGGCCGGGGTGCTCATCGCCCTCGGGGTCGGCTGGCGCCGCTTCCGCCCCATGGGGCTCTCCGCCGACGCCGTGCGCCCGGCGCTCACCAGCGTGGTCTACATCCTGCTCCTCCCGGCCCTGGCGCTGTCGGTGCTGTGGCAGGCCGAACTGGGGCTCGACACCGTGCGTCTGGTCGGGGTCGCGGTCTTCTGCGTGCTCTCCGGCATCGGGATGGGGTGGCTGGTCTGCCGTCTGCTCAAGGCACCACCAAAGGTGGCCGGGGCGCTGATCCTGGCCGCCGGCTACGGCAACTTTACCTATCTGGGGCTGCCCATCCTGGAAGCCAGTTTCGGAGACTGGGGCCGCGACGTCGCCATCCAGTTCGACCTCTTTGCCGCCATGCCCCTGCTGCTCACCCTGGGGATCCTCATCGCCGCCGCCCACGGCTCCGGAGAGGTCCGGGCCAATCCATGGCGAGAGGTCAGCCGTGTACCGGCGCTGTGGGCGGCACTGCTCGGACTCGCCCTGAATCTCGCCGACGTTCCCGCCGGAGAGTGGCTGGTGGACGTTCTGGAGACTCTGGCCGCCGGGGTGATCCCGCTGATGCTCATCGCCACCGGCCTGGCACTGGGCAACCCGGAAGGATGGCACCGCCGGCTGCCGCTGGTCCTGCCGGTGGTCGCCATCCGCCTGCTGATCATCCCCTTCCTGGTGGTCTGGGTCGCCCTGGGCGTGGGCCTGACCGGGGAGCTGTGGCGGGCGGTGGTCGTCGAGGCGGGCATGCCGAGCATGGTCCTGGGACTGGTGATCGCCGAGCGTTACGGCCTGGACAGCCACATCTACGCCGAGACGGTCACCATCTCCACCCTGCTGGCCGCGGTGACCCTGCCGCTCTGGTTCGCCCTCCCGGCTCCGGCCTTCTGACCCCCGGCAGGGCGCATGACCGCGTTTTTCCGCCGTGCTACTATCCCCGCGACAACCATTGGGAGGTTGGCGGAGAGGCCGGCGAGGCACCCCGCACAAGGTCACGAAAGGATATAACGATATGCGTGCATTGCTCTTCGGTCTTCTGCTCATGGTGGCCAGCGCCCCCATCCTCGCGGAGACCGTCTACGTAAGCGACACCCTCCGCGTGGGGGTGCGCGACGAGCCCGGGGGCGACACCCCGGCCAAGAGTATCGTGGTCAGCGGCATGGAACTGGAAGTCCTCGAGAGTCGGGGGAATTTCCTGCGCATCCGCACCCGCGCCGGCGAGGAGGGCTGGGTCAACAGCGCCTACACCACCCGCCAGGTCCCCGCCCGGCTGCGGGTCGACCAGATGGAGGAGACCATCGAGGGACTCGAGACCGAGAAGGCGGAGCTGGAGGAACAGCTGAACGAGTCGCACAACCAGCAAGCGGCGCTGGCCCAGGAGATCGCGAAGCTCGAACGCCAACGCGACGACCTCCGGGAACAGCTCGAGGAGGCGCGCGCGGAACGCGCGCCGGGGGAAGGCACCCCGCCCTGGTGGGTCTGGGTCGTCGGCGTGCTTGCCATCTTCGGGGTCGGCTTCGGCGTCGGCGCCGTCTGGTACCGCCGCATTCTCATCGGCCGCCTGCACGGCCTCTCGCCGTAGGTGTCTCCGGGCCGGCCTTCCGGCCCGACGCCGTTCGAGTTCACCCCCCGGTTCAGCCGCCGTAGACCGAGGCGGCATAACCGCCGGTGGCGGCGATGTAGGCCCGCCACTGCGCCGCGAAGTCGGGATCCACGGAACCCGCGGTGGTGGGTCGCGCCAGCAGGGCCCGGTGCCAGGCCGCCACGTTGGGCAGGCCCTCGTAGAGATCCAGCGGATGCCACCCCTCCAGCAGTTCGAAGCGCTGGAAGAGCGGCGCGAAGGCGGTATCCACCAGCGAATGGCGCGCCCCGTTGAACCACGGCCCCGCCGCCGTCGAATCCCGACTGCCCGCCAGCTGCTGTTCCAGTTGCGCCAGGGCGCGCACCACCTGGTGGCGACTGCCCTCGAAGGCATCCTCGTCGGCGGCGGTGCTGAGGGCGTACTGCTTCATGATCAGGTCCGAGCCAAACTCGATCCAGGCACGGTTCACTGCCTTCTCGAGCGGGTCCTCCGGGTGCAGGCTCGGAGGATGGATCTCGTCGACGTATTCGTTGATCACCGCCGACTCGAATACCACCGCGCCCCCGTCGCGCAGCACCGGCACCTTGCCGAAGGGTGAGATCGCCAGGAACCACTCCGGCGGCTCGGCCAGGTCGATGTAGGTCACGGTATAGTCCGCCCCCTTTTCCTGCAGCGTGATCACCGAGCGCTGGACGAAGGGGCAAAGATTGAAACTGATGAGTTCGACGGCCATGGGGGCTCCCGATGCGTTGAGGTGTGGGTGAACGAACAAAAGGCAGGCGGAACGGCCCGATCCGGGGAAACCGGCCCGCGAACGGTAAAGTCATGCCGGCACTGCGTTTGAACAGGATACCAACTCGCGTAGACTTGCCCGAGTGCCACGCCGGGACATCACGTTATCCCGGTTGCCCTCACGATCGCAAACCAGTACGGAAGAGACCATGTCGGTTCGCCTGCAACAGACCCGGGAACAACTCGAACGCCACCATCGCCATGGCGAGGACTTCGCCCGCCTCATGACCGACTCCTTCGAAGAGCGTTTCAACGCGGATTTCTGGAAGGCGTGGGACGCCTTCATCGGCGAAACGCTGCCGAGCGACGCGACCATCATCGATCTGGGCAGCGCCACCGGACAGTTCCTGCGAGCTGCCTGTGAACGCCACCCCGGCACCCGCGCCATCGGCGTCGAATGTGCGCCCTACATGCTCGACGCCATGGTCGAACTGCCCGAATCCGCCGAGGTCGTCTGCGCCGATCTCCACGATCCGCATCTGCCGCTGGCGGATGGCGAGGCCGACGCCGCGCTGGCCTCGGTGGTCCTCCACGAAATGGTTCAGCCGATCCGCGCCCTGCGCGAGATCCACCGGGTCCTGGGGCCGGGCGGGCGGATCTTCATTTACGACTGGGTCCGCGCGCCCCTGGCCGACTATGTCGCCAGCCAGTCCGACGAAGCGACGATCTTCGGCGTGGAAACGCCGGCGGAGACACTGGAAGACCTCTTCGAACACTTCTTCGAGCACAACCGCTTCTCGCGCGAAGACCTTGCCTGGCTGCTGAACCGCACCGGATTCGATGTCATCGACAGCCAGCCCCTGCGTGGTGGGCGCTTTGCCCGGCTCATCGCCGAGAAGCGGAGTACCGGCTGATGGCGACACCGTTACGCCCCCGGCCCCTGACGCTCGATCCGCCGCTGCGCAACCGCGCCATCCACCGGCTCGTGGATGACCAGGGGGCGAGCCCGGAACCGGCGGTCTACTACATCGCGGATCGCGAGGCCGGTGGCCTGCTGGTCAACGCGCCACCGTACTCGCCGGAGCAGTTCGAGGCTCTGGCCGCCGTGACACCGCCACAGTACCTGTTCCTGCCGAGCCACCTCGGCACCCGCGATATCGCGGCCTGGCGCGAAGCCGGGGTTCAGGTCATCGCCAACGGCCTGGAGGCCGCCCGCATCCCCGGCGGCGTCGACATCGATCTGGATCGCAAGACGCGGCTGTCGCGGACCATCGACTTCCTGCCCATGTCCGGACGCACCCCCGGCAGCTGCGCCCTGCGCCTGCGCAACAAGCCGGCGGTGGTCTTCTTCGGGCCGATCCTGGAGCCGGGGGCCGACGGCTGGCCGACCCTGGTCCTCCACGACGACGACGCCTCCAGCGAGAACCGCCTGTTCGGCGTCCTCGGGCTCCAGGACATCCGCTACGAGTACGCCTTCACCGACGTGTTCGGCCCCGACACCCGCTACGGTCCCGGGGCGAGCGACGCGATCCAGAACGCACTGGCCGCCGTCCTCGACTGACGGCCAGGGGCCGGACCCTAGAAGCGATGGACCAGCCCGACGGACAGGGCATTCGGGCTGCCGCCGGGATCGGTGCTCATCTCGTCGCCGTGGCCACCGTCGATGCCCTTGTACTCGGCATTGTCCTCGTTGTCGGTCCGACTGTAGACCGCATAGACCTCCGTATCCGGATCGAGCTGTTCGAAGAGCCCCAGAGCGAGCTGACGCGCTCCGGAGTCGTCCGCGTCGTCATGATCCCCAGCCTCCATGTACTGGGCACGGACCTCGGTCTCCTCGCGAAGCCGGAACCGACCGTTCACGCCAAGGGCGTCGCGATCATAGACACCGTCGTCGCTGGAGGTGGACTCGTGAATGGCGCCGACACCGAACCGCGACCCGGTGTACCGGGCCATCAGCCGCACATTGTCGACCTGTTCGCTTTGGCTCTCCGGATCCCGTGACCACTGCTCCACGGCGCCCCCGAGGACAAGGGGGCCATCGGCATAGATCAGCGAGCCGCTGCCGAGTTCATGGTCGTTGTCATCGAGCCCGGCATCGGTAGTATTCTTCGCCTTGTTGCTGCTGGAATACATGACCTTCATGGCCAGGGGGCCGAAATCATTGGCGTACTGGATCGCATTGTCGGCCCGGTCATTCATGACGTTGCCGTACCCGCTGTAGGCGCCGAAGATGGCGCGCCGGTCCCCCACGGTGTCGCCGAACAACGCCCATGCAGACCCGAGTTTCTTCGACGGGGTGTCGTGATGGCCGACGCGCACCTCGCCGAGGCTCCCGGCGAGGCCCAGGAAGCTGTTACGGGTGCCGAATTCGGCCCCGTTCGCATTGCCGCCGGTCAGGCTCACATTCTGCTCATACTGCCAGAGCAGGGTGGTTCCCCGATTGATCGCGTGGTCGCCCCGGAAGCCGATGCGCGACGAATTGTCGGAAACGCCGGTCTGGCCGGACTCGCCGGAGGCATCCGCATCGCTCCGATCGAGCGAGACGTGCGCCTTGCCGTAGAGTTCCAGGGCGCCATCCGCCAGTTCCACGGCCTGTCCCAGCGCCGGCCCGGCCAGGGCAGCCACGCCAACGGTCCAGATCGGCCAGTTCTTCATTGCATTCATGGTGTTCAATCTCCTGTGTGGTACGAAGGGTTCAACGAAAACGGCTCATTCAGTCGAGGTAATCCCCGGCCTCACCGTCGCCGTCGAAGGTGATCTCGAGTTCACGGATCCGTAGATTCCCGGGGTGATAGGTGGCTTCGAAGCGATGGCCGGCGTTGTCACGCCCCTCGGCCTCGTAGCAACCATCGTCGACCTTCACGCGCCGGACCTCCCAGCCGTTCTTCTCCAGCTTCTCCTGCAGGGCCGTGCGGGATTGCCAGTCCTCCATCGGCACGCGGCAATCGTCATCGCTCGCCAGGACGGGGCCGGCGAACAGGCTGGCGGTCACAAACAGGGTCGGCATCATCCGGTACATGGAATTTCTCCTGCTGTGGCGTCTGGAGTGGGTAATGCTAGGCTGTCCACCTGACAGGCACCTGAACGTTCCGCCCGGCCCGAGTTCAGGCCGCTGTCAGCTTGTGGTTGTATTCTGGGCGCGGGACCGATCACGGAATGAGGACACGGGGGTAACAACGGCGTGCGGATCCTTCTGGTGGAAGACACGAGCGGACTGGGCGACGCCATCCGGGAACACCTGGAGGAGGCGGGGCACGCGGTGGACTGGGTGCGGGAACTGGAACCGGCCGGCGGCTGCCTGGCCACCACACCGTACGAGCTGATCCTGCTGGATCTGCGCCTGCCCGACGGTTCCGGGCTCGACTTTCTGCGCTATCAGCGTGGAAGGGGGGTCACCACCCCGGTCATCATCCTGACGGCGCGTGATCAAGTCTCCGATCGCGTAGCCGGGCTCGACGCCGGCGCGGACGACTATCTGGTCAAGCCGTTCCAGCTGATCGAGCTCTCTGCCCGCGTGGCGGCGGTAGCCCGCCGCTACAGCGGCAACCCCAATCCCGTGCTGCGGATCGGCGAACTGACCATCGACCTCGCCGCCCGACGTGTGGAACGCAACGACCGACCCCTCGAACTGACCGGCCGGGAGTGGGCCCTGCTGGAGGCGTTCCTGCAGCATCCGGGGGCGCTGCTCTCGCGCTCACGCCTGGAGGACAGCCTCTACGCCTTCGGCGCCGAGATCGAGAGCAACACCATCGAGGTCTACATCAGCCGGCTGCGGAAAAAACTGGGACGCGAAACCATCGAGACCGTTCGCGGCATGGGATACCGGATGACGTCCGCATGAAGAACCGCCCCGCGAGTCTGCATCGCCGTCTGGCTCTGAGCCTGACTCTGACGCTGGCCCTGCTGTGGTTGGTGGCCGTGGTGCTTGGTGCGCTGGTGGTCCGCCACGAGATGAACGAGGTGTTCGACAGTGCCCTCAAGGAAAGCGGCCAGCGGATCCTCACCCTGGGGACGGTTGAGATCCTCAATCGCGAGGATGCGGAACTCTCGCAACAACTCCCCGCCCTGCGCGCGCACGACGAGTACCTGACCTACGTGATTCAAGACGCCGACGGCACCACCCGCCTCCAGTCCCACGATGCCGAGCCGGAACACTTTCCCCGGAACGCACCCGCCGAGGGCCATTTCAGTACCGCGCGCCACCGGATCTACACGACGTCCACCCTCCAGGACCAGTACACCCTGCTGATCGCCGAACCGCTCGCGCACCGCCGGGAGGCGCTGCTGGAAACCGCCGGCACCCTGCTGTGGCCCCTGCTGTTGCTGATCCCCCTGAGTCTCGGCGCAGTCTGGCTGCTGGTCCGTTCCAGCCTGCGCCCCCTCGTTTCGTATCGGCGAGAACTGGAGGCGCGCGGCGCGGGCGATCTCTCCCTCATATCCACCGAGGCGATGCCGACGGAACTCGCACCAACGGCGGTCTCGGTCAACCGCCTGCTGGAGCGATTGCGGCGCACCCTGGAGGCGGAGCGCGGCTTCATCGCCAACAGCGCTCACGAACTGCGCACGCCTCTGGCTTCCGCGCTGGCGCAGCTCGAACGCCTGGACGGGGAACTCCCGGACGAGACCCATCGGGCGCGCGGCCGACGCATCGAGGCGACCCTGCGCGGCCTCGCCCGCGTCTCCGAAAAGCTGATCCAGCTGGCCAAGGCGGAAGGAGGCGGTCTGCTGGCGGACGAACCGGGCGATCTGGTCCCGATCCTCGAGCTGGTGGTGGACGATTTCCGCGACACCGCCGCCGGGATCCGGCTCCACCGGCCGCCGGATGTGGTCCTCTCGCATCTCGACCCGGACGCCTTTGCCATCCTGCTCCGCAATCTCGTCGACAATGCCGTCCGCCACGGCGACCCCGGCCAACCGGTGGAGGTGGCCCTGAGCACGGCGGGGGAGCTGCGGGTCGTCAACAGCTGCGCTCCGTTGCAGCCGTCGGCGCTGGAACACCTGCGGGAACGCTTCGTGCGTGCCCGCGAGGAGGGCGAAGGGAGTGGTCTCGGCCTGGCCATTGCCGACGCCATTGTCACCGGGGCCGGTCTGCGGATGCGGCTGAACTCCCCCGCCACGGCGCGGGAGGACGGTTTCGAAGTGGTCGTGGCGGGGCTGTCCGGGCGCTAGCGGTTCCGGGGCAACGGCTCGTCGGCGGGCGCGTTCAGAGGCACATGCCGCGACCCGTCAGCGTTTGGTCACGGCGGCCATCCAGAGGCTCAGGCTCTCGTCGTCCTCCTCACCGGCGGCATGCTTTCCCTTCGCCCGGGCTCGATAGAGACGATACCGGATCTCGGTGGCGATTTCCCGCAGCATGAAGCGGCCCTCCCGCGAAAGGGCCGCCAGCTCCAGCGCCGCCTCCGGCGATTCCCGGATCGCGTCCGCCCATTCCTCCGGACGATTGCCGCGCAGACCGGTGCGGTCAAGGGTGCGCTCCAGCGACTCCAGACGCGCCTCCATCGCCTGGCGGATCACCCTCCCCTGCTCGGCATGGAGTTCCCGGGCCTGTTCGATGAGCTTCAGGGTCTCGCACCACTCGGCGATCAGGGCATCCGGCTCGATCTCCACGAGCTCCTTCGACTCGGGACACTGTCGCAAGGCTTGCAACAGGCCGCGAACCACGCTGGCATCGAGCTTTTCCGGCTGGCTGCGCAGGATGGTACCAAGGGTGCGGCCATCGCGGCGACTGCTCAGCCCGCTGACCATCTCCGCCGCCGCCAGGATGCGGCCGTGGTTCCCGATCGCCTCGCCCTCGAGTCCGTAGGGATAACCGGTCCCGTCGAGCCGCTCATGATGCTCCAGTACGGCCCGGTGGACGGCCTCCGGATATTCCCGGAACTCCTCCAGGAGGATCGAGGCGATGAGGGGATGGGCGCGCAACTGACGCTCCTCGTCCGGCTCCAGCGACCGACTCTGCTCAAAGATGGCCGGTTCGATGTGCAGACAGCCGAGATCGTGAAAGAGGCCGGCGGTGGCAATCTCGCGCAGGAACTCGTGGTAATGGTGGCCGGACCGGATCGCGAGAGCCACGCCGTAAAGGGCCACCTGAATGGAGTGCTCGAACTGATGCGGCAAACGCTCGCGCATCACGGTCAGCTTGGCCGCCATCGGGGTAATGAGGCGCACCGACGCGAGGATCTCCAGTGGCAGCTGAGGCTCGTCCATGTCCTTGCCGAGGATTTCCATGAGGCGGCTCTGCTCGGTAATGGCGCGGCCCGTAATGAGCAGATCGTGGGTGTCCACCGCCTCTTCCACGGAGAGACTGTGATCCAGCGGCCGTTGCAGCTTGTGTCGCGTGAGCTTCTCGTACATCCGCCGATTGAGGGCGGAATCACGTGCGACGAGCTTGTGACCGCTCTCGCTGAAGATGTCTTCCGAGGCGACCACCGAACGCTGTTCGCCCACCTCGGTGACGTGACGGGCATAGAAGGCCTCGGTGTCGCCCTCGACGAGATCCAGCGGCGAGAGATGACCCTCGACTTCCGTGATGTTCTGTTCCCGCATGGTGTTGTCCGGAGCGCACTGTCATGGCGGATGTTTTTTATATTGACATAGCGTAGTGGGCCAGCTGTCCGAGGGCCAGTCCTACGTTGCCCGAGGGGACGATCCGTGACCAGTGGCCCGCGCGGGCGCGCCGGT
>JBNJEU010000025.1:0-25654 GCA_051746205.1 Pseudomonadota bacterium
TCCAGCTCGGCATCGTTCTGCGCTGTACTCTGGCTCATTTCTCTTCCCTTGATTTCATCCACCGCTGGAAAACCGTGTCCCTGGAGAAGAACGGAAGGGGCGACCACTTTTCAGTGACGGGCTCCGTGGGCAATGGAGCCAACCAGGCCGAAAGCCCTCGACAAACACATTCAAACTGCAAAATAAAACCCGATTTTCAACACGTTGAAAACGAATCATCTTTCATCATGGATCCGCTTCGACTCTCAAGATAGACCCAATGCCCGACATTCTCAATGGGATGATCGGTCGATCACCATCCACAAGACAGCCCACTTTCCCCTGGTAACCACAGATTCTTCAATCCTTTCGCAGGGCGCACCCTACAGCTGGCCGTAGCGCTGCAACCGCTTGCGCAGGGTGGCACGGGATATTCCCAGAAGCCGACTGGCCTGGCTCAGGTTGCCTCGCGACCGGACCAGCACCTCCTCGAGAAGCGGGCGTTCGACCGCTTCGATGACCTGCCGGTAGAGGTTGTGCGGCTCCTGATCACCGAGTTCCTCGAAGTACTGCAACAGGCTCAGGCGAGCGCTCTCTTCCAGGGGAAAAACCGTGCCGGGCTCGAGAGAGCCGACGGGAGTCGGAATACTGGTGGCAGGTGGACGTTTTGTCATGAGCGGTTTCCCGAGACTTTCCATTTCGTATCAATTAACCACAATCTGATTTCAAGGAACCAGCACGAAATGTCACAATTCAGTTACGGTCAGGTCATGAATCAGTGACGGCAGGCTGCCTACCAGTCAGGACAGGGTTCCGTCCACGCAGTTCGGATCCCGGGCTGCCAGCCACTGCCGATCCTGCTAGCCTGTCCCCCCCATTCCCAACGGAGCCCCGAACATGGCCGATGACTACCGCCCGCCGCTGGCCGACTATTTCGATGAACTCGAGGCGCGCTACACCGACGCCAATGGTGACTTCTCGTTCGACGCCCTGTCCGACGAGGAACTCCTGAAGATCGAGGAACTGGGCCGCCACGCCATTCACGAGGATCCCGGGGTCACCGCCCAGGAGAAACGCAATCTCCAGCCGCTGCTGGATCTGATCGGCAAGCAGCGCGCCAAAAGGGGATTGCCGCCCGGCACCCACTGATTTGTCGAGCCCATCACCTCCCTCGAATTCGTTTCATCTCTGACTCCAGCCACTCGGCACCCTCATCATTGCCGGTGAGCGCCATCGATTCGGGGCGTCCCCGTTCCAGGACCGCATCCACTGCCCGGCAGATCGCCTCCGAGCCGGCGTCCATCGGAACGATCACGCCCCCTTCACGCTCGCGGAGGAATTCGAGCAGCGCCGTGGCCTCCGCCCAGTCCGCGCGATCCAGCGTCACCACCGGGCAGCCGGCGGCGGCCGCCTCCACGAAGGTGCCATACCCCGGCTTGGTGACCACCGCGTCCACGGAGGCCAGCAGATCGGGGAAAGACCAGCCCAGATCCGCCGGATCGTGCTGATTCCGAGCCGACTTGTCCCCCGCGCCAGGTGGCAGCAACCAGTGGATCGTTCGATGGCAGTCCGGGGGAACCGGGAGCGGCGCCGGCCGGATCCCGCCCATGGCCACCAGGACCACCGGCTCCCCCCGGCCGGCGCCCAGGCGCCGACGCAACTCGTCCGGGCGCGAACGGCCCGTCCGCCCCACCGGGCCGATGGGCACCCCGTTGGCGATCCCCGGCATGGCCATGGACGGCGTCGGTTGCAGGAAGGCGCGAGCCGTGTTGTAGGCCGCCTCCATGGTCTCCAGAACGCTCCGGCTCTCGGGCCCCGGGGGCACCAGCGGGGCGAGGATGTCCCGCCAGTTCAGGGAGCAGAGGGCCACGGACGGGATCCCGGCCCGATGGGCGGCGCTCAGCGTCAGATAGGGGATGTCGGCGAGAACGAGATCGGGTGCGGCCGCCGTCAGATCGGCGGCGACCGTCTCCACGTGGCGGTCCCAGTCCGCGTGCAGGGCTCGATAACGCGCCAGGCTGGCCGCCACGTCCACGGAAACGGCATCGTGCATCACCAGGCCGAAATCGTCGCTGACCGGCTGATGGGCAAAGGGTTCCTCCAGCCACCCGTCGAGCACTTCGCGGGGGTGGCCGCTTCGCACCGTCACGACCACTTCCGGCCACCGACGCCGGAGCGCGTTGATCACCGACGCGGTCTGGGCCAGGTGGCCGAAACCGTGGGCCGATACCGCCGCGAGCAGGTGGGGCATGTCTCTCGATCCGTCTTTTCGAACAGTCGGACTCTAGCACGTTGATGTCGGGATGTTGCACTGGAGCGTTGAATCCGGACTCCGGCGTCACTCACGCCAGACCCGGATCGAAAAATCAATGAAAAAACAAGACTTTTCAGACCTCCTGTTTCCAGCTAAAACCATGATCACCCCCACAACAGGAGAAGCCATGAACATCGATCCCACAGACCATGCAGCCTTCCTGCTCTACGAGACATTCTCCAGGCTGAACAGACTCAACTACCCGGTTCAGATCCGGTACAAGGACGGGGGCGTTGCACAGAGGGCGACCTTCGAGACCCTCAAGGAGGCCCGCGACCACGATGATACGGCGATTGTGGATGCCGCCCTCCACTTCATCGAGGATTTCCACAGACCAATGATGACGCGCATCGAGCGTCTGCTGGACGAGGCCAATCACGCCCTGTTCTTCGGGGAGAAAGAGACCGCCATCGAAAAGGTGGAGACCGCCGCCGACTACGCCGAACGACTCGGTTGCCACGAGCTCTTCGAGCCCCTTATCACGGCGGTCGAAGCGACAGAGGAGACGACACCGATCAGACGCGAATCAAAGCTTGTGGGGCAGTAAGAGCTTGGCATGCTGCCGCTCCAAACCTACAGAAAAGGAGCTGCGCATGCCCAATACCGGTCTTTCCGATTCCCTTCACACCCGCCATGATCTGCCCAGGAAAGTGCGCCAGCACTTCGGGCACTACATCGACATGCTCGAACTTCGCGATGAGGGCGGGGCGGGGAACCGTGCTCATACCAATCTGAAAAACGTCCTGCGGGCCGCCCTGGGACCCCATGAGCTGTTTCGCATGAACAGGGTCGCCGAGGGGGAGACAGCCAACGAGCCCTCCTCCGGCGAAACGATCCACCATGTGACCCTGGCCGATCGAATGGATCACGATCTTGACGACGCCCTGGGGGATCTCCATGTCCGCCTGCCACGAGCCAGCGTTCAGGCGCTGATGCGCGTGACTCAGGCGAGCGCAACGCAGGGAGACCCGACGATCCCGACATCCGACCACTACCTGGTCCACGCTTCCCTGATTGTCCATGCCGCCCTGCTCGAATGCGCACGGGACATCGTATTCGAGGATCTGGAATCCTCGCTCTTCGGTGGCGACCGTGGATCAGGTGCGCGAGGAGTCACGCTTGCCAGCGCCCTTTCGGCTTTCAAGGGTCCCCCCCTATCGCGCCAGGAGACCTGCCGGGAAGCCTGGGACATCCTGTACCAGCACGATTTGACCACGCTGCTGGCACATCACATCTACAACTTCGCCACCCTCGATGAAGTCCTCCGCCCGGTCGCAACACTGCGCGACATGCTGACCACCACCCTCCCCGAGCCGGACGATCGGGGGGGTGGGAACGGCTTTGTGTACCACCCCCCTGTACACGGGCCGCATGAAAAGGGCATTGGCAAGACCCTTGCCGAGTTCAGGCCCCACTCCCCGGCCGTGCGCCAGATGGTCGGTGAGCGTGATCCGGCCTTCCGCAGGCATGGTGGCGCGACCATTGGCGGACTCGGCGCGCTCGGAACACGCCCGTACGCGGAGTCCCGGCGCGGTGTGGGGATCGCCCCGCTCTACGCCGGCTCCGGGGACGAATTCGGGATCGACGCCATTCTTGAGGGCCATCTGTTGGCCACCGTGAATTCCGCCCGGTCGATGGTCCCGGGTTCGTATACGGTCATGGACGCTTTACGGGCCGCGATGGACTACGACGATGATGAACTCCGGGGGCAACTGGCGGATGCCGTGCGCCACACGCGATTTCGGCGAAGCGTGCTGAGCTCGCCAAACGTCTCCATCGACCATCCGGTGTTGTTCGTCACCTGCCTGGAGGCTCGGGCCGAAGGCGCGCACCCGGCAGCGCATGGCGAAGCGCACACCGAACTACTGCGTGCGGTCGTGATGGCCACCAAGGAGATCCTGCCCGACATCGCGCTGGCCATCCCGTCCCTGCCCCGCGGCCACCTGCCACTCCCTTTCGCGGCCGGCGATCGGTACGCCGATTTGCTCGGTGAATCAGAAGCCAACCTGGACATCCTGGAGGCGCTGGCCCGCGAGTGCGAGGTGCCGCTCGTACCACTGGCCGGCTCACAGCCCATCAGCGTGAGCGGGTTCCAGAAGGCGCTATCGCACGCCGGCGTGGATCACATCCGTCCCAGCGAGATCAACTTCGTTGACCATTGCCACCACTACTCGGCAATGAACGCTCTGAGCCTGGGGGCCGATACACCACGATGAGCTCGGCTGCTCTTGAGCACGCCCTGTAGTAGGCACAACACCATGCAGCGAGAACCAGCGGGAAGAGGAAAAGGAGTGAACGGGTCATGGCCCGTGGGTGTTACTTGAAGGCTGGTCTCCAGATGGTCGCCATGTGGTCTCCACATGGTCTCCAGCCTAGAAGGAACCCTAGACTGGAGAACCTAACCTACTGAAAAATATGGTGGCTACGCCCTGATTCGAACAGGGGACCCCATCATTATGAGTGATGTGCTCTAACCAGCTGAGCTACGTAGCCTGGATGTCTCCCCTCGCGGACGGCGCAACGCGGGATGCGACCGTGCGAGAGCCGCGAATTCTCGCCAAATCCCGCCACGCTGTCAACTCAGACGTTGAAGAGGAAGTGGATGACGTCGCCGTCCTGGACGATGTATTCCTTGCCCTCGGAGCGCAGCTTGCCGGCCTCCTTCGCCCCCTTCTCGCCGCCGTGGGCGACGAAGTCCTCGTAGGCGGCGACCTCGGCGCGGATGAAGCCACGCTGGAAGTCGGTGTGGATCACCCCGGCGGCCTCGGGCCCGCTGGCCCCCACCGGCACCGTCCAGGCCCGCACCTCCTTCGGCCCGGCGGTGAAGTAGGTCTGCAGACCCAGCAGGGCATAACCGGTTCGAATCACCCGGTTCAGCCCCGGCTCCTCCTGGCCGATGCTCTCCAGGAACTCCGCCTTCTCGGCCTCCTCCAGCTCGGCGATCTCCGCCTCGATGGCGGCACACACCGCCACCACCCGGGCCCCCTCCTTCGCCGCCAGTTCTTCCACCGCCCGCAGGTGCGGGTTGTCGTCGAAGCCGTCCTCATCGACGTTGGCGATGTACATGGTCGGCTTGATGGTCAGCAGGTGCAGGTCGCGCAGGTGCTCGCGCTCGTCGTCGTCCAGCGCCACGCCGCGCACCGGCTCGCCGGCATCCAGCGCCGCCTTCACCTTCTCCAGAACCGCCTGGCGGGCCTGGGCCTCCTTGTCGCCGCTCTTGGCCACCTTGGCGGTGCGCTGGAGGTTCTTCTCCACCGTCTCCAGGTCGGCCAGGGCCAGCTCGGTGTTGATCACCTCGATGTCCCCCACCGGGTCGACCTGGCCGGCCACGTGCACCACGTCGTCGTTCTCGAAGCAGCGCACCACGTGGCCGATGGCGTCGGTCTCGCGGATGTTGGCGAGGAACTGGTTACCCAGCCCCTCACCCTGCGAGGCCCCGGCCACCAGCCCGGCGATGTCGACGAACTCCATGGTGGTCGGCAGCACCCGCTCCGGCTTCACCACCTCGGCCAGCCGGTCGAGGCGCGGGTCCGGCATCGGCACTACACCGACGTTCGGTTCGATGGTACAGAAGGGGTAGTTCTCCGCCTGGATCCCGGCCTGGGTCAGGGAGTTGAACAGGGTGGACTTGCCCACGTTGGGCAGCCCGACAATACCGCACTTGAAACCCATGTCTGGTCTCTCTTCAGCGTTGGTGGAGGCGATTCATGGCGTTGGCGAAGTCGCCCGCGACGATGGTCGGCAGCTCGCGCACCGCCTCGTCCACGGCCTGTTCGATGGCCTGACGCTCGGCCCCCGACGGCTTCTTCAGCACGTATTCCACCACGTCCCTCGCCGAACCGGGATGGCCGATGCCGAGCCGCAGCCGGTGAAAGTCGCGACTGCCGAGGTGGCTGACCAGGTCGCGCAGCCCGTTGTGACCGCCGTGGCCGCCGCCGCTCTTCAGACGCACACAGCCGGGATCCAGATCCAGCTCGTCGTGGGCCACCAGGATCGCCTCCACCGGGATGCGGTAGAAACGGGCCAGGGCACCGACCGCCTGTCCGGAATGGTTCATGTAGGTGAGCGGCTTGACCACGCGCAGATCGTGGCCGTCGACCCGCAAGCGGGCCACCTCGGCCTTGTGGCGGGATTCCGTCTGGAAGGCGCCGCCGTGGGCGGCGACCACGGCATCGGCGAACCAGAACCCGGCATTGTGCCGCGTCCCGGTATACCGATCGCCGGGGTTGCCCAGGCCGGCGATGAGGGCGACGGCCATGCCGGCGACCTCGCGGCGGCCCGACTAGCCGTTGTCCTCGTCGCCGCTCGCTTCCTCGCCGGCGACGTCGGGCGCCTCGGGGGCCTCCGGCGCGCCTTCCTCTTCCTCCTCGGCCCCGCTGCTGGCGCGGGTGGCCTCGACGGTGGCGACCAGCGCATCGGCGTCCTCGCCGTGCATCAGATCCACCAGCTCGACGCCCTTCGGCAGCTTCAGATCGGAGAGGTGGACGGTGTCGCCGATGTTCATCTCCGACATGTCGATGGTGATGTACTCCGGCAGATTGCCCGGCAGGCACTCCACCTCGACCTGGGTCAAGGCATGGGTGGCGATGCCGTCGTCCATCTTGATGCCCGGCGCCTCTTCCTCGCCCTCGAAGTGCAGCGGGATGCTCACCCGCAGCGTCTCCTTGGCGTTGATGCGCATGAAGTCGGCGTGGAGGACGTGCGGCTTGGCCGGATGGCGCTGCAGGTCCTTGATCACGGCCTGGGTCTTCTGACCGTCCACATCGATGGTCAGGATGTGGGCGAAGAAGGCCTCGTTGGCGATCTGCTTCTCGAACCGGTCGTGATCGATGGTGATCGCCTCCGGTTCGATGTTGTTGCCATAGACAATGGCGGGAAAGCGCCCGGTCCGACGCAGGCGGCGGCTCGCACCCTTGCCCTGATCGGTCCGTTTCTGCGCTTCGACGATAAAGGTGTCATTACTCATTGCTTTTCAACTCCACAAGTCGGAAACGGCGGATCGAAGCCGCCGTCCGCCTCCCCCGCGACCAGGTTCGGCGTACCCGGGAGGCCGACGCGGCCCCCCTTCAAGGATTCGTTTCCGGTCAGTCCATGTAGAGGGAACTGACCGACTCTTCGTGACTGATCCGGCGGATGGTCTCCGCCAGCATCTCGGCGATGGAAAGCACCCGGATCCTCCCGGATTCCCGCCCCTCGTGAGAGAGCGGGATGGTGTCGGTCACCACCAGCTCGTCCAGTTCGGAATTCACGATGTTGTCGAGGGCCGGCCCCGACAGGACCGGGTGGGTGCAGTAGGCCACCACCTTCCGCGCCCCGTGTTCCTTCAGCGCCCCGGCCGCCTTGCACAGGGTTCCGGCGGTGTCCACCAGATCGTCCACCAGAATGCAGGTGCGGTCCTCGACATCACCAATGATGTTCATTACCCGCGACTCGTTGGCCTTGGGCCGGCGCTTGTCGATGATCGCCAGCTCGGCGTCGTCGAGGCGCTTGGCCACCGCGCGGGCGCGCACCACGCCACCGACGTCCGGGGAGACCACCATCAGGTTCGGATACTTCCGCCGCCAGATGTCACCGAGCAGGATCGGCGACGAGTAGACATTGTCCACCGGGATGTCGAAGAAGCCCTGGATCTGATCGGCGTGGAGGTCGACGGTGAGCACCCGATCGGTGCCCACCGCCTCGATCATGTTCGCCACCACCTTGGCCGAGACCGGTACCCGCGAAGAGCGCGGCCGACGATCCTGACGGGCGTAACCGAAGTAGGGCAGAACCGCCGTGACCCGGCCCGCCGACGCCCGGCGCAGGGCATCGATCATCACCAGCAGCTCCATCAGGTTGTCGTTGGTCGGCTCGCAGGTGGGCTGGACCACGAAGACGTCACGTCCGCGCACGTTCTCCATGATCTCGGCCATGATCTCGCCGTCGCTGAACTTGCCGACCACGGCACGGCCCAGTGGCAGCTTCATGAAACTGACGATCGCCTTGGCCAACTGCGGGTTGGCGTTACCGGCGAATACCATCATGTTGGTGTCCGACACGACCCCTCCCCGGGAACGCTTGCCAGAACGGACGCCGACCCCGGAGCAGGGTCGCCGCGAAAATGGCTGGGGCGGTAGGATTCGAACCTACGCATGGCGGCATCAAAAGCCGCTGCCTTACCGCTTGGCTACGCCCCAGTGGAAACGGGTTCTTCACTCGCCGCGAACAGCGGCGAACGGTTGCGACCCCGGGCGACGAAGGCGTGCCAGCGTGCCGGCACCTCGCGACAGACCGCTTCGGCCGCCTCGGGCTCGTCGAAGGCGGCAAACAGGCACGCCCCCGATCCGGTCATCCGCGCCGGGGCGCGCTCGCCGAGCCATGCCAGCGCCGCGGCGACCTCCGGCTCGCGAGCCGCAACCACCGGCTCGAGGGTGTTTTCCCCCGCGCCGGCAAGGAAGTCGCGTATTGTAATGGGCTCCCTGTCCCGGTTCAAATCGGGGGCACGAAATATGTCGGCGGTGGCAACACCGACCCCGGGATGGATGACCAGATACCACGGTTGCGGAAGGTCCACCGGCGTCAGCTCCTCGCCGACGCCCTCCGCCCAGGCGGCCCGGCCCCGAACGAAGACCGGCACATCGGCACCCAGCTTCAGCCCGAGTTCCGCCAGCGCGTCCTCCGACCAGTCGAGGCCCCAGAGCGCGTTCAAGGCCACCAGAGCCGTGGCGGCATCGGAGCTGCCGCCGCCGAGGCCGCCACCGGCGGGCAGCACTTTGGTCAGCTCCAGTTCGGCCCCCGCCGACGTGCCACTGCTCTCCCGCAGGAGCCGGGCCGCGCGCAGGACCAGGTCATCGTCGGGGTCGAGTCCCGCCATCCGGTGGCGGACGATCAGTTCGCCATCGTCGCGCGGCGCCACCCGCAGCCGGTCGCCGTGGTCGAGGAACTGGAAGACGGTCTGCAACCGATGGTAGCCGTCCGGTCGCCGACCGATCACATGGAGAAAGAGGTTCAGCTTGGCCGGCGCCGACCACTCCCGGCTATTCATCCGCCCCCTCCGGACCGATGCCAGTCGTGGACGGCCAGTTGCAGCGCCATGCCCGGCCCCTCGGCGCGCAGCCGCACCGGCAGGTACTCGCCGTCGACCTTCTGATACTCTTCGTACTCCACCGTCCAGGGCCCCTGCTCCAGTTGGGCCAGCCGGCCGTGACGGTCGAGTTCCCGATGAACCTCGAGGCCGGGGGCCGGGATCCCGCGTACCCAGTAGACCAGCGCATCGACCGGGATGGCGTAACCGGTGTAGGCCTCCAGCAGGAAGGCGGCGTCGGGATGATGATAGCCCTGGTCGTCCGCCCCGGTGATGGTCGCCCCGTCCTCGTCGCCCACCATGGTCACCTCGCCACTACCGAAGGGGCCGTTGAGAACCAGTTTGTAGGCCGGTCCTTCCTGAACCCAGTGGAGCTGAACGCGGCCCCCGTCCTCCTCGGTGCGCACTGCCACCCGGCCGCTCATCTCCCAGTTCGCGATCGCTGCAACGGCCATCCAGTGGCCCTGCCAGGCCCGTTCGGGGGATTCCGGCACCGATTCCGGGGGCGTGGTGGCACAGCCGGCCAGCCCCACGACCGCCGCCACGGCAAGGGCCGCCAGCGGTCCCCTGCAAGCCGATCGCCTCACGGCAGCAGCCGCCTCATGGTCTCGCGCAGGAACTGGTCGTCCGGGTCGGCCTCCAGCCCCTTCTCCCAGACCGCGCGGGCCTCGTCGCGCTTGTCGCGCTCCCAGAGGATCTCACCCAGATGGGCGGCGATCTCGGCATCACCGGCCTTCTCCATGGCGCGACGCAGATACTCCTCGGCCTTTTTCAACTTGCCGAGGCGATAGTACCCCCATCCCATGCTGTCCAGGATGGCTGGATCGTTCGGCTGGTTTTCATGGGCCTGGCGGATGTACTCCATCCCCTCCTCGATCCGGTCGGTGCGGTCCACCAGGGTATAGCCCAGGGCGTTCAGGGCGTGGGTGTGTTCCGGTTCCCGTTCGAGAAGCTGGCGCAGATCGTCCTCGAGCACATCGATCCGGTCCAGCCGTTCGGCCACCAGCGCCCGTTCGTAGAGGAGATCGCGCTGGCGTGGATGCCGCTGCAGCCCGCGGCTGTAGACCTCGAATGCGCTCTCGAGGTGGCCGGCCTCGCGCAGCAGGCGACCCTCGGTCAGGATCAGGCGCACCTGTTCATCCTCGCTCTCCGGCTCCACCGATTGCAGGAAATGACGCGCCTCGACGATCTCCCCCCGTTCGGCCATGATCCGGGCGATCAGCAGACGGGCGTTGAAACGATATTCACCGTCCTCGACCCGGCGGAACCAGCGCTCGGCCTCTCGCTCTTGCCCCTGCGCCATCATCGCCTGGCCGAGAAAGAAGACGGCATTGTCGTTGCCCGCCTCGTTGTTCTCCACCAGGAAACGCATATGGCGCTCGGCCTTCTCGGGTTCACCCATTTCCAGGTTCAGGAGCCCGAGAGCAAAACGAACCTCGGCATCCTCCGGCCGCTCCTCGGCCAGGTGATTGAACTCCCGACGCGCCTGCTCGAGTTCGTCGGCATCCACCAGGTACTGGGCATAGGTCAGGCGCAACGTCCGGTCATCGGGATTCCCATCCACCGCGGACTCGAGATCGTCCAGGGCCGCTTCCGGCCCCCCCTGCTCGCGCTGGAGACTCGCCCGCAGAACCAGGGCCCGGGTCCAGTCGGGCCGCAGCGCGAGGACGCGTTGCAGCGCCCCGCCGGCCCGGTCGTGCTTGCCCAGTCGCATGGCCATATGGGCCTGAGCAAAAAGTGCTTCGGGATTGTCCTGGTGCTCGGCCACGAGGTTGTCCATTACCGCCAGCGCCGTTTCCTGATCCTCCTCCCGGGAGAGGAGTCCGCCGATGGCCATGAAGCTCTCGCCGCTCTCCGCGCCGACCAGTTCAATGAGGGCTTCAAGCTGCTCCGTGGCGGCATCCACCTCGCCGGCGCGGATGTGGAGCGCCGCCATGATCTGTCGCCCCTGATGGTCCGCCGGCGCCAGCTTCACCCAGAGCTTGCTCGCCTCGCGGGCGGCCGGCTCGTTCCCGGCGAACAGGGCCAGCCGGGCCGCTCGCTCCGCCACCCGCGGATCGACGGCATTGCGGGCAGCGGCCAGATAGAACTCGGTGGCCACCGGCATCATCCGGCGCTGACCGGCGATCTCTCCGGCCAGCAATTGATAGAGGAGCTCGCCGGTCAGACCGGCTCCCGGAGAGGAGACCCGGGCCTCGTCCGCAACCACCCGAGCCGGCTCCGGAGTCATCGGCAGCTCGTCGGGCTGCGGCGTCGTGGCCGCGCAACCGACCAGCAGACCGGACAGAATCAACGAGGATCCCGCATGCACCATGGCGCGGGGGAGAATGATTGAGCGACGTGGCGTCATAAATACGAGGATCCCGGTGGGCCCGATGGGTGGCTGGGGTCCCACTATAACGAAAAGGGGACCCTGTTTTCATCCGCGCTCAATCTTGAGTTTGGCGGGGCCTTCCCCCAGAATGACCACACGATGGAGGAGTGGTTCCATGACCCTGGTAGCATTCGGACTCAATCACAAGACCGCCCCGGTGGCCATCCGGGAACGTGTGGCCTTTCCGGCCGAGGGGCTGGACGAGGCGCTGGCCGATCTGCGCGCGAACGTCGGCGTCGACGAGGCCGCCATCCTCTCCACCTGTAACCGCACCGAGATCTACTGCGGCGGCGAAACCCCGAACGAACGCGATCTGGTTACCTGGTTCTCGCGCTACCACGACCTCGATCCGGACGAGGTCGCCCCGTACATCTACATCCATCCCGAACAGGCCGCCGTGCGCCAGGTCATGCGCGTGGCCAGCGGCCTCGATTCGCTGGTCCTGGGCGAACCCCAGATCCTCGGCCAGCTGAAGAGCGCCTATGAGGCCGCCAGCGCCGCCGGCGCCGTGGGCGGCCAGCTCAATCGCCTGTTCCAGCATACCTTCGCCGCCGCCAAGCAGGTCCGCACCGACACCGCCATCGGGGCCAGTGCCGTTTCGGTGGCCTATGCGGCGGTGAATCTGGCGCGGCAGTTCTTCGAACGGCTGGATCAGCATACCGCCCTGCTGCTGGGCGCCGGCGAGACCAACGAGCTGGTGGCCCGCCACCTGCGCGAGGCCGGCATCGGCCGAATCGTGGTGGCCAACCGGACCATCGAACGCGCCCACGACCTGGCGCGCCCGCTGGACGGCTACGCCATCGAACTCACCGAACTCGACGCCCACCTGGCCGAAGCGGACCTGCTGGTGGCCGCCACCGCCTGCCCCGACCCGCTGGTGAACAAGGCAATGGCGAAGAAGGCGGTGAAGAAGCGCCGGCACAAGCCGATGCTGATGGTCGACATCGCCGTACCGCGCGACATCGACCCGGCGGTGGACACGCTGGAGGACGTCTACCTCTATGCCGTGGACGACCTCCAGGCGATCATCGACGAGGGGCTCGAATCACGCCAGAGCGCTGCCGTTCAGGCCGAGGAGATCATCGACACCCAGGTCACCCGGTTCATGTCGTGGCTCCGCGCTCAGGGGGCCGTGGGCACCATTCGGGACTTCCGCGAGAATGCCCGGGTCACCACCGAGACCGAACTCGACAAGGCGCGGCGCCAGCTCGCCGCCGGCCACGATGCCGACGAGATCATGTCGGCACTGGCTCACCGTCTGACCAACAAGTTCCTCCACACCCCCACCGTGCAGATGAACCAGGCCGCCCAGCGCGGTGACGAGGAAGTCCTGCGCGCGGCCCGCCACCTCTTCGACATCCCCGACAGTCGCAAGCCGTGAAACCTCGTCTCCACGAACGTCTCGATGGTCTGCGCGACCGGCTCGAGGAGCTGGAGGCGTTGCTGGCCGATCCCGGAACCCATACCGATCCGGACCGCTTCCGGCGCCTCTCCCAGGAGCACGCCCAGCTCACGCCGGTGGTGACCCGCTACACCGAGTATCTGGCCGTCCTCGCCGACATCGAGTCGGCCGAAGCCATGGCCGCCGATCCGGACCCGGAGATGCGCGAGATGGCCGAGGCGGAACTGGCCACCGCCCGAGAGCGCGAAGAGGCGCTCCACGCCGAGTTGCAGAAGCACCTGCTGCCAAAGGATCCCAACGACGACAAGAGCACCTATCTGGAGATCCGCGCCGGCACCGGCGGCGACGAGGCCGCGCTGTTCGCCGGCGATCTCCTGCGCATGTACGCTCGCTACGCCGAGCAGCGTGGCTGGACACTGGAGATCCTCAGCGAATCGGAGGGCGAACACGGCGGTTACAAGGCGGTGGTGGCACGCATCGACGGCCACGGTGCCTATTCGCGGCTGAAGTTCGAGTCGGGCGCCCATCGAGTGCAGCGGGTGCCGGAGACCGAATCCCAGGGTCGGATCCACACTTCGGCCTGCACCGTGGCGATCCTGCCGGAAGCCGATGAGGTAGCGGCGGAGGCGATCAATACCGCCGATCTCCGCATCGACACCTTCCGCGCCTCCGGCGCCGGCGGCCAGCACGTCAACAAGACCGATTCCGCCATCCGTGTGACTCACCTGCCCACGGGGATCGTGGTGGAGTGTCAGGAGGAGCGCTCCCAGCACAAGAACCGCGCCCGCGCCCTGAGCTTCCTTCAGGCCAAGCTGCAGCAGGAGCAGGAGGCGAGCCGGGCGCGCGAGCGCGCCGAGACGCGCAAGGCATTGGTGGGCAGTGGCGACCGCTCCGAACGCATCCGCACCTACAACTTCCCCCAGGGCCGGGTCACCGACCACCGCATCGGTCTGACACTGCACAAACTGGAGACGGTCCTTGCCGGCGATCTGGATCCGATCATCGACCCCCTGATCAGCGAGTATCAGGCGGAACAACTCGCGGAGCTGGCCGCCGAGGCATGAGCGCCCCCACCGTCGCGGCGGTCCTCGCCACCGCCGTGGAACGCCTCGCCGCCAGCGAGTCCCCGCGCCTCGACGCCGAATGGCTGCTGGCCGACGTCCTCGACTGGCCGCGCAGCCGGCTGCGCGCCTTTCCCGAGGTGGAACTCACCCCCGAACAGCATCACGCCTTCACCGAACGGGTCGAGCGCCGCGCCGTCGGCGAGCCCGTCGCCTATCTCACCGGCTGGCACGGCTTCCGCGAACTGGAGCTGACCATCGCCCCCGGCGTACTGATCCCGCGTCCGGAGACCGAGGAGCTGGTGGACCACGCCCTGGCACTGCTGGCCGGACGCGACGACGCCCGGGTGGTGGACATCGGCACCGGCAGCGGTGCCATCGCCCTCGCCCTGGTGCGGGAACGACCGGACTGGTCCATCCACGCCACCGAGGCCAGCGAGGCAGCGATCACCATCGCCCTCGAGAACACCCGCCGCCTGGGTCTGGCGGGACGGCTGCACCCGCGCCACGGTGAATGGCTGGCCGACCTGCACGGCCCGTGGGACCTGGTGGTCTCCAATCCGCCCTACATCCCCGAGGACGACCCCCACCTCGACCGGGGCGACGTCGCCTTCGAACCGCGCGTCGCCCTCGCCGCCGGCCCCGACGGCCTCGACGCCCTGCGCGAGCTGGCCCGGCGCGTGCCGCCGACCCTCGCCCCCGGTGGCTGGCTGCTGGTGGAGCACGGCCACGATCAGGCCGACGCGGTGGCCGGACTCTTCCGGGAGGCAGGGCTGGTGGCGGTCGACACACTGGTCGACCTGGCGGGTCACGCGCGCTTCACGCGGGGTCGCCGCAGACCGGACACGCCGGATCCGCGCGCAGGTTCAGGGTCCGGAACTCCCCGTTCAGGGCGTCGATGAGCAGCAGCCGGCCGGCCAGCGATCGGCCGATCCCGGCGAGCAGCTTCAGGGCCTCGGTGGCCTGAATGGTCCCCACCATCCCCACCACCGGCGCCAGAACACCGTTCTCGCTGCAGGTCAGCGCGGTATCCTCGCCCTCCTCGCGGTAGAGGCAGCGGTAGCAGGCACTCTCCGGGGTGTAGGGATAGACCGCCACCTGCCCCTCCATGCGCACCGCCGCGCCCGAGACCAGCGGCGTGCCGGCGGCGGCGCAGAGGCGATTGAGGCGAAAGCGGATGGCGAAGTTGTCGGAGCAGTCCAGGACCACGTCGGCCGCGTCGATGGCCTCGGCCAGCGCCGCGTCGTCCAGCTCTTCCTCGCGACAGGTCACCGCGACATCGGGGTTCAGCGCCCGGATCCGCTCGGCCGCCGAGGCCACCTTGGACCGGCCGATGCTGTCGGTGGTGTGGGCGATCTGGCGCTGCAGGTTGGAAAGGTCGACGGTGTCGAAGTCCACCAGGGTCAGGTGGCCGACCCCCGCCGCCGCGAGGTAGAGCGCCACCGGCGAGCCGAGCCCGCCGAGACCGAGGATCAGCGCGTGGCCGGCCAGCAGCCGCTCCTGCCCCACGATGCCCAGCTGCGGCAGCATGATCTGACGGCTGTAGCGCAGCAACTGTGAATCGTCCACGGGCGCCTCCGGTTCA
This sequence comes from Pseudomonadota bacterium, assembly GCA_051746205.1. Lineage (GTDB taxonomy): Bacteria > Pseudomonadota > Gammaproteobacteria > Thiohalospirales > Thiohalospiraceae > Thiohalospira. The sequence continues at coordinate 15,779 of JBNJEU010000025.1, forward strand.
GTGCTGTGTCCCGGGGTCGCCGGTGAACCCCTCGAGGCCGCCATCGGCCAGCAGCTGTTCGGCATCCACCGGATCGAAGGCGTAGCGGCGATTGCAGAACTCGCAGTGGACCTCCACCTGCCCCTCGTCGGCGACGATGGAACGGACCTCGTCCGCCCCGAGCCCCAGCAGCATCCGCGCCACCCGCTCCCGGGAGCAGGTGCAGTGGAAACGCACCGGCTCCGGCTCGAACACCCGCAGGTCCTCCTCGTGGAAGAGGCGATGGCGCAGTTCGGCGCCATCGAGATCCAGCAGTTCCTCGGGTCGCACGGTCGCGGCCAGGTGGCCCGCTCGCTCCCAGGCGTCGACATCCTCGTCGGGGGTGTCGCCGGGCAGGCGCTGGAGCAGCAGGCCGGCAGCGCGCCGCTCGTCCACCGCCAGCCAGATCCGGGTCGCCAGCTGCTCCGAGCGCACCAGGTAGTTCTCCACGGCGGCGGCCAGCGAATCGCCCTCCAGGGCCACCACGCCCTGGTAGCGCTCGCCACCGTCGCGCGGGTCGAGCGTGATCACCATGCGGCCGGAGCCGAACACCGCCGGCAGATCCCCATCGGGGACCTGGTCGCGCCACTGGGCCATGCCACGGAAGGTCCGGTCGCTGGTAGCCTCGGCCACCAGCAGATGGAGGGGGCCGTCGGACTGGATCTGGAGGGTCAGGGAGCCGTTGAACTTCAGCGTGGAACTCAGCAGGACCGCCGCCGTCAGCGCCTCACCGAGCATCCGGCGAACCACCGGCGGGTAGTCGTGGGTCTCCAGGACCGCCCGCCAGCCGGCGTCGAGTCGGAGCACCTCGCCACGAATGGCGGCGTGCTCGAACAGGAAGCGCTGGAGGGTGTCGCCGTCCCCCGTCGCGTCGCCCATCCGTCAGCCCTGCAACTTCGACTTCAGCAGCTCGTTGAGTTGCTGCGGATTCGCCTTGCCGCCGGTGGCCTTCATCACCTGGCCGACGAAGAAGCCGATCAGCTTCTCCTTGCCGGCCCGGTACTGCTCCACCTGCTCGGGATTGGCGGCAATGACCTCGTCGATGATCCCCTCCAGCTCGGAGCTGTCGGTGATCTGCTTGAGCCCCTTCGCCTCGATGATGGTGTCGGCATCGCCCTCGCCGGCCCACATCGCCTCGAACACCTCCTTGGCGATCTTGCCGGAGATGGTCTCGTCCTGGATCCGCTTGAGCAGACCGGCCAGGGCCTCGGCGCTCACCGGGCTCGCGGTGATGTCGACATCGTCGCGATTCAGCGCCGCCGCCAGTTCGCCGTTGACCCAGTTGGCGCAGAGCTTGGCGTCGTTGCCCACGGCGGCGACCACCGCCTCGTAGTAGTCGGCCAGCGCCCGGCTGCCGATGAGCACCCCGGCGTCGTAGTCGGACAGGCCGTGGTCGGCGACGAAGCGCGCCCGCTTGGCGTCCGGCAGCTCCGGCAGATCGGCCCGGGCTGCGTCGACGAACGCCTCGTCGATGGCCAGCGGCAGCAGGTCGGGATCGGGGAAGTAGCGGTAGTCGGTGGCCTCCTCCTTGCCGCGCATGGAGCGGGTCTCGTCCTTCGCCGCGTCGTACAGCCGCGTCTCCTGGACCACCCGGCCGCCGCCCTCGAGGACATCCCGCTGGCGCTCCACCTCGAAGTTGATCGCCTTCTCCAGGAAGCGAAAGGAGTTGACGTTCTTGACCTCGGTGCGGGTCCCGAAGCGGTGTTCACCCATCGGCCGGATGGAGACGTTGGCGTCGATCCGGAACGACCCTTCCTGCATGTTGCCGTCGCAGATCGCCAGATACTGCACCAGGGCGTGGATCTTCTTGGCGTACGCCACCGCCTCCCGCGCCGAGCGCATGTCCGGTTCGGAGACGATCTCCAGCAGCGGGGTCCCGGCGCGGTTGAGGTCGATCCCGGTCATGCCGTGATAATCCTCGTGCAGGGACTTGCCGGCGTCCTCTTCCAGATGGGCGCGGGTGATGCCGATGGTCTTCTTCTCGCCCTCGGCGAGATCGATGAGCAGCTCGCCCTCGCGCACCACCGGCAGTTCGTACTGGCTGATCTGGTAGCCCTTGGGCAGATCGGCGTAGAAATAGTTCTTGCGAGCGAAGACCGAGGTCGGCGCGATCGCCGCGCCGATGGCCAGCCCGAACTTGGCGGCCATGAACACCGCCTCGCGGTTGAGAACCGGCAGCACCCCGGGCAGACCGAGGTCCACGGCGCACGCCTGGCTGTTGGGTGCGGCGCCGTAGGCGGTGGAGGCGCCGGAGAAGATCTTGGTATTGGTGGCCAGCTGGGTATGGATCTCCAGCCCGATGATTGTTTCCCACTGCATCCGTTGAATCCTCGTAGCCTAGGCCCGGCCGTCGTCGGGGGAGCGCGTGTGCCAGTCGGTGGCCTGCTGGAAGCGATGGGCGACATTGAGCAGCCGCCCCTCGTCGAAGTAGTTGCCGATGAGCTGCAACCCCACCGGGCGCCCCTCCACGAATCCGGCCGGCAGCGACATCGCCGGCAGCCCGGCGAGGTTCGCGGCGATGGTGTAGATGTCCGAGAGGTACATGGAGACCGGATCGCTGATGGCTCCCCGGTCGAACGCCGGTCCCGGCGCGGTGGGGCCCAGCAGCACGTCGACCTCCTCGAAGGCGGCCATGAAGTCGTCCTTGATGAGCCGGCGCAGGCGCTGGGCCTTCAGGTAGTAGGCGTCGAAGTAGCCGGCTGAGAGGGCGTAGGTACCGACCATGATGCGGCGCTTCACCTCGTCGCCGAAGGCCTCGCCGCGGCTGCGCATGTAGAGGTCCTCGAGGTCCCGCGGCTCCTCGCAGCGGTAGCCGAAGCGCACGCCGTCGTAGCGCGACAGGTTCGACGAGCACTCCGCCGGGGCGATGACGTAGTAGGTCGGCACCGCCAGCTCGGTGTTGGGCAGCGAGACCTCGCGGATCTCGGCGCCCAGCTTGCGGTATTCCTCGATGGCCGCCTCCAGCTGGCGCGCCGTGGCGGCATCCAGTCCGGTGGCGAAATACTCCTTCGGCAGGCCGATGCGCAGCCCCTTGAGGTCGCGCTGGAGCCCCTCGGTGTAGTCGGGCACCGGTTCTTGCAGGCTGGTGGAGTCGCGCTCGTCGAAGCCGGCCATGGCGCCGAGCAGCCAGGCGCAGTCCTCGGCGGAGCGCGCCATCGGCCCGGCCTGGTCGAGGCTGGAGGCGAACGCGATCATGCCCCAGCGCGACACCCGGCCGTAGGTCGGCTTCAGGCCGGTGACGCCGCACAGCGCCGCCGGCTGGCGAATGGAGCCGCCGGTGTCGGTCCCGGTCGCCCCGGGTGTCAGGCGTGCAGCCACCGCTGCCGCCGAACCACCGGAGGAGCCCCCGGGGACCGCCTGTTCGGCCCACGGGTTGGCCACCGGACCGTAGAAACTGGTCTCGTTGGACGATCCCATGGCGAACTCGTCCATGTTGGTCTTGCCGAGGTTCACCAGACCGGCCTGGCGGAAGCGGCTGACCACCGTGGCGTCGTAGGGGGCGACGAAGTTGTCGAGCATCTTCGAGCCGCAGGAGGTGCGCAGACCCTCGGTGCAGAAGATGTCCTTGTGCGCCACCGGCACGCCGGTGAGCGGCCCGGCGCGGCCGGCGGCGCGCTCGGCGTCGGCCGCGCGGGCGGCGCTCGTCGCGCCCTCCTCGTCGAGGGTGATGAAGCTGTTGATGCCGCCGTCGATGGCGTTGACGCGGCCCAGATGCTCGCTCACCAGCTCCTCGCTGGAGAACTCACCGGCGGCCAGGCCGGCGGCCATCTCGGTCAGGGACTTGTCGCAGATGCTCATGGTCTACTCCACCACGCGGGGGACGAGATAGACGCCGCCTTCCACCGCCGGAGCCAGCGCCTGGAAGGTCTCGCGCCGATCGACTTCGGTGACGGTATCGGCGCGCAATCGCTGGGTCACCTCCATGGGGTGGGCCATGGGCTCCACGCCCTCGGTGTCCACCGCCTCCATCTTCGCCACCATATCGAGGATGTCGGAGAGATTCTGTGTATACTCGGGGATGTCGTCCTCATCGATGGCCAGACGGGCCAGATGGGCGACCTTCTCGACGTCGGAACGGTCAAGGGCCATGGCTGTTCGTTTCTCCGGGAAGCGCTCGGGCACGGGATGAAAGCGCGAAATCTATCACATCGCGGTGCTTGCCCCAATCCCCCCCCGTTGATAGAGTTACGACGCTCTGAGAACACCATTTAATCGACTCCGCGCAGGCGGGAGACAACAACCCATGATCGGACGCTTCCGGGGATTCTTCTCCAACGATATTTCCATTGACCTGGGGACCGCCAACACCCTGGTCTACATGCGCGGCAAGGGCATCGTTCTGAACGAACCCTCGGTGGTCGCCATCCGCCAGGATCGCGGACCCGGCGGACCCAAGGCGATTGCCGCCGTCGGTGACGACGCCAAGCGCATGCTCGGCCGCACCCCCGGCAACATCGTCGCCATCCGGCCGATGAAGGACGGCGTCATCGCCGATTTCACCGTCACCGAGAAGATGCTTCAGCACTTCATCCGCAAGGTACACGAGGCGCGCTTCCTGCGGCCGAGTCCGCGGGTGCTGATCTGTGTCCCGTGCGGCGCCACCCAGGTGGAGCGCCGCGCCATCCGCGAATCGGCCGCCGGCGCCGGGGCGCGCGAGGTCTACCTCATCGAGGAGCCGATGGCCGCCGCCATCGGGGCCGGCATGCCGATCACCGAGGCCCAGGGCTCCATGGTCCTGGACATCGGCGGCGGCACCACCGAAATCGCCGTGCTCTCCCTCAACGGCATCGTCTACGCCTCCTCGGTGCGCATCGGCGGCGACCGCTTCGACGAGGCGATCATCAACTACGTCCGGCGCAAGTACGGCTCGCTCATCGGCGACTCCACCGCCGAGCGCATCAAGGAAGAGATCGGCAGCGCCTACCCCGGTACCGAAGTCCGCGAGATGGAAGTGCGCGGACGCAACCTCGCGGAGGGCGTACCGCGCTCCATCACCCTGAACAGCAACGAGATCCTCGAGGCGTTGCAGGAACCGCTGTCCGGCATCGTCGAAGCGGTGAAGACCGGCCTCGAACAGACCCCGCCGGAGCTCGGCGCCGACATCGCCGAGCGCGGTATGGTCCTCACCGGCGGTGGCGCCCTGCTGCGTGATCTCGACCGACTGATCATGGAAGAGACCGGCCTGCCGGTGATCGTCTCCGAGGAACCGCTGACCTGCGTCGCCCGCGGCGGGGGGCGCGCTCTGGAGATGATGGACGAGTACGACGGCGAGCTCTTCAGCCTCGAATGATCATGGCGTAGACTCACCACAAGCCCGGGACGTTAATCATACCAGAAACCCGGGCGGTGGTTCCGGCCACTCCGCTGCGACCGTGTCGAATCGGTGCGGAGATTCGGCCCGAGCGCGATCCCGGGCCCGTGCGCCCGTCATCCTCGGAGGTGTTCCATCGATTCGCTGTTTTCGCGTGGTCCGTCCATCACGGCCCGGCTGATCCTGGTGATCATGCTGTCGCTGACGATGATGATCGTGGACCATCACCAGAGCCATCTACAGACCATCCGCGCCGGCCTGGCGACCCTGCTCTACCCCTTCCAGCTGGTGGTGGACCTGCCGAGTTCAGCCGCGCGCAGCATTGGCGGCAGCGTGACGGCCCAGAGCAGTCTGCGCCGCCAGGTCAACACGCTGCGTAACGAGAAACTGCTGCTTCACGGCAAGCTCCAGCGCATGGCGGCACTGGAAGCGGAGAACGAGCGGCTGCGCGAGCTGTTCGACTCGTCCCGCGAACTGGAAGAACGTGTCGAGATCGCGGAACTGCTCTCGGTGGACCTGGATCCCTTCAGCCGCAAGGTGGTCCTGGACAAGGGGGTGCGCGACGAAGTGTATACCGGCCAACCCATCCTCGACCGCGACGGCGTCATGGGCCAGGTGGTCCATACTGGCCCGGTCTCCAGCACCGCCATGCTGATCACCGATCCATCCCACGCCGTACCCATCCAGGTCAACCGCACCGGCCTGCGCGGACTCGCCGTGGGAACGGGTTCGGCCGAGCGGCTGGACATCCCGTACATACCGAACAATGCCGATCTCGAAGCCGGGGATCTGCTGGTGACCTCCGGTCTCGGTGGTCGTTTCCCCACCGGCTATCCGGTGGGCGAGATCGTCGACGTCACCAGAAACCCCGGCGAACCGTACGCCTCCGTCGAGGCCCGGCCACTGGCGCGCATCGACCGGGTTCGCGAGGTGCTGTTGCTGTGGAGCGACGAGTTCAAACAGCGCGCCGTAGATGACGACGAAACGACGAACGAAGCGGGAGGGGGCTCATGAATCCCCGCACCCGTTCCAGCGGCAACGGCCTCATTGCCATCACCCTGGTGGTCGGCCTGCTGCTGACACTGATGCCACTGCCGCAGTGGCTGGCGGTGGCGCGGCCGGAATGGCTGCTGCTGGTCCTCATCTACTGGAACATGGCCATCCCCGGTCGGATCGGTGTCGGCATCGCCTGGGTCGTGGGCCTCTTCCAGGATGTCGCCGTGGGCGCCCTGCTGGGTCAGCATGCCCTCGCCTTCGCGCTGGTCGCCTACCTGGTCATGCGCCTGCACCAGCGACTGCGACTCTATACCATCTGGCAGCAGGCCGTGGCAGTGCTGGTACTCGTGGCTCTGAACCTGCTGATCCTGAGCTGGATCCGGGGTGTGGTCGGTGAACCGGCCGTGAGTCTCTGGTTCTGGGCACCGGCGGTGACCAGCATGCTGATCTGGCCGTTGATGTTCGTGCTGCTGCGCGCCCTGCGCCGCCGCTACCGCATCGCCTGAGGAGACCATGGCACGCAGCGATTTCCATGCCATCCGCGATCACGTCCGCGACAGCGACATCTTCAATCGGCGCACCCTCATTGCCGGCATGCTCGTCATGCTGCTGCTGCTGGGCCTGCTCGGACGCCTGTTCTTCCTCCAGGTCACCGGCCACGAGCACTTCGCCACCCTCTCCCAGGCCAACCGGGTCAACATCGCCCCGATCTCGCCGACCCGCGGCCTGATCTACGACCGCAACGGAGTCCTGCTGGCAGAGAATGTGCCCACCTACAGCCTGGAGGTAATCCCCGAACAGGTGAAGGATCTCGACGGGACCCTCGCGCGGCTGGACGACCTGCTCGAACTCACCGACGAGGAAGTGGAACGCTTTCGCGAGGAGGTCGGACGGACACGCTCGTTCCAGCGCGTTCCCCTGCGTTCGCGCCTCTCGGACGAGGAGGTGGCCCGTTTTGCCATCAACCGCCACGAGTTCCCGGGTGTCGACATCGAGGCGCGGCTGGCCCGTCACTATCCGCAGGGCGAACTCACCGCCCATACCGTAGGCTACATGGGACGCATCGGTCGCGAGGAGCTGCAGCGGCTCGATCGCTCCGTCTATCGGGGCACCAGCCACATCGGCAAGGTCGGCGTGGAGCGTTCCTACGAGAAGGTCCTGCACGGCCGGGCCGGCCACCAGCAGGTGGAGACCAACGCCCAGGGGCGCATCCTCCGGGTCCTGGAACGAACCAGTCCGGAACCCGGTCGCGACATCCGCCTGAGCATCGACACCGAACTGACCCGGGTCGCCCACGAGGCCTTCGGCGACGAATACGGGGCCCTGATCGCCCTGGAACCGGACACAGGCGAGGTCCTCGCCCTGGCCAGCGTGCCGAGTTTCGATCCCAATGTCTTCATCCGCGGCTTCGATGCTTCCTCCCGCGAACTCTTCACCGACTCGCGGGAACGGCCCTTGTTCAACCGCGCGATCAGCGGACGCTATCCGCCCGGTTCGATCACCAAACCGATCATCGCCCTCGCCGGCCTCGAACAGGGCCACTTCCGCCCCGACGAAACCATCCAGTGCAAGGGCTACTATGAACCGGAGTTCGAGGATCAGCGGGTCTATCGCGACTGGAAGCGCAGTGGTCACGGCCCCACCGACATGCGCAAGGCCGTGGCGGAGTCGTGCGACGTCTATTTCTACGAACTCTCCTACCGCATGGGCATCGACGAGCTGGCCCCGATGCTGCGCGAGTTCGGCTTTGGTTCGCGTACCGGCATCGATCTGATGGGCGAGCGTTCCGGTCTCGTCCCCGATCGCGAATGGAAGCAACGCAACCAGAATGTACGCTGGTTCCCGGGGGAAACGCTGATCACCGGGATCGGTCAGGGTTATCTGCTGGCCACCCCGCTGCAGCTCGCGACCTCCACTGCCATCCTCGCGAACGGCGGCAAGCGTGTCACGCCGAACGTGGTCCGGGAAATCGAGGGCGATGCGAAATTGCCGAAGCCATTACCCGAACCCCTGGATCTCGAACCGGACCGGCTCGAGAGGGTGGTGGACGCCATGGAAGACGTGATCCACGGTCGCCGGGGAACCGCCCGCGACATCGGCTGGCGCATCAATTACCGCATGGCGGGCAAGACCGGGACCGCTCAGGTCTTCGGCCTCGGCGAGGAACGGGAATACGATCCGGACGAGCTGGCCTGGAGCCTCCACGATCACTCCCTGTTCGTCGGCTTTGCCCCCGCGGACGATCCCGAGATCGTCGTTGCGGTCATCGCGGAGCATGGTGGGGGTGGCAGCACCGTGGCGGCTCCGATTGCCGAAAAAGTCATTACTCACTATCTGATCAGCCAGGGCATTACCGAGCCTCTTCCGGCGCCGAAGGTCCAACTGCCACTGAGCGAACGGGAAAACGATCCCCCTTCCCCGGAGGGTGAACCACCCGCCGCGGACCCGCCCTTCATCGCGCCATCCGACCCGTGGGGGGATGATTCATGAGCCAGTTCGAGGCCACACCGGCCGGCAGCGGCAGTCTGTTCAGCGCCCGCGGCCTCAGTCGCCGCCTGCACCTGGACATCCCGCTACTGGTGGCACTGCTGGCGATGCTGGTCGCCGGGATCTTCATCATCTACAGCGCCGGTGACAAGGACATCAATCTGGTCATGCGCCACAGCGCGCGAATCTTCATTGGACTGGTCGCCCTCCTGGTCCTGGCCCAGATCCCGCCGGATCGTCTGCGACGGTGGCTGCCCTGGGCCTTCCTGGCGGGACTTCTTCTGCTGGTCCTGGTCATGCTGCTCGGCGGCATCGGCAAGGGGGCCCAGCGCTGGCTCGATCTCGGCTTCATCCGTTTCCAGCCGTCGGAGATCATGAAACTGGCCGTCCCCGGCATGGTCGCCGTATACCTGGCCCGGGAGGGGCTGCCCCCCCGATTCGCCCAGACCCTGGTGGCCCTTGCCATCATCGCCGTCCCCACCCTGCTCGTGGTCCAGCAGCCCGATCTCGGTACCGGCGTGCTCATCGCCTTCTCCGGATTCGTCGTGCTGCTTCTCGGGGGGCTGCGCTGGCACTGGATGGTCGCCGGTCTCACGGCCATACTGGCGGCCATCCCCTTCATCTGGAGCAACCTGCACAGCTATCAGCAGGATCGGGTCCTGACCTTCCTGAACCCGGAGAACGACCCGCTGGGATCCGGTTACCACATCGTCCAGTCGAAGATCGCCATCGGCTCCGGCGGCCTCCACGGCAAGGGGTGGCTCAACGGTTCACAGGCGCATCTCGAATTTTTACCGGAGCGCTCCACCGACTTCATCTTCGCGGTATTCGCCGAGGAATTCGGCTTCATCGGGGGGACGGTGCTGCTGACCGCCTACGCCTTCATCATCCTTCGCGCGCTCTACATCGCCTACAACGCCCAGGACACCTTCGGCCGTCTGTTCGCCGCCAGCATCGCCCTGAGCTTCTTCATCTATGTCTTCGTCAACATCGGCATGGTCATGGGGCTGATGCCGGTGGTCGGCCTCCCGCTGCCCCTGATCAGCTATGGCGGCAGCTCGCTG